>JAYTGQ010000966.1:0-8582 GCA_043733345.1 Schlesneria sp.
ATGATGAGCCGGAACGCGCTAGCGTCCGGTTTGTCGTTGTTCTTGTGTCCGAACCGGACGCTAGCGCGTTCCGGCTCATCAAAGTGAGTGCCATTGGGCTGACGCCGTCCGGCTCACCACTTCTGTCGGAAACGTCAAACTTAATCTCACACCCGCAGGTCATCGGCGGTCTGTTCGAGCTCCCTCGCGTACCGGCTGCGGATCGGTTCGATGATGTTTTCGAGGAACGCATCGACCTGCTCGGGAGCGCGGCCCACGAAGCGGCTCGCGTCGAGTGTCCCCGTCAGATCGACCGTCGCGAAGGCCGCGTCGGCTTGGAGACGACTGAGTAAATCGTTCGCTCGACCTTGCTCCTTGACCTGCCGAGCCGCTTCCTGACTATGAACGCGAATCCGTTCGTGCAAGTCTTGGCGATCGCCGCCCGCGCGAACGCCCGCCATCAGGATTTCTTCGGTCGCCATGAACGGCAACTCTTCGTCGAGATGCTTCGCGATGACCTTGGGATAAACGACCAAGCCATCGACGACGTTGCGGTAGAGAATCAGGATGGCATCGGTGGCGAGGAACGCTTGTGGGATCGTCAACCGGCGATTGGCACTGTCGTCCAAAGTCCGTTCCATCCACTGCGTCGCCGTGGTTTGAGCGGCCGATGACGTGAGACTCATGACAAATCGAGCCAGCCCGCACATCCGTTCCGACCGCATCGGATTCCGTTTGTAGGCCATCGCTGATGAACCGATCTGATGCTTTTCAAACGGCTCCTCGATTTCCTTGCGACTTTGCAGCAGTCGCAAGTCAGAGCCGGACTTGTGAGCCGATTGAGCCAGCCCCCCCAGCGCGTCGATCACTTGCGCATCGACTTTGCGCGAGTACGTCTGGCCGGTGACGGCATACGCAGCCGAGAACCCGAGCTTGTGACAGACGACGCGATCCAACTCTTCGACCTTGTCGTGATCGCCGTTGAACAGCGAGAGAAACGTCGCCTGCGTCCCTGTCGTCCCCTTCACCCCGCGCAGCTTGATCGCTGCGATGCGATGCTCCAGCTCTTCCAGATCGAGCACGAGGTCGTAGCACCACAGCGTGGCTCGCTTGCCGACCGTCACGGGCTGCGCCGGCTGCAAGTGCGTGAACCCGAGGCACGGCAACGCGCGATACTGCTCGGCGAACTTCGCCAGCCGGTCGATGGTCGCGACCAGCTTGGATCGCAGCATCTCCAAGCCGCGCCGCATCAGAATGAGGTCCGTGTTGTCAGTGACGTAACAACTCGTCGCCCCCAGATGAATGATCGGCCGCGCCGTCGGACAGACATCGCCATAAGCGTGAACGTGCGCCATCACGTCGTGCCGCAGTTGCAGTTCGTAGCGCGCGGCGGCCGCAAAGTCGATGTCGTCCACCTGAGCACGCAGCTCGGCAATCTGCTGCTGGGAAATGTTCAGCCCCAGCTCCGCCTCGGACTCCGCCAACGCGACCCACAGCTTCCGCCACGTCGAATGCTTGGTCTGCGGCGACCACAGTTGGCTCATCTCCGCTGAGGCATATCGGCCGATCAGCGGGTTGTCGTACACATCGTAATTCACGCAACAAATCCTTCTTTGAGAACAGGGACCGTGGCCAATGCAAAAACTAACCCGCAGCGTGAGCGAGGGCGAGCAAAGTAGCCATCATCGCTCCGCATGATGAGCCTTTCGCAAGGGGGCGTCTGATCTCTCGAGGCTCATCACGCGGAGCGATGATGGCTACTTTGGTCGGAGGCGGAGCCTCCACGCACCCTACTTTTGCCGTGGGCAACCACTCTAAAGACCGTGATCCCGTTTTGCGACCACTCGTCGCTCATGGCAGAATCGCCTCAACCACAATCTCGCTGATCTTGCCAATCAGCGGGTTGACCAAGCCTTTGCCGTTCGGGTGAACGCGGTTGCTCAGGAAGATGACGTACAGCTTCTGTTCGGGGTCGATCCACATCGCCGTGCCAGTGAAGCCGCCGTGGCCGAAGGCTTGGTCCGAGAACTTCGTCCCGCGATTGGTCGAGAATCGCGACTGCATGTCCCAGCCGATGCCGCGCAGGTCGCTGGTCGTCTGGCCTTGTTTGTCCGTACCGGTGATCGTGTGGCGAGTCGTCATCGTCTGCCAAGTCGCTTGCTTGAGGACGCGGCTCTGATCGTCATTGATCCCTGCAATCGCATCGGTCGCATATCGAGCCAGATCGCGCGCGGTGCCGAATAGTCCCGCGTGTCCGGCGACGCCACCAAGCTTGTCCGCACGCGGATCGTGAACCTCGCCTTGAATCCACTTCCCGCCGCGCTGCTCGGTCGGAGCGGCTCGTTGGCGAAGGGGTTCGCTGGGAAGGTAGCCCGTTTCGGTCATGCCGAGCGGCGCGAAGAGGGCTGCTTGTGCGAACTCATTCAGCGGACGGCCCGACACGCGCGACACGATCTCACCCAGCACCATGAAGTTCACGTCCGAGTACATGAACTTCGAGCCAATCGGCGCGGACAGCTTCAGCGCGAACAAGCGTTCCTTCGCCTTGAGCGGCCCGTCGGCGTAGTCCGCGATGGCGTTGTCCGGAATGAGACCGCTCCGATGCACGAGCAGATCGCGCAGCGTGATCGTCGCTTTCTCTTCGACACTGAACTCGGGGATGTATTTCACCACGGGATCATCGAGCGAGACCTGTCCCTGCTCGACCAGCTTCATCACCGAGGTCGCGGTGGCGAGCGGCTTCGTCAGCGAGGCGAGGTCAAACACGGTGTCGTCCGTCATGACAGCGCGATCCGGTTCGAGCCGTTTGTCACCGAAGACTTTGAGCCACGCGATGCCGTTCGGCCGACCGATCAGAATCACGCAGCCGGGCAACTTCTTTTCCGAGAGCGCGGTCGCGACGAGTCCGTCGATCTCAGCCAGCTTCTCGGCATTCAGCCCCGCTTGAGCCGGCGTGAGCATCGGCAACGGAGCCGCATCGGCGCGGCGTTCCGTCTCCATTCGCTTGATCCACTCGGTCAGCATCTCGACCGCCGGTTGGTCGATGCGCGACGTAGCCAACTGCGGCATCTGGCCTCGCCCGCGCATGGCGACTCGATGCAACAAGACGCTCCGTTCCGGATGGCCCGGCGCGACGAGGCGGGCGTCGGGCAGACCGAACTTGTCGTGGACAGGCACCGCATCAATGAGCTTCATCTTGTCGCGAGCCGTCACGAATTCGAGCTGCATCTGCGCGTTGCCGCCTCCCGCATCGACGTGGCAGATCGAGCAGTTGCTGTGCAAATACGACCGCGCGCGGGCATCGAGTTTCTCGTTCGGATCGTAAGGATCGACGAGATGCGGATACGTCGCGGGAGCCGTCGGCAACAGTGACGACTTCACCGAGGCACGCTGGCCGGACAGCGGCTTCGCGTCGGCGAGATGCTTGTTGACGGTCGCCTCATCGTGCCCCGCTTGCTTCAACTCGTCCTTCAGTCGCGTCCGTGCATCGGCTGCCCAATCGAGATTGTGGAACAGACCGAGTCGCTCCAACACAGCGAGCTGATTCTCGACGTGCTTCGTTCCGTCAGCCGTCTCACCGTAGTCGTGAGCCTTGTTCATCTGCACGGTACTCAGCCCGAGAACGAAGCCGACCGCGCGACTATGACAGACCATGCACTCGGTGCGACTCGGGTAATGCCACGCCTGCTTGCGCGAACCTTCTTTCGCAGCAATCTCGAACTCGCGATCCAGTCCTTCCTTCGCAACGAGCGTCGCGTCGGTCTGCTCATCGTTCCATTGGTACGAGTACCCGACCCATTCGTTCTGCTGCTTGGTCATGAGGCGAGTCTCAACCCAGCGCGACGACTTCGCGTCCCCGTCGGTCTGTTCGAGCGAGAACGATTTAACCAGCACGGTCCCGTTAGGAAAGCCCCACGCGCGGTTGGTCGTGAAGTCGATCTTTGGGTTCTCACCGGGGATCGCGATGAACCGCGCCTTGCCCGTGCCGTCCGACCAGAGCGGCGCGTTGACCGAGTACGGGATCAGAGCCGGCTCAACGACGTGGCCTTTCACGGAACGAAACAGTCCGGTCTCACTGAGCTTCTTCGGGAAGACAGGAGTGTTCGGCTGAGGCGTTGCGGGCGGAGTCGGCACGAGCGACAAGAAGCCGCCGTCGCCCGATCCCGCGTGATCGCAGATCAGCAGTTCGCCGCGCGAGCCGGTCCCGAAGCCCGTGATGTGGACCGGCGTATCGACGAGTTCCTGATGCCAGGTGACTTTCTCGCCGTTGTGTCGCGCTCCCCAAACTTTGCCCGTCGAGTGATCGCCGTAGATGTAGCAGCCCCGCAACTCGGGCCGCTGAGTCCCGTAGTACACGATGCCGCCGGTGAGTGACCGCGCTTCGTGGTGATGATGTTCGAGCGCGGGCTTCACATGGGGAGTCGGTCCCAGCTCGCGGCCAAAGTAAAACGGGTGGCTCCCTTCGTAGAGACTCCAGCCGTAGTTGTCCCCTTTGCGGACGAAGTAGACCTGCTCCCACAAGTCCTGCCCGTTGTTGCCAACCCAGATGTGACCGGTCTGACGATCAACGGTCATCCGCCACGGGTTCCTTAGTCCGTAAGCCCACGTCTCGGGGACGGCGTTCGGATGGGAGACGAACGGGTTGTCTTTCGGCACTGAATAGAGCTTCCCTTCGGTCGGATGATCGACATCAATCCGCAAGACTTTGGCGGTGAGCTTCGACAAGTCTTGGCCTCGCAAATTGGTGTCACTGTCTGACGTGCCATCGCCCGAAGTCACGTAGAGCAGGCCGTCCAACCCAAAGGCGATCGCCGCGCCGTTATGACCGTCCGAGGCCCACTCGATGATCGTGACCTCACTCTGCGGATCGAACTCGTAGGGAGGACGCGGATTCATTTTGAACCGCGAGATCATCGAATACTTCTCGCCCTTCTTCGCGTCTTCCTTTTTCTTGGTGTCCGCTTCTTTCACCCCTCGCCCCGGCCCTGCGGGGAGAGGGGCCGGGGGTGAGGGGTCTGCGCCTTTCGCCTTCTCTTCCTCCACCACTGCCTTCGGCCGGTTGTGCCCGACATACACGAACCCGTTCTCAACGAAGTTCGGATGGAACGCGATGTCGTATGCCACGCGGTCATCCGACGGCAGCAAGACCTCGCTCTCCGAAACGTCTTCCGCATCGACGAACCGTCGAATCGTTGTCAACGAAAACGGAGCGTCTTGCGTGACGGTCATGATCCGGTCGCTGCCCGGTTGGTGCGCGACGGCGATCGGAAACGTGAGCTTCAACTGGGGGTAACGCTTCACGGTTTGATACGGCAGCGGCGGCTCGGGCGATCCCGTCACGCGCGAGGTTGTCAGTCGCGGCAACGGCGCGAGCGGATTGAAGGCGGTCGCAACAGTCTTGTTCTCACCGCCCGTCGAACGAACGAACTTCAAGTCGGCGTAGTCTTCGTGCTGATGAAAGTTCGCCGCTTGCAGCGGCGCGACGGCCGATAACTCCGCCGGATCGAACTCCTTGGAATAGTCGTAGCGGCAGAGCGTGAACTTCCAAACTTCGTCAACCGCCGGACGCCCGCCCGTCCGCAGAAAGTCGGTCCACGGCATCCGGCCTTCGACCGTCCAACCGGTGTCGCGATCCGTCCGCTGGTTCAGCGTGCCGTCCGTTTTGACGCGGGCTTCAAACCGGAACTCACCGTCGCGGACAGACTTCTCAAAATCCTTGATGCCGCGCTGAGGCAAGAACATGTCCATCGTCGTTCCGGCCGCGTTGACTTGGAATTCGTAGTAGCCCGGCTTGTCGCGCTCCGGTTTGAAGAACAGTTCAAAGACATCGTTGAACCACGTCATCCCATCGTGTTCGGTGATGTCCGCGAACAGATCGTGATCCTCCAATTCGGCAAAGAAGTAGAGCGCGTCTCGATCCCACAGCAACTTCGCCTTCGTCGCCGTCTTCGACGGTCGAGCATTGTCCTTGAGCCACGGCAACCCGAACCCATCAATCACCTGAGCCGACTTCCACGCCGCATCGTCTCCCACACCATCAATCGTCGGCGGAGTCTCCGCAAACCGACACTCGAACGCCGGACGAGTCGCTACCGACTTCGTTCCCGCCTGCGTGGCCTCCTCCGCCACAGCCACTGAGCCGCCCCACACGACTAACACAGCGGCGATCAGAAACAGTCGTTGTCGAGGCATGGCATTTTCCGAACGAGAGTGATGTAACCAACAACCTGCTCGCCCTTCATTCGCGCTCCCCTCAATTCGCGCGGCCCATTTTTTGCGCGAATTGAGGGGAGCGCGAATGAAGGGCGAAAGACCCGACTCCAGTGCGGCAACAGCTTACTGAGCCTCCGCCGAGATGCCATGCCGACACGCTCAACCATCCCACTTAGTTTGGACACGGTCGAAGTATTCGTTTAACCGCAAGCCGAAGGCGTGCGCGCTATCGCAAGTCGTTACTCCACGTCGCGCACGCCTTTGGCTTGCGGTTAAACGATCAGATTGTGATTCAGTCGATAGTGTCCCCCCCGCCTATTCTCATCTTTCTGCCGCTCTCTTTCTGCCTCCCTCTTGGAGATGCAGCAAGAGATTGAGACAGAAAGAGAGCGGCAGAAAGATGAAGAGTTGGGGGAGCCATCGTGCGAGTGCAGTCGTTGATTGGTGGTCAAACTCTTTCGGCCCAAAGGGCCATGCGTTCTCCCAGCCAGGGCCGATGGCCTGTCGTTGATACACAACTCAGTCAGAGGCTATCCGGAAAGAAACAGCTTGTTTTCAGGGTGCCACGGTCAGGTCTTTGCGTGGTCGTGCATTTGTCCTAGCGAAGACACGGCCACGCAAAGCCGGGACCGTGGCACGCAAAGTCTTCGCTTCGATCAAGATGCGGCAAATGCAATTTCCGGATAGCCTTTTAGTTCCGAGTTTTGCCGTAGACTCCAGCGAGTGCTGCTTCTCCGACCAAAGCAGCCATCAGCGCTCCGCGTGATGAGCCTTTCGCCAGCAGACGCCTGATCCCACAAGGCTCATCACGCGGAGCGCTGATGGCTACTTTGGAGGCAATCTCAAAACGGGACTCATTCGCAAACGAAGGACTCCAGCACCCGGCGTGCTTCATCACCCCGATGGACTCTCGCACGTTGTAATTGCACAGCCCCTAAGTGCCATTGGCCGCTAGCCGCCGGTGCTGGGACGTTTTGCTGAGGCTTGCTGCATCCACCATCACGATTGCAGCTCTCGTACTGCTGCTGCCAGTCGTCGGATTCCTTCCGTGATCCCGGTCGCGTCTTGAACGCCGTAGCTCAGCCGCATTTGGTTCTTGCGGACGGCGGTGGTTCCGGCCGGGTAGCAAAGCTCGCCGGGGACGTACATCACGCGGTGAGTCTTCGTGGCGACGTGAAACAGTCGGCTCGAAAAGCCGGTCTCGATCTGCTCGGGGAGCGTCAGCCAAACGTAGAGACCGCCCTCGGGCCGCTGCCACTTCACGCCAGCAACGCCCGCGAATTCGTGGTCGAGCGCCGCGAGCATCGCATCGCGCTTCAACCGATATGCCGCGCAGACCTCCTTCACATGCGACTCGTACCGCCCCGAAGCGAGGACCGTGGCGAGGAGATGCTGATTGAGGTTGGGCGATCCGAAGTCGTCGTTCCCCTTGAGGTCGCAGACCGGGCCGATGAGCGACTTCGGCAACACTCCCATGCCGACACGCACGCCCGGCGAGAAACTTTTTGAGAAGGTCTGCGCGAGGATCACGGTGTCGCGCGCTTCATCAAAACTCCACAAGCTGGGTCGCGCTTCGCCGTCATAACGCAGTTCTCGGTACGCCGCGTCGTCCAGTACGAACAGCCGGTGATCGCGAGACCATTTTTTCGCGAGAGCCACCACCTCGCGCCGCCGCTCGGTGGCGATGCTGACTCCGCTCGGGTTCTCGTATTCGCTCACGATGTAGATCAGCTTCACACGCGGCAATTCGCCCGCCGCGTCGAGTCGGGCCAACTCCGCATCGAGGGCCTGCGGGTCCAGCCCTCGCTCGTCAGTCTGAATGGGAATCACGCGCGCCCCGACGCCATTCAACACCCCGAGGAACACGAAGTAGGTCGGAGCGGCCACGAGACAAATGTCGCCCGGATCGAACAAGGCGTCGGCCACGAGAGCCAACAACTGCTGCGAACCCGTTGTCAGGACGAGTTGCTTCGCATCGAGATTCAACTGCTCGATGGAACATCCTTCGAGCCGCGCCAAGTGGTGCAGCAACTGTTCTCGCAGCACATCCGCGCCGCCGGTGGTTCCGTACTGAAGAGCCTGCCGCGCGCGAGCGTCATCGGCGAATAGCTTGCTCAACGCCGAACGGCATTCCAGCACCGGCAGGCTCGCTTCATCCACCAGCCCCGCCGCCAACGAGATCACATCGCGGTTCTCGACCGCCTGCTGCATCAGAAAGCTGATCGCCTGATCCTTGGCCCAGCGCGACCGCTGGCTCAGTTCGATGGTGGGTGGGTTGTTCAAGTCAGACTCCAGAGAGAGAGAGAGAGAGTGTGAGAGAGAGAGAGTGTGAGAGAGAGAGAGTGTGAGAGAGAGAGAGAGTGTGAGAGAGAGAGAGTGTGTGAGAGAGA
>JAYTGQ010000967.1:0-3137 GCA_043733345.1 Schlesneria sp.
CTTCCATCAGTCGCCAAGCGGGCGCGACTGCCGTCGGACAACACCTCAGCGTGCCGGTTCGTGTCTCAAAAAGTTTTTGCCCCTCTTCCACTTTGCACTTTGCACTGCTCACTTCTCACTTTGCACTGAATCTTTCGGACCAATCCGTCACAGTAGAATTACGACCGATGAACCGCGTGCGGTCAGGGCGATCGCCCCATGTCACTCGATAGTCCGCCCGCCGCCGGGATGTATGCCTTCTCGACGTAGTCCATCACCATGCGGTCGGCATTGAACCGCCAACCGAGTGTTCGTACCGAGCGTTTCATCCGGGCGATCCACGCTTGTGGCAGGCCATCATCGGCATCGCGATCGAAGAAGAGTGGGATCACTTCCTCATGCAGCACCCGCATGAGTGACTTGGCGTCGCGATCGTCTTGCACGTCTTGATCGACGTGATTCCGCCCGTTGCCAATCGTGAAGCCGTTGCGACCGTCGAAGGCTTCCGCCCACCAGCCGTCCAAGATCGAGCAGTTCAATCCGCCGTTCAGCACGACCTTCTGACCGCTCGTGCCCGACGCTTCCAAGGGACGGCGCGGGTTGTTCAACCAGACATCGACACCCTGCACCAAGTGCCGCGCGACGTTGATGTCGTAGTCTTCCAGCAGCACGATCTTCCCCTTGAAGCCCGGCTCCTGAGTCAGCTTGAAGATCCGCTGCAAGATCGCCTTACCGTTGTCGTCGGCGGGATGCGACTTCCCGGCGAACACGAACTGCACGGGACGCTTTGAGTCGGCCACGATCTGCCCGAGCAACTCGATGTCGCGCAACACAAGATCCGCCCGCTTGTACGGAGCGAACCGCCGCGCGAAGCCGATCGTCAGCGCTTCCGGGTCGAGGCACGTCTGAATGTCCGCCACCTCATTCGCGGATAGTCCCAGCCGCTCGGCGCGACGCAACATCCGGTTTCGGGCGAACAAGATCATCCGGTTCTTGAGCGCTTGATGCGTCTCCCACAACTCGCCCGGCGTGACGTTTTCAAAACCCGACCACACCGCCGGTTCGCCCGAACGCAGGTTCCACTCCAACGGCAGCACGCGGTCGTACAACAACTTCATCTGCGGCGCGAGCCAACTCGCCACATGCACGCCGTTGGTGATGTGGCCGATCGGCACTTCCTCTTCGCTGCGCCAGGGCCAGAGTCCCGTCCACATGCGACGGCTGACAACGCCGTGCAGATTGGAAACGGCGTTCGCGGTGCGGCTGCATTTGAACGCGAGGACCGTCATGCAGAACGACTCCGTCGCGTTGGCCGGATCGACGCGACCCAGCCCGACTAAGCCACCCGCCCCGATCCCCAATTGATCGGCGATTGGTCCGAGATGTTCGTCGAATAAGCCCCAGTCAAACCGATCGTGTCCCGCGGGAACGGGCGTGTGAGTCGTGAAGCAACAGTGCCAAACAGTCTTTTGCATCGCGTCATCAAACGACAGGCTGTCCTCGACCATGCGGGCGCGAATGAACTCCAACACGGCGAATGCCGAATGCCCTTCGTTCATGTGAATCGCACTCGGCTGGTAGCCCATCGCGGTCAGGGCACGTGCGCCACCGACTCCGAGAACCAACTCTTGGCGAATGCGGATGCGCTGGTCGCCGCCGTACAACCGCGCGGTCAGCTTGCGATCAGCGGGTGTGTTTTGCGGTACATCGCAATCCAGCAGAAACAGCTTGATGCGGCCCACGTCCGCCTGCCACACCTGCGCATGGATCGGGCCGTTGCGAGTCTCCACCTGCACCATCACGGTCTCACCCGAAGGCAACGTCGCAGGCTTGATCGCCAACCGCTTATTCTGCACGAACGGATAGACCTCGCGCTGCCAGCCCGTCGCGTCGATCTGCTGGACGAAGTAGCCCTCTTGATAGAAGAGGCCGACCGCCACGAGCGGCACTCCCAAATCGGAGGCACTCTTCAAATGATCGCCCGCCAGCACGCCGAGGCCGCCCGAGTAGTTCGGCAGCGATTCATGAATGCCGAACTCGGCCGAGAAGTAGGCGACCGGGTTGTGTCCCAACAAACCGGTGTGCGTGTCGCCCCACGTTTGCTGCGAAGTCATGTACTCCTGCCACCGGCGATAGGCATAGTTGACACGCGAGTGCAGCACGGCTTCGCGTCCCCGCTGCTCCAATCCGTCGGGAGTGAACTCGTCCAGCAAGAGGACCGGGTTGTGATCGAGTTCCCGCCAACGGATCGGTTCGAGATCGCGAAAGATTGCCACCACTTCCGGCTGCCAGCACCACCAATAGTTGCGAGCCAGCGCGTGAAGCTTGTCATGAAAGGTTTGTTGTTGAGTCGCCATGCAGTGCTGCCTTTTTCGCAAACGTAAGAGGTCTCTGACCCGTGCCTTCTCCATTCGGCGTCATTCGCCAGAACCCGAAGGCGGGCGGAAGTATATCGGCCGCAAGAACAGCCTTCGAGGCCCGGAACACTCGCGCCAACTGATGTGACGAGCGAACCGAATGCCGGAGCGGACAACGCACAGAAGAACCACCTGCGGCGGCTGGAACGATCGAAGCCTGAAGCGCAAGCGAAGACAGGCTGCTTCCCCGAATGGCACTGCCTGAATGGTGGGCTGAGTTTACGACGATCGTCGCGTGCGAGCCAGGCCCTGTCCGTTGCGTCATTCGCTCTGCTCGGGTGTGGAACATGGTGAGGAGACGCGTCCCGAGGACTGCGCGCACGCTGAGACACCCTCGTGATGAGGTCGCGGGGAGAGAACGGGTGATTGTCAGATCGGAGTGGGCGGACCTCCGTGAGGCGCGGTGTTCGTGACGTTCGGCCAGCCATGCTCGGCCAGCCATGCTCGGTCGGTCATGTTCGGTCGGTCATGTTCGTTCGGAGCGTCGGGGTGGGGCGATGTCGTGAGACCGAGTGGTGCGGTGGGTTACGTTTTGGGGCCTGTGATCAGGCGGGCTTTGGCGGCCAAACGGAGTTCCGTGAGCAGGGCCAACGGGAACGGGGGCGTGGGGGATGGGCGGCTAGCGCAGGGCCAGCGCACACTAAGAAGCCCTAACAAAACCTTGGTTTGAGTTTACTGAAGCAGATGAGCGATTCCGCGAGTTTTAACCACGCCTGGTGAATGTCTTCGCGGCGATCAAAG
>JAYTGQ010000968.1:0-3135 GCA_043733345.1 Schlesneria sp.
CTGTATCCGATCGGCAGTATGCACGTATTTTACGTTAGCGCCCCGACTGCGAGCTCGTCAACGCGCGCGCGCTAATTCGAAGATCCATTGGTAGCCGAAGAGTTTGGGGGAAAAGGCCGTCGCCATTCGGAGAATCTTTCGTAGGACCGCGAGAGCCATCGAGTCGAGCTTCCAATCGACGAAGAGCTCGACCGGAATGACCGTATACCGTTCGGAGACGATCGAAAACCCGTTCTTTTCGAGTAACGCACGCGCCGTCTTGCGGGTGTAAAAGTGGAGATGGGTACGGTCCATGATGCCGCGGTCCGCGTAGTCAAACGAACCGAAGGCGAGTTTAAGGCGAATCGAGATATTGGCGACGTTGGGAAGCGAGACGATCGCACGCCCGTTTTTGTTCAACCGCTGTTTTGCAAAGGCGAGAACGTTCGAAGGATCGACGGTTTGTTGAAGCACGTCCATCAGAAGAACTTTGTCGTATTCCCCAGCCGGAAGCTTTTGCGCGATTTCGGCGCGATCATCGTTGAGATCGGCACAGACATATGCGTCGAAAGCGTCGCGTTCGCGAGGTGCTGGGATGATGTCGACGCCGACGATTCGGTTGCCGTCGAGCTTGAGGGCGCGAGCGAAGTACCCTTCTCCCGACCCGATGTCCAAGACGTATTGATTCGAACCGACTAGCCCTTGCACGATTTTATGACTCGAATATCGGTCGGCTTTAAGTGGATAGTTGAGGTAGTATTCCTCAAACTCGGCATGATTACGTTGCGAACGCACGGTCGACTTGTAGCGCCCGACGGCGCGGAGGACGTCGGCAGCGTACTTCATACCGTTGACATAGCAGATTTCCGAACCATAATACGTCGGAATCGGGACTTCCGAGATTCGAAAGCCCTGATGGTTGAGCTTGATGATGATCTCGGTATCGAAATGGAAGTCATCGGTCATCTTCTCCATAGCGATCTTGCGGAGCGCGTGGAGATTATAGGCGCGATAGCCGCTGTGAAATTCGCTCAGGTGCATCTGCAGTGAGCGGTTCTCAAGCGTGGAGAGGATGCGATTGCCGACGTATTTGTAAAGCGGCATTCCGCCCTTGAGCGGGCCTCCGTACGTATCCATCATGCGCGATCCAAAAACGGCATCTGCCGTACCATCAATGATCGGTTTGTAGAGATGGTGGAGGATCTCGGGCGCGTATTGACCGTCGCCGTGGAGGAGGACGACGACGTCGAATCCCTTGTTGATGAAGTATCGGTATCCGGCTTTTTGATTGCCACCGTATCCGAGATTCTTTCCATTACGGACGACGTGCAATTTTGAGTCGCCAGAGATCAGCTTGTGGCCGAGCGCGAGTTCGTATGTCGCGTCGTCGCTTGCATCGTCGAAGACGGCGATCTCTTCGATGTTCGCGTAAACCGTGGCCGGAATGCGCTCGAGTACGGCCTTAAGCGTCGTGACTGCGTTATAAGCGACGACGAGCACACCAATCCGCAACCCACCATTCGCTTCGTCGACGTCTCGCGAGAAGTCGCCTATCACCGAACCTTTACGCACCATCGACGCTATAATTCGACCCCGTTTCAGGACTTGCCTCGGCAAGCACTCTCTTCAAAGCGTGGGATAGTGGAATTCGACCGTATGCGGACCGGCCGCAACGCGGATCGCGCGGAAGATTGGCGGACCGAAGCGCAGATTCGCGACGTAGAGCGTCGCGGGAGCGCCATCGATCGAAACGCTCCACCCTGGATAGAACTGCTCTGAGAACACAACGACCTCCGCCGTCGGAACCCGAATCGAGAAGCGCTGATCGAGATCGTCATACCCTAGGATCGTGAATTCGACGTTGTTGAGTTGCACGTTCCGAGCGAGTGCCGACGCAAGCGAAAAGACGCGCGGATATGCGCTGGTTCGCTCGTAGAGGAACAACCCGCGCGCGTCGTCGCGCGCGACTTCTCTGAGCGCCGGACGGGGCTCCGCAGTGACGATGTACCGGACATTTAGGAGATCGAATGCGAGATCGCCCGAGAGAAGAAAATCGCGATACTTTCGATCGATCAATGCCGTGTAGCCGCCGATCGTTTGGAAACGAAGGACGTCTCCAATGTTCGCAGGGACGTTCTCACCCGCATCGACGAACGTTCGACAACTCGGGTAACACGCTTCGGGTAATCGAAAGACTTCGCTTTCTCGAAAAACATACGGCGCGTATGACGCGTCGATAGGATGGGGTAGCACGCTCACGTCGGCCATCGTTTCGACAAGGCCGAGTGCGACGAGCGCGATCATGCCGATTCGCCGCGGCGTAAGGTTTATCGCTACGAGAGCGAGCCCGACGAACCACAGTGCCGGGTGCAATGTCGGCACGGAAAGGTAGACGTACGTAAGGTAAATTGCGAAAAGCGCGTAGACGACGATCGTTACGTCACTACCAGAGCGTAGGCCGAATCGTTTCTCCGGTTCGCCGTCGCGAGAGCTTACCAATCCGTCGAGGGCGAGCCCGCATAACGTCGCGATCGCAAACGCGAAGATGAGAACGTAACGGCCCGTTTCGCGCACGATCGACGAGAGCACAGGTAGCGAATACCACACCCGACCGATCGGGGTAGCCGTTCCGATCGCAAGAACGAGCGAGAACGCCGCCAGAACGTAGAGTGGCCAGAGATGGGTCAGCGATGACCGTACGTGCGATCGCACCCTCGAATCGGCAAAGCAAGTCACTAAAATCGCGATAGGCATCAGCCCGATGAAGAGACCGTTTCCGTCGATTCCGCCCCAAAAGCGCTCCGGATCGAAAAACGTGAGCAGGCCGGATGGTTCTAAGGCGAGGCGGTCGATCTCGGAAAGCGGGATATGCGACGTCGCAAGAATCGGCGCTCCCGCAGTAACGATACGGTACGCATCGACAAAGTGTTGGAGCCCAAAGAAGAGTTGCGGGCCGGCCACGACGAGCGCAAAGGTTCCGAGTAAGATCGTCGCACCGGCGTCCCGCGATAGCGAGCGAGGGCGACAGGTGAAGATGATGGCGAGGCAGATCAAACCGGTGAGAAATGGTGCCGCGAAGTGTCCGGCGAGCGCCTGAATGCCGATCGCGACTCCCCCCAGAGCCGCGAAAGCTAAGCGACCCGTCTTCGCGTAGCA
>JAYTGQ010000969.1:0-3128 GCA_043733345.1 Schlesneria sp.
CGCTTCGAGTTGGCTGGAATCGCACGGCAGGATGGTATGCAGCTTCGAGGGATGGACCTCCGCGTCGAATCTCGCGGGCGATGGAATCGCCACGGCGAATGAGGGCGGAGTCGAATCATCACCCGCAATCCGGCGACAGTGTTCATGCTCGGCGATCTCGGTCGCGTGCCGTCCGTAGTCGTC
This sequence comes from Schlesneria sp., assembly GCA_043733345.1. Classification (GTDB taxonomy): domain Bacteria; phylum Planctomycetota; class Planctomycetia; order Planctomycetales; family Planctomycetaceae; genus Schlesneria. Next base: position 184 of record JAYTGQ010000969.1, read on the forward strand.
CGTCGCAAGCTCTTGAAAACTGAACTGCCCGAGCACCGCGTCACTCCAGACTTCCCAGCCCGATTCGTTGCGCACGGCATCTCGAACCGCCGTTTCGTATCTTTCGCGGGCTTGCTCGTCGTCGAGCAACGCCTGCGGATCGACCTCGGGCAACTCCAATCGAAAGTCGCGCTTCATCAACTCCCGCAGGCAGAAGTTGGGGGTGATTTCATCTTCGTAGAGCGACAGCTTCCAAGGTGCCGTGGCCCCAATGCGTTCCAGACAGACCGGAACCAGCAGCAGCGGCGAGAGCCGAGGCTCATCGCTGTGTTCCGCCTCAAACCATTTGAGGAAGCCGAACGCGACGAACAACACGTTGACGCCCTGCTCGGACAATGCCGTGCGGGCGTTCAGGGACATCCGGTTCAGCCGGTTTCCCAACGCGCGATCCTGCAAGTCAGTCAACAGGTGATTGGCAGACAACGCTCGCGATTCCAGGCACTGCTCCAGCGTGATGCGTGGCTCGACGGGTGGCAGTCCTTCCCCTTCACCGCCTGTTGAGAAAGGGAGGGCGAGGCTCCCGCCAAGCCGTGCGCGCGGGGAAAGTCGCTCGTTGCTTGCGGCTCGGCGGGAGCCTCGCCCTCCCGATCGATGTCATTCAAACGGCGGGAAGATGCGAACAGCGACAACTGAGGCGGTTCGCTGTTGTCATCACCGGACTCGTTCGCATCGGGGACCAGTTCGCGTTTCCACGCGAACGTCAGATCGGCCCCGCCGAGTAGGCCGCTCCAAACCTGGCCGGGCGAGGGATACTCCAGACGGATCGCGGCACGCGGCCCGATCTTGCAACTGACGAGTTGATTCCGTTTGGTGAGATCCAGCAGCTTCCGCCGCCACTCTTCGAGGCGTCCGAGAAGATCATTGCCCATGCCAGTACGTCGCCCATCTTGTCAACACGCCTTGCCGTCGAACGGTCAGTGTCACTCTATCCATCTTTGGAGTGAAGATCAGCCGTTCACACCAATCCGAAGCGATCACGCAACGGCGGGCAGCGTCTGACCGATCGGCGCGGCTCAACCGGGCCACGCTCGACTTCATGCGGGACGGGGCCGGGAGTGGAGACCGGCATCGGCTGTTGTTCTCGGCGGCTGCGAATCTCGCCGAGTTCGGCTGCCCGGTCGAACTCGCTCACGAACTCTTGACTGAAGCTGCGCTCGATTCGGGACTCTCGCCAAGTGAGACGCGACGGCAAATCGACTGCGGGCTGAGTCACCACACGGCGGGCCGACAAGTTCACGTCACGCCAAAGCGCTGGCATGATCGGGGAATTCGATGTTGTTGATGTGCAGCAACGACGCGACGCCGATGCGGTCGGAGTCGGGAAAGCCGATCACGATGGTTGATTTCAACAGGATGGCGAACTCCGGGTGACGGACTTCGTAGGTTTCACCGTTTGACAGATGGATCACGAACGGGCGGAACGGCTGACGCTTCAACAAATCGCGGATGGCTTCGGCATTCATGGCGGAACCTCAAAGGGGAGCAAATGACGCAAGGGGAGTATATCACGGGATCGGACTCGTTCCACAACTGGCGCGATGACGTGTTGTCGGGCCAGCCGCCACGTTCTATCCGATTGGCGAGGGCGAGTTGTCGCGCATTGAAATCGGGCCGGGGCTGGTGACGTTGCTCGGCGGTGCGCCGGGAGCGGGCAAGACGGCATTCGTGATGCAAGCCGTGGTCGATGCCTTGCGACTGACGCCAACACTGCGGGCCGTGGTCTGCAACATTGAGATGCCGCCGGGCGTGTTGCTCGACCGCCAGTTGGCTCGGCTGTCGGGTGTGGACCTGACGACGATTCGATACCGCCGACTCACGGAAGAACACGCCGAGCGAATCGACGCGGGACTGAACACGCTCGACGAACTGGCGGAACGGCTGGCGTTCGTGCGACCGCCGTTCGACCTCGCCAACGTCGCCGCCGTGGCCGATGAGTTTTTCTCGGAAGGGGCGGGGCTGATCGTGCTGGACTACATCCAGCGGATTCAACCGCCGGGCGAGCATGGCGACAAACGCGGCTCGGTCGATGCCACGATGAGTCATCTGCGGGCGTTCGCCGATGCGGGCGTGGCGGTCATCGTGCTGTCGGCCGTTGGTCGCACGAAGGACAAGGCGGGCCGGTCGAGCTACTCGGGCGACGGGCTGAACCTCGCCTCGTTTCGCGAATCGAGCGAACTGGAGTTCGGGGCCGACGATGCTTTCATCCTGACGCCCGACGATGAAGTGATTCTGAGGCATCTCAAAAGCCGCAACGGGGAATGCCGCGACGTGCGGTTGCAGTTCGACAAACCGCATCAAGCCTTCACGCCGCTCGACGGTGGCGAACCGACCTCAACCACGAAGCGCGAACCACGGGGCAAGCTGCAAGCTGCCCTCGCCGATCTGTGGGGTCGAACGGCTGCCGCCGATGACGATGCGGGCGACGATGCGGAACTCTTTCAGTGGGGGGCGAACCGATGAACCACGGAACCAACGGACGCCCGCCCGTGCTGCCGGGTTGTTCGGTTCTGCCGCCGATGGAACCGCCGCGCCCTCGACCGGCATCGATCGCGAACGGCAAGCGGGGCGAGAAACCGAAGCGAACGGCGGCAACGTCAAACCGCTTCGGCGAACTGAATGCGTTCGTCGATTGTTCGATGGCGGGACTGTCTCGGGCCGAAGCCCTGACGTGGCTCGTTCTGTGGCGGGACACGAAGAACGGGACGGTGCGAACGAGTGCGGCAGACATTGCGAGACGGATCGGAGCGATCCGCAAGGCAGTGACGAACGCTCTGGCGGTGTTGCGGAAACGCGGGTTGCTACGGCTCGTTCACCAAGGGGGGCTGACGGGGGGAGTGTCGGTCTATCACGTCGAACCGTTGGCCAAACCGACCGGCTGACGTGGGAAGCGTACTTCTCACGTCTGC
>JAYTGQ010000970.1:0-8553 GCA_043733345.1 Schlesneria sp.
GAGTCTTCGAGGCCCACAGTAAGTCGTTTCGTAATCGGTGGGCCTCGAAGACTCGACCCACCCTACATTGAAAAAGGCGATGGCCCTGATACCAGTGACCTCCCCGGAACACTGAATGAGACTTCGCTTTTATCGCCAAAGCCGAGCTTGTTGTCGTGACGGCGGACGTTGGCGGATTCTCACACGATCCAATTCGTCTGCGTCTGTTTTCTCATCGACGCGCGGGGCGTTGCGCACGCGGCTAAACGAAGCAAGTGCTTCACCGATGGTTGGGCGAGGCATAAAACGGTTGCGGCGTCTCGGAGAGACGCCGCAACGGGAGTTGTCGTGGGTGGCCCAACATCGTTCTGGGCGGGTCAGTGAGCTTCGACGATGGGCCTTGGTGATTGCGAATGCTCCCGCTTTTCAACGGAGACAGGCAACGGTCGTCATTCTCGCTCAGTCCTTCTTCACGATCGACTTGATCTCGGGCTTCTTGGCGTCCTTCTTGGGTTTCTTGTCCTTCTTGTCCTTCTTCTGGCTGTTGTTTCCCTTGCCCATGATTGACTCCTTCTTGCCTAAGCGTGTTGAACGGTCCCGATCGCGTCACTCGAAATCGGTGAGGGAGGCTGACTAAAGCACTCCGGGGGGCGGCAACAATACCAGATGGCCGCGTTCGCTCAATCCGAGGCCGAGGCAAAATGTGCGCGCGGAGTCACGAACGAACCCGACGATCGGGTATGGTGTCCGAGGTGTTCGCTTCGAGTCACGCGGTCCCTCGAAACTCAACCTCAGGCTTGGTTCACGTTGGGCAGCAGCTCAGCAGAAGCCCCTCACCCTAACTCTCTCCCCCACAAAGCTGGGGGCGAGGGGACATGAGAAGGCACCTGCACCCCATCGCCACCGCGATTTGAACTAGGCCTTAATCAAGCGACCCCACCGGGCTTGTCCCATTGGTCTCTACACAATTATCCGCATCTGAGTATTGGGAACGGCAGTTGAACGTCGCGAACGAGTTGTTTGAGGTCATTCAGATTATGAGTTTCGAGATACTCGGTCATCGACAGCAGGACCCACAGGCCAGCAGGGCGGGGGCGGTGTGGGGGACTTTGCGTTTCATTTGGCGGCCGCTGAGGCAGATCAGCGTGTCCTTCAGTTGGGTCGCGGCGAGGCTGGTGTCGAACTGCAAGTGCCAGACGGTCATGCGGGCCATCGTCGCCACCAACAGTCGGCGGAAGATCGCCGCGCCGGTTTCTTGTTGCCAGTGTTCCAGTTCTTGGCCGTGCGACTTGAGCCGTTTGAAGTAGCTCTTGATCCGCCAGCGCCAGTAGTAGCAGCGGGCCAGTTGCTCGGCGGACAACAGCGCCGCCGGAGCGTTCGTCAGCAGATGCCACGCAGCCAGAACGCGACCGTCGGCGTGACGCACTTGGACCACGATCAAACGCAGCGTCAGCGGTGGGCCGGGGATCGAGACCTGCTTCTTTTTCTGCTTCTTGCCTTTGCCGACCACGACCATCGTGCGGGCCGGTTGAGCCAGCACCACTTCGGTCTCGGAGACCCACAACTGCGCGGCGCGGCCGTGATACAACGCCTCGCCACAATGTTGGAATCGCCCCTGTTTTTGCCGCTCTTCGCCCACTTTGCGACGCGACAGCTTCAGACCTTGCCACGTCACGACGCGGTGGTCTTGACCACGCACCAAGAAGTGATGTCCGTCCTTGTGCCAAGCGCGGAAGTGTCCCACCGAGTCCGCTTCGCAGTCGATCACATGCAGCGCGGAGCAGTTCCAGTTCCAGGTGCGACTGGCCTGCATCGTCGGCAAGACTTGTTCGAGATGATGCACGTCAGGAGGCGCGACCGCGCGCGTACTCAACACACCGTCGGCCGTCTTCAGATGCACCTCCATCGGAGCCAGCGGCGCACCGTTCGCGCCGTTGACCTCCAGCACCGAGGTCAGTTCATACCCGCGATTGTTGGACTGCGCCAGTTGGGCCTGATCGCGCTTCGAGGCATGCCCCTTGTAGCTCAACTTGCACCAGTCATGCACCAGCATCACGACGCCCGCTTGGGTCGCCGCCAACTGCTGCCGAGTGTGTTCGCGCAACGGCTCGACCCGCTCGCGCATCTCGACCCGCTCGTTGTTGTAAAACCGCCAAGCACCCATCGTCTGAGCCAACGCCGACGCCCCGCCCGGCAACAGGGAACTCCCCGCCGCCCCCCGAGGCACAGCATCACAATGCCGCCGCACCAGCTCCAAACAACGCTGCGACAACCGCTCATCTTCAGTTCTATTTTGATTCCATCCTATGATGGATAACTCATTTACCGAATGGTGTAGAGACCAATGGGGCCAGCCCGGTGGGGTTCGCTTGTTTGAGGACTAAGGCCAAAACTCATGCTGCTGACGATCACGAACCGGCGGGAACCGGCGACCGACTTGGGCTACCTCCTGCACAAGCACCCCGCGAAGTTGCAGACGTATTCGCTGACGTTCGGTCAGGCGCGCGTGTTCTATCCCGAGGCACGCGACGACTGCTGCACCGCTGCATTGTGGGTCGAGGTCGATCCGATTGCGCTCGTGCGGAACCGGCGTGGTCCGGCGGGCGAAGGCTTTTCCCTCCAGCAGTACGTCAACGACCGGCCGTACAGCGCGAACTCGTTCCTCAGCGTGGCGATTGCCGAAGTCTTTGGGACCGCGTTGTCGGGCCGCTGCAAGGACCGTGACGAACTGGTGGCGACGCCGCTGCAACTCACCGCGCGCATCGGTGTGTTGCCCTGTCGCGTTGCAGGACATGCTCGCGCACCTCTATGTCCTCATCCCGGTCCTTGATGACGACAAGCATTACTCCGCTTAGAAACGGGTGCGCAACAACTTCCCGAACTCGTTGCCTGAGATGAGTTGGTCCGCATGTGTGGCAAGTGCCGTGATCAGGTGATTCAAAGTTCCATTTTCGCGGAGATTCCTGCCGTCAACTGGGAACGAGTCGCCCGCCCACGAAAATTGAACTTTGAACCACCTGACCCCTCCTCGATGACTGCTTCGGTGAGTGATTGCGACTGCATTCTTAATGTGTCACCAATCTAATCTATACCTCTCGCGGTCCAAGAGGAGAGTTTGGCGAGCCGCATGCTGTAAGGCTGCGGGTTCTCCGTTTAGCCGTCGCAGGAAACCCGTGTCCTTACGGCACACGGTTCATCTCGAACATCTCACTCAGGGCCGTGCGCGGTATAAGTCGCTGTCATTCGTCAGACTTGACCCTGGCATGAAGTCGTATGTCAGGAACGGTGGAGTGAGATGTTTTGATTTCAACAAAAACATCCGCTACAGAGACCTCACTCGGTTGAGCAGGAAACTTCAGCTCAAGCCTGTGCACAATTCTTTCTGCGTCTTCAAGGTGGTCGATAAGAGATTGGCTACCCCTCTGATCGGTTGACCAAGTGACGGATTGAATTACAAAGGGCTGGTCATCCTTGGAGAGCACGATGATTCGCCGACTAAACCCCTTCTTCATCTCGTCACATGAAATGACAAGCTCACTCGGTACGACACTCACATGGTTGACAGTTTCCAAGGACACTCGGGAAACAAATGTCGCCATCTGTTTTCCCGGAGACGTGAACTCAGGAGTCACATTCACAAATTGGCGTCCGGCCGTCGGACTGATGGCGTTTACGTCAAACACATATCGCCTGTAAACGATGCCTTCCGCAACTTGTTCTTCGGCGACAGGGTCGCGCCGTGTGACCTCGACCATCGGCACAGACGGTTGAAGACGCTGAATCCACGGTTCTGACCCAAGCAATTCTGCACTCTGAATTTCTAGTTCGCCGTGAATGGTTTGTCCGGCCGTCGTCCCACGAAGCGCCAAGTTCTGGGTTTGCATCACAATGCGCGGGACCGGCTCGTCATCACCTTCGATTTGGATCACGAGCCGCACAGTCGGCGTGTCCGGCGAATTCGTATCAATCATGACAACAGATTCGCGGCGACCGAACAGCGGCACTGCAACGTTGAACTTCAAAGGAGCCTCTTGCCCTGGTGCAATCACGTCGAAAGTCTCTGTCGTCGCGACAGTACAACCACAAGACGACTTCACTCCGATCACGGTCAGCGGGGAACCCCCTTCGTTTCGGAGCGTGGCTACGACCGTTGCCTGCTGGCCAGCGGGAAACTCCTTGGACGCTTTGATAAGCAGGGTGGATGGGCGAACAGACAGGTGTGCAGGCTTTGACGAGCAACCACCGACGACTACATAGAGCAAGACGGACACGGCAAGCACGATTATTTTGGAGCTGTTCATGGTGCCTGTTCCCGTTCACCGCCACTGATGGTGCCAATTGCCCGCCACACGGCATTATCAATCGACTCATTCGTAAATCGGACTGCTCCATCGACGTAAAGGGAGAATGCTCCCTGACTGTGTAGACTCCTCGACGTATACGCCGTCGGCCCCGAACGATTTGGGGCAAGATTGCAATCGGGAATTCTAGAGTTGGGACTGAACATATGATTGTAAGAGGAACAGCTAACGCGGTGGAACAACCAGCCCGTGCCGACATAAGAAGCATGCGGCTGAGCTGGGCCGACGAAACTCGAACACAGATTGACCAATTCATCGGGGAGATAAGGCGCTGGCACCGTGGGGGGAGTCACGTAAGCCAGATCTCGCCAAGGCGTGTAGGTCGCAGGGTCATTGTCCCCCACCAGCCGCTCTGAAAAGGCCACCGTCTGCGAGTGCCCGTCAGTTACTTCGGAGGCCCGTTTCCCGGAAGTAGTGCTTCCGAGTCCGGGGAGCGCGGAATTGGGGGGAGCAAGCTCGGGAGTCATGATTCCCGATAAAGTCCCCTCGCTGATTAAATAACTTGTCGCTCCGGGGGGCACACGATCTGATGGGCAGATAAACACGGGAATCGATCTCGTCATAGCCGCGCCGTTTTTCGTCGTTGTCGGCGGGTCTGATCCGGAATCCCAGTAGTCCCCGTCCAAGTCGATAGAACCATATAATTCACCCTGTCCGAGCGACGGTAGCAAAAAGTAATGGGCTGATGGGAAATGCGGATTCCGCACAAAGGTAAGCGAACCGCCCGGTGGAATATTGTTGATGTCGATGGGGGGAAACCGGTCGTACACCGATTCAAAACTGTGAAGTGCGACACCGAATTGTCGGAGGTTGTTGGAACAGTGAGCTTTTCGGGCTCGCTCCCTAGTCGCTTGAACCGCCGGCAGAAGAAGTCCAACGAGCAGCCCGACCACGGCCAAGACGGTCAGCATTTCGACGAGTGAAACCCCGCTTCGATTGAGCGATGTCCGATGTCGGCGAGCATCCCAATGAGGGATATTGTTATTAGATCTCCTCGCCATTGCACACCTTCATGTCTACTGTCGTCTTACTCTTTTTGTCTCTGCGTGGCCAAGAATGCATCAAGGCTGATGCTCCCAAACAGACGAACGCAATCACCCATTTGACTGCCTCAGCATTGAACCACCGTGGCTTTAACCTTGTAATTGCGTTGATGTCAGTCGAAATGTGGAGAGCCGCTCCGTCCCAGCCGATTTGGCGAAGCACATCAACCGGAACCCAAGACTTTTCTCCGTTGTCCTGCAACAGGACTCGTTCCGCCTCCCATGCCAATACCGCAATAAAGTGGCGGAGGCCGTTGCGACCAGAGACCGATACAATGGCCGGTGGCGATCCGACAGGCGGTCGCTGATACCAATCCATGCCGATCGCCGTGACTTCCGGGAAGGCGTGCGTTGAGTCGAACAATTCCTTGAGAGATGAGTCCTCGCCACCATGAGGGAGGCGAGCCAGCACGCCATCGAGTTCGCATCGCACTCCATTTTCCGTGAGTACCGACACCAATGCCTTCGCACCGCACGTTCGAGCGGGGGCTGACTGCCGATCAGAAGCACCAATCCACTGTTCTTTGTTCAGTCCAGCGACAACCAGCAGCCACAGGCTAATTGCAGAACGGCTCATACGAAATGGAAGGTGGTACGTCGAGGAACGACCGCTCGACGCACCCTGAATACAATAGGCAATAGGACCGTGACATCGTTCGTCAGACATAACCGACGAAAACAGGATAATCATTAGAACGGGCCCATAAACGGCGTCGTAGAGCAGTTTCCCGCAAAGGTAGCAGACGACACCATTTGATAAGTTGCAAGGCAGGCACCAAGGGTGTTGGCGGAATCAACGGAATTACAAGAAGAGTCTGAGTAACGCGATATCCAACCCGTACAGGATGCGGTCGAGACCGTGCTATACTGCTGAATATTAGAGGCTTGGTATCGCTGTTCGTTGGGCTGGCTAATAGTACACCGTTGCCATGTATGATACTTAGACCAAGAACCATTCGGCCAAAAGTATGTCACAATGCCGTTGTAGTTGCAGACATTACAGCCATTCGGAGTTCCGGAGGAGATCCACTTCGTCGCGCAATAGCCGGACTGGCCACCTCGGATGCCACTCAATTGTTGTGACCCGAGTTCAATCGTACGGCCGTCGGTATTGACAGCCTGAATTGCACAGATCACTCCCAATCCCGCCAGAATAATTGACAATTGAAATCGCATACAGTCCCTTTCAGAATGAATCGAACCAAACTCAGGCGCGTTGTCGCCTGATCACCACGAAGATCAGTACCAGAATCGAGCCGGCGGTAATCAGCGTCGATAAAATACTGCTCGAAGCCGGCGGCGTTGCATCAATATCCCCCAACACTGCGCGGGGCTTGAGTGCCGCAGGCGACTTCTGAGCCGCGATGGGGTTCGCACGAAACTCCTCTTCTTTTTGACCGGCAAGAGAGTGAAGCTCTTCGCCGTCTCGGCCTACAAACTCACGCTGTTCGTTGCGTGAGCCAGCATTTTTCACAATGAGGGTTCCGGGCGAGACCGGCGGAGAAAACATCGACTCCTCTACGCCAGCATTGAATCGCACCGAGTTCGTAGTAATCAAGCTTGGCGGAGAACCATACACACGAATTGTGCCGGGAAAATACCGCGGACGACCCACGACCGGATCCTCGGCCTCGATATATTTTTCAACGACCATGGCATATAGAGTGGTTCCTTCTGGTAGCTCCTTGGGTGGCAACACTGCCGTCAGGAGCATCGTCGGGATGATCTCGATTTGGCACGGCAACCAGTCGTGAGCGGGGTCGAAGTACGCAATCACCGTATGCTCCGGAAACGTCTCTCGTAGCTGGAATCGCTTGAGCACCCACTTGACTGCCGGACGTTCTACGAATTTATTGGGCCCGACCATGTACTTAGTCGATTCGCGGAGCAACTCATTGCTATTCGCTTGTTCCAGCATGGCAACGAGAGACTCGCAGTGTGGCACAGTCCAACCGAGAGACCCCGCAGGCACCGCAAGCTTTGCCACACTCGATGTGTCACGGTGAACCATCTGCATCCGCGCCGCAAGCTGGGAATCAAACGCCCAAAAGGCCACATCGATCCCATCACTCCCATCGAACGCTGACCAGAGACGAGCAATACTAAGCCCATAGCCGACAAAGGCCGGATTCGTGAAGACAACTTCGCGCTGACCAGATTTCGCCCAAGTCCAATCGAGTGATTGTCGCTTCGGATCGGGTTGATGATCAGTAAGGAGCGGCTGCACCGTGTATGTGACAGCCAAGGAGACGACTGACCCCTCGTAGTCTCGATTCGCCTGTATGATTTGTTTGGCCAGCGCAACTAAGTCTTCAGCCTTCGCTGGATAACAACACAACAATAAGGCGCAGATACACAACACGGCGAGAATAATACGAAGCATGTGTCATCCACAGTTGAAATAGTACGGCAGCACGTAGGGACATTACACACACACACACACACACACACACACAAGTCATGGACTTGAGTTTGCTGAAATGTCTCATTCTGTCGAATGGTCGCTATAAATCTCGGCGGCATGCCACCAGCTCATCCGCTCGATTGGATCGTCCGCGGCGCGAAGGGACTCGTCCAACCGGCCGTGAAATGTCGCGGACCCGAATACCTGCGGATCATCAACGGCCCTGAGTACGACCGGCCCGAACATCTCGAACGCTTGCGATCTCGCGGCTTGCACGGAAAGCGGTCGCTCGCTCTGCGCGAGTTCGCGATGGGCATCGAGTCACTCGAACGCTTCGTCCGCCGCGAGCCGCTCCGCCGAGTCCACGAGTGCGTCTTCGGTGTCCTCGCGCTGGAAAGCGAACCGGTCGATCCACGGCTGTGAATCGGGAAGTGAGAGGGAACACTGATCTGCGCTGATCGACACTGATCCGAATCAGCTCTCGGGCCTGACTCAAGTCAGCTCGAAAATCAGTGAAGATTAGCGGAGATCAGTGTTCCCAATTCGCGTTCATCCGATGTTTTTGGGGGGGAGTACTCATTGGAGAGAAACAGACGATGGTCACTGTCTTCATCCCGCTTCATCCCGGAGGGATGTCAGCCATTAGCCGGGGGTTGAGCGAAGCGACACCCCATAGGCACCAACTTAAGCGGCCCAGTCGAGTCGTTCTGGGTTTGGGAGGAGTTGGTCGTGGCTGGGTTTTTTCTTTCGGGACTGGATTTTGGCG
>JAYTGQ010000971.1:0-3120 GCA_043733345.1 Schlesneria sp.
GCGTCAGCCCCCCGGTTCTTGGGCGTCAGCCCTTCCATGTAAGAACCGGGGGGCTGACGCCGCCCCGCTCGGAAATGTCCCGGTTTGTTCCGCGCGCGGCATCAACGACGTACCGCCAACCACAGCGACCGCAGATCAGTACCGCGCCAAGTCACCGCTCTGCGTGAGGTTCATCCCCGACACCATCTTCTGCGCTTCCACGACCATGAACCGCAGTTCGCTGCCGAGGGCCATGAACTGCCAGCCTTCGTCGATGCGCTGCTGACATTGTTCGACGGTCTGGACGTGAATGCCGACCGGTGTGCCGCACTTCTTACCAATGGCCAAAATGCGTTGGCACATCGCTTCATGTTCGGCGGGAGTCGGGTCTTTGCCATCGGGACCGCGCATCTGCGCATTCAGATCGTTCGGGCCGACGAAGATCGCATCGACTCCGGGCAGACTGTAGATCGCTTCGGCGTTCTCGACCCCTTCGGGTGATTCGGTCTGAAGTACGACGAGGATCTCATCGTTGGCATATTTGAAGTAGTCACCCGCCGTCGCATCGAAGTTCAGCGCGTGCATCCCGCCCCCGACGGACCGATTTCCGGTTGGCGGATACTTGGCCGCCGCGATCGCAATCTTCGCCTCTGCGACCGTGTTGACCATCGGTACGACGATGCCATGCGCTCCGGCATCCAGCACGCGCTTGATGTAGTCGTGGTCGCCGCGAGGAACTCGGGCGAGACACGTACAGCCCGCATCGGCCACCGCTCCAAACAACTGCCCCGCGCTGTCCCAACCGATCGGCGAGTGTTCCAAATCGACGGTCAGCCAATTGAAACCGACGCGCGCCATCAGTCGCGCGGCGAAGACATTGCCCAAGGACAACCATGTCCCAACTTGAGGTTGTCCGGCCTTCAAAGCCACTTTGACAGGATTGCGTCGCATCAGAATCTCTCTCGGAGGAGCAAGTGGAAACAGGGAGTGACATCGGCGGCGAGAGTGTCACTTCGCTGTCCGCGCGACGCAAGCGAGAGAGCCGCCTCGCGCCGATCAGCGGCGCGACAGCGTTGTACTCGGACTTTCTGAGCGGGGTGGCGTCAGCCCAATGGCTCTTGGGCGTCAGCCCTGATCTCGATCCGTGCGGAACCAGGGGGCTGACGCCACCCCGCTCGGAAAGTCCGCAGAGGGCTGACGCCCAGCAGAGGGCTGACGCCCAAGAGTCATGACGTGAGGACCGGCAGCCGCACGCGGCGGAGGCGTTCTTCTTCGCTGAGCGGTTCGTTGTCAGGTGGCTCGGATGACGACGGCTCATCGGGCGGAAGCGATTCACGACCGGGGCCGAACATCGTTAGCCAAGCCACGCGCGAGAACGCTTTCAGCGAACCGAACGTCGCTGCGACGGCGGTCGCCTCATAACCGCAATGGACCATGCAGTCGGCACACTTCGGGTTGCCGCTGGCTTGGCCGTACTTCGACCAGTCGGTTGTGTCGAGCAGTTCTTGGAAGGTCTGGGTGTAGCCTTCGTTCAACAGATAGCACGGTCGCTGCCAGCCGAATAAGTTGTAGGCGGGCATCCCCCACGGCGTGCATTCGAGCTTCCACTTGCCCTTGAGAAACTCCAAAAACAGCGGTGAGAGATTGAACTTCCAAGCCTGCTTCGCATTGCCGAGGATTCGACGGAAGAGGTTCACCGTTTGATTGCGGTGCAGGAACAGTTCTTGGCTGGGAGCTTTCTCGTACGGATAGCCGGGCGAGATCATCATCCCTTCGACGCCGAAGCCCATCATGGTGTCGAACATCTGCCGCATCGCTTGCGGATCGGCGTTGTTGTAGACGGTGGTGTTCGTCGTGACTCGAAAGCCCTTCGCGACGGCCGCCTGAATCGCGCTGACCGCCACGTCGTAAATGCCCTCACGACAGACCGCGAAGTCGTGCTCGGCCTTCGGCCCATCGAGATGGATTGAGAACGACAGGTACTTCGACGGCGTGAACTTGTCGAGATACTTCTCCAACAGGATCGCGTTCGTGCAGAGGTAGACGTACTTCTTGCGCGCCACCAGCCCGGCCACGATCTCTTCGATCTGAGGATGCAGCAGCGGTTCGCCACCGGGGATCGAGACCATCGGCACACCGCACTCTTCGACCGCGTGGAAGCATTGTTCGGGAGTAAGATTGCGGCGGAGGACATCGGCCGGGTACTGAATCTTCCCGCAACCGGCACACGCCAGATTGCAGCGGAACAACGGCTCCAGCATCAGCACCAACGGATAGCGTTTGACGCCCCGCAGCTTCTTGCCGAGGACATAACTCGCCACCGTCCACATCTGCGAAACCGGCACACCCATCGAATCGCTCCCTGACAACCCAGTCTCATCACGGTCAACACGGCATCCCTGCCGACACCCAACCCGGCGGAGTGTGTATCAACTTCGCAAACGACTGTCAGCCCCGGCTCAGGACTCGTTCAGCGGCTTGCCCGGTTCCGCAAGGCCGTGGTATGGTCGCGACCGTGATTCAATTCACGGCCCTCACGCTTGTCCCAGAGAACAGGACCGCCCATGTCAATGTCACAGACCGCCACGTTCCGAAGTGTCCTCGAAGATGCAGATCAACTGACGCTGGATGAGCAGGAAGCGCTCGTCGATGTCCTGCGACATCGCACCGCAGAACAGCGCCGTCAGAAAATCGTCGAGGATGTTCTTGCGGGACGAGAGGAGTTTCGACGAGGTGAGTGCAAGCCGACAACGGTTGCTGAACTGATGGCAGAGCTGCAGTCATGAACCTTGTCCTATTGCCAACGAAAGCGTTTATGAGGGACTCGAAGCAAGTACTAAAACGCTCATCCCATCTCGCCAAAGCACTCAGCCAAACGCTAGGGCAGTTGTCGGATGATCCCTTTCACCCGGCGCTCAGGACACACAAGCTTAAAGGCAACTTGGCGGAGTCATGGGCATGCAGCGTCGCCTATGACCTGCGAATTGTGTTCGAGTTCTTTCAACACGACGGTGCCAAAGCGATCTTGCTCCTGTCCATCGGGACGCACGATGAAGTCTATTGAAGTTCACTTAGAACTTGTCCAAGAACAACACCAACCCGAAGCGTGAGCGAGGACGAGAGTCGAGCGACATCCGTCCT
>JAYTGQ010000972.1:0-8543 GCA_043733345.1 Schlesneria sp.
TCTTCTTCGACCGGATAGCACGGATGGCAAAGCGGGGGCACGGATGAAGCCCAAAACGCGATGGAGCGACATCTTCACACTGCCTTCCTCTGACAAACAGCGCAACTTCAAAACGCGTGAGCAAGGGCGGAGTCTGAGTGACATCCGCCCTCGCTCACGCGGCGGGTTGGTGTGCAGAGCAATGCTCGATGCGCGCGTCTCAATGCTCGACGCGCGGGACATCGCGGCCTTGGAAATAGGCTCCGAACGCGAAGAACGCGGCCGCCATCAGCAGGTAGCCGATCGCGACGTTCCAAGCGCGGTAGACCAGCGCGGTCTCGGCCGATGGCGTTGAGAACACGAACAGAAAATCGACGCCGTTGCCGCTCAGTTGATAAGCGTGCGTCAGGCCGATCGCGGCGCAGGCCGCTCCGACCAACGACCAGACTCCGGCTGCGGCAAATTTGCGGTCGATCAGGAACGCCGAGATCGCGGCGAGAATCATGCAGGTGAAAATGTAGCCGCGCTCGAGTGAGATCAGTCCGTGCATCAAAAAGCCGTTCACCTCGACGGAAGTAATCCCGCCGGTCGGTTCGCCCGTGGGACTGAGGCCCGTCAGCAACGTCTGCATCGTCTTGCCTCCCGCCACGAAGAACGCACCATTCATGACCGTGCAGCCCCACGCGGCAATCGCCGGGAACAACCCGACTGCCACGGCGGGAGCGTGTTCCCGCGAGACGGCCGAGAACGCTTGGGCCGTGATGATGATCCCAATCCACAGCACGATCGCGATCCCCGACTCCATCGGGATGAGGCTGTTCACCAAGCTGACAGCTCCCGTCAGACACAGCGCCGTCACGACGACGCCGTTCAACGTGGAATAGCCGGCGCGCGCACCGAGCGCCTTCCAGCCCGGATGCCCGATGTAGATCGTCGTCGGGAAGCAGCTTCCAAACAGCGCGGCGCAGATCGTTCCCACACCATTGGCCGCCAGCGACGAACAGGTTCCAAACTTGTCGCCGCCCGCTTCAGCAGACTCAATGTTTTGCAGGCTGCCGATCAGATTGAACAGTCCCATCGGCACGATGACCGACAGCAGTCCCAGCCACTGCGACGGATCGGCCAGCCGCGCGAGGACGCGCGCCCCGGTGAACGTCGGTAGGTAGAAGCCCAACTGATCGAGTGCTGCCGTGACGGCCGCAGGCTTCATCGCGGACTCAGCCAGCCATGCGGGAGCATCGGGCCAGACGGCAGTCAGTCCGGTCAAGAGCCACGCGATGCCCGTCCCCAGTGCGACCGAGACCAATCCTCCCGGCAGATGAAACGGAAACGGTGCTTGAGCGAAGTACGTGATCAATACGATCGCCAGCGGTAGCATCGCAATGAGCGGCTTCTGAAAGATTTGGAGCGCGAACGTCATCGAGATGAACCCGACGGCAATCCCCGCCAGAGTCGAAAGCAGTGCGGCGCGCGGAGTGCGGCGACGAACGGACTCCGCGATGAAGGCCCCGCAAAACTCGATCAGCCCGCTCCCAATACAGGCCACGAGTCCCAGCTCCCACGCCAGTGTGGCGGCGGCGTCGGGAGCCAGTCCCTCGGCGCGCGCCTTCGCAAACGCCGGTGCCATCACGAAGAAGACGTAGACCAACAGCGACGGCGTGTTGATCCCATACGGCAGCGCGGTGACATCACTACGCCCCTCTTTCAACGCCAGCCGCCGCGCCTGCCACGCGTAGAAGAGATTGCCGATCAGAATGCTGATCGCCGCTCCCGGCAGCACATGTTTGTAGAGGAGGTAGCTGCTGTCGCCAGTCATCCCGCACAGCCCCGAACAGAGCGTCAGGATCAGCAGCAGTTGGATCAAGTTGTCCACGAACAACCCGAAGAACCCATCGAGATCACGGCGAACAAAGTAGGGGTAACTCATGGTGCTTTCTGTGTTGGGAAGCGATCGAGTAGTACGGACGCCCTCGTCCGTGATTTCTACTTGGTTTCGGACGGACGAAGGCGTCCGTCCCACATTTTTCCACAGGCGGTTATACCCCGCACGGTAGAAGCTGACACTAACCCGAAGCGTAAGCGAGGATGTAACTCACGTCCTCGCTTACGCTTCGGGTTAGTGTGAATTGTGTCATCCTCACCCGCTCGCGATATATACCCCGCACGGAGGGCATTGGCCCAAACCCCACCGAGTTGGCCACATTGGTCGTTTCGCGTTTCAGGACGTGCAGGTCGGCGGTTCGTTTGCTCATTTCGAGCACACGCCTAGAATCTCGCCCCTCACCGCGCAGTCGTGCGAATTGGAAGATCACATCGAGTATGTTCTGCCGCTGGGAAGTTTGGGCCGCTGGTGTGGCGGACGGTTCGTGCGGCACAAGCTGGAGCGGACGTTTCGCTATCCACACTCCATCACAATGAACGACATCCGGGCACAGGCCCCCTATGAAGGACGACCGACGATGAAAGTACTGGTGACGGGTGCGACGGGGCTGGTCGGTTCGGCGCTCTGTCCGTTTCTGACCACGGGTGGGCACGAGGTCTACCGTCTCACGCGGTCGAACCCGACCGAACCGAACGACATTGCTTGGACGCCCGAGCGTGGCGATCTCCCCAAGGCGCGGCTCGAAGGACTCGATGCCGTCGTGCATTTGGCGGGAGAGAACATCGCGGGGGCGCGCTGGAACGAGAAGGTCAAAGCCCGACTTCGCAGTAGCCGGATCGAAGGGACGAAGCTGCTGTGTGAATCACTCGCGCAGTTGCAGCGTCCACCAAAGACGCTGGTCTGCGCCTCGGCCATCGGTTTCTATGGTGATCGAGGAGCCGACATTTTGAACGAGTCGGCCCAAGCGGGGACGGGCTTTCTCGCCGATCTCTGTCGTGACTGGGAAGCAGCCACGGAACCGGCTCGCGTAAAGGGGATTCGCGTCGTGAATCTGCGCATCGGCGTGGTCCTCAGCACGAAGGGCGGGGGCCTCGCCAAGATGCTGACTCCGTTCAAGCTCGGTGGAGGAGGAGTCGTGGGAAGCGGTCGCCAATACTGGAGCTGGATCGCGATTGATGACGTGGTCGGTTCGATTCATCACTGCCTGATGAACGACCGGTTGTCCGGTCCCGTCAACGCGACGGCACCGAATCCCGCAACGAACTACGACTTCACGAAGACGCTCGGCAGAGTCCTCGGTCGCCCGACAATCATTCCGATGCCCGGATGGGCCGCGCGGCTCGCACTCGGTGAGATGGCCAACGACCTGCTGCTCGGCAGCACCCGCGTGATGCCGAACCGGTTGAGCGAGTCGGGCTACCAATTCCAGTTTCCAACACTGGAAGGATCGCTGCGGCACCTGCTGGGGACGTGAGGCAACCCCGGCGAAATATCGTACCCGCGCATCGAAGCCTGACGCGCAAGCGAAGAATGACTTCGCTTGCGCGTCAGGCTTCGATGCGTCAATCAGTTGCCGGGTGGTGCCTGAGCAAGCCTCGCAAAGTCACGGCCTTGCAGTACGATGGCACCGGCAACCCTCGTGGCGGGTGGCTGTTGTCTGAGTGATCTGCCGCGTGTTGACCTGCGAAGACACCTGTTCTTGGAGCGTCGTTCATGGCCAAAGTCTCCGTTGAATGTCCCGGTTGTGGCGCGAAGCTCAGCCTCCCTGATCGCAGCAAGCTGGGGAAGAAGATCAAGTGCCCCAAGTGTTCCGACGCCTTCGTCGCCGAAGCTCCCGAGGGGGATGACGACGTGGATTCGTTCGATGAGGACGAAGCTCCCGCGAAGTCGGCCAGCAGCCGCAAGCGAGGCGGCGGCGTGGCGGGGAAGAAGTCGAGCGGCAAAAAGAGTAGTGGAGAGAGCGGTGGCAACAACGCCGCTCTGATCGGCGGCGGTGTCGCAGCGGCGGTCGTGCTGCTGATCGCGGGACTGTTCTTCGCAGGCGTCTTCGGTGGCAGCAAACCGGAACCCGTCGCGGCTCCGGTTGCACCTGCTCCAATTGCGCCCGTTCCAGTCATCGCCAATCCGATCACGCCCGCCGAGAAGACACTCGCGCTCCGTTGGCTGCCTGCCGACACCGAGCTGCTGATTCATGTAAAACTCGCCGACATCTGGGCCGCCCCGCTGTTGAAGGCCGCGCTTGACTTGCCGCAAGTCGCCACCGGCGTCGCCGACTTTCAGAAGCAGACGACGCTGCTGCCAACTGAGATTGAAAGCATTACGCTCGGCGTGGCCGATCTCTCCGGCGCGTTGTTGCGTGCCAAGGTCGCCAATGATTCCTCAAGCAACCCGCCTCCCAGTACTCCTCCCCCCGGAACAGGTCCACCCGGCTTCGGTCCACCGGGAATGCCGCCGAATCCATTCGGCGCTCTCCGTCCGGAAGACCAACGTTTTGTCGTCGTGATTCGCACGAAGAAGGCGGTCGATCTGAAGACTCTCTTGGAGACAGCTCCCGGCACGCAGCAAAAGGAGAAGAACGGCAAGACTTATTTCGAGGCCCCGAGCAAGCCCTCGCAACCGGCCTCGGGCGGATGGGCGGCCGACTCGAACACACTGGTCTTCGGCACGCTGACCGACTTGCTCGCGACGATGGAGCGAGGTGAAACCGTCACTCCCCGCAAGGAGTTCTCGGGGATCGAACATGCCTCACACATCGTGCTGGCCAGTGTCGTGAAAGAGACCAAGCCCGGAGACGCACCAGCGGGGATCGAGCTTCCCGGTCCATTGGCAATGATGCAGTCCGGCATCAAGGATTACGGGCTGCAACGGATGAGCCTCGGTCTGTCGATCAAGGGTGGCTTCGATCTGAACGTGGCTGCGACCAGCAACAGTACCGACGGATCGCAGAAGCTGAAGACGGAACTCGAAACGCAGTTGGAGCAACTGAAGGGCCAGTTCGGTTTCATCAAGGCCACCGCGCCGCCGCTACTAGGCGACCTGGGTCAGATGTTGATCGACAACCTTAAGCTCGACGAGCAATCTCAGCAGGTGCGAGTCGCCACGAGCCTTCCCGACTCAGCCCAGAAGCAGCTCGAACAGTTGCCCGCGATCCTGACCGTGATGGCGATGACCGGGGGCTTTGGCCCACTGGCAGGTGGTCCCGGCAATGGCCCGAGTTTGGGAGCGGGACCAGTGCCGAGTGCAGCGCCCGCCAACTTTTCGCCGAGTCCATTCGGAGATCGCCAGAAGCCGGGTGAGACGGAACCGGTGCCAGCGATCAAGGTCGAGGGACTCCCTGACGGGTTGACTCTCACCGCGAGAACAAGCTGGAGCGACTTCCCGTCCGCAAACATCGATGGCAAACCGTCGGTCCCGGTTCAGTTGATGTTCGATGTGAGCGGCGATTCGTTGAACACCTACTGCGCGATCGGTCAAGTCTCGATGAAGACGATGTCGCTCGAAGGGGACGGCATGCTGAAGACCTCGAAGAGCGCAATGACCTTCGGGCCCGATCCGCTCAAGGGGCTGGTCCCTTACGACAGCGAAGACAAACTGAGCTTGGAACACCCCGCTGGGGCCATGCGTATTCGGTTCTCGGTCGATCCCCCTGCGGTCAGCGCGACGAAGATCGCCGCACTCGAAGGGACGTTCAAACTGTTGACCTCCACCTCCGCGAGTGACTTCACCATCAGCGATGCGCCGAAGAAGGCCATGCGCGCACTGGCCGATCCGGACCTCAAGGCCGCAGGCGTCAAGCTGCTCCTCAACAAGCCGCTGCTGGGAGGTGCGGGCAACGAAAGTCTGACACTGTTGTGTGGTAAGGCTCACTTCCTCGGCAAGGCTACGGCGTCAAATCCGGAGAACGCGACGGGCATCACAAACCTGTTCGTGCCCGAAATCGACAAAGGCCAAACCATACTCCGCCTGCAAGCCTTCGATCAGGGAGGCAAATTCTCGGACAAGGTCGCCGTCAAATTCAAACTGTTCCGCGACGTGAAGGAACAGACCGTCTCGTTCCGATTTGAAAACGTCCCGCTCCCGACATCAGACTCGAAACCGAAGAGCCAGACTCCGTAGCCGCTTCCATTGCAGAGTTGTCGGTCAGGTCAGGTTTGAATCAGGGCCGATACCTTTTTGAGATTTGGCACGCTGTCGGGTGGGTCGAAGACTCGAGGCCCACCGGAACCGCCTGTTGAAAAAGGGAATAGAAGCCTGAAACGCAAGCGAAGGATGTCGCAAATGCCGACGAATTCGGCTCAGAAATCCTTCGCTCGCGCTTCAGGCTTCTATTTTCAACAGGCTGCCAATGGGCTTTATTTTCGGTGGGCCTCGAAGACTCGACCCACCCGACTTGGAACAAGGCAAAGGCCCGGTGGACTCTGCGGGGCGAATTGACAGTCGCACCTTGCCCGCTAGAATCCGCCAGCCGCTCAACGGTCCTGCTCTCTTTCGCGGGCGATCTGAGTGGATACACGCTAGAGTCTTCGGGCGGGTTGATTGTTGGTGGCCTGTCTGCCTCGCGTGCCTGCGGTCGGTTGACTGCTCTGTTGGATTTGAGATGTGGGCGGGGTTTAATCCTGTCTGTCTCGGATGTTTGTGCATTACGAGCGGGTTAAAACGTGCCGTGCCACAACTCCAACAGTCTGCTCGCAGCCGTCACTCCCGCGATCCGTATTTTCAGTGTTTTCGGCGACGAATGAGTCGCCGAAAAAAAGGAGGTTGAGATGTTTCCTCTGGCGTTTCTAGGACCGATGGAGATGTGCATCGTCGGCGGTCTCGCACTGCTGCTGTTCGGCAGTCGGCTTCCCGGCGCAATGCGTTCGCTCGGTCAAAGCGTGACGGAATTCAAAAAGGGTGTGCGCGACGGTGACGCGGACGACAAGCCTGAACCACCGAAGGCCGTTGATTCCAAGGACGATCCCGCCAAGTAGGCGGTTCGTCGCCACGCCGTGAAATCACTGGCCGGGCTGTTTGAAGTCCGGCTTTTCGGAAAGCCGGACTTCTCTACGGGGCGCGATTCTGGGAGGGAGAAGTCCGGCTAACAAAGCTCAGCCGGACTTCAGCCCGATGCGTCGCCGCCGTTCATTCGTCGAATTTCTCAGAGCTGAGTAGGGTGGGCAGTGCCCACCAGTTCGCACACGGTTGTGGTGGGCGCTGCCCACTCGACGCCTTTATGAATCTTGTTGAGGAGATCAATCATGGGACCAATCGGCCCGATGGAAATGGTGTTTCTGGGAATCATCGCGCTGTTGTTGTTCGGCAAGCGTCTACCGGAAGTCGCACGCAGCCTTGGCAAGGGCGTGACCGAATTCAAAAAGGGTTTGAGCGGCATTGAGGACGAGGTCGATCGTTCCTCGTTCTCGAAGAATGAATCGAGCAACAGCGCGCGACCGACTCCAATGGAGGAGCAGGTCGAAACGGCGGCCCCCAAATTTGTGCCGCCGCTGGCCGAAGCCGCCGAGCTACCGGTCGTCACGAAAGAGGACGTTCCCACCCCGCGCGAAGGAAGCTGGCGTTCCACCAGCCGCGCCGCAGATGCCACTGCCCCGAAGTTCAACCCGCCGACTTCGGAGCCAACATAGGTGGCCTCGGCTCAAGGCGAAGCACGAAGGTGATGTGGAGCCTCTTCGGTACGCACCCACTCAAGAGATCAACATCGCGTCGTTCGATGACGGTGCGTTCTGAAGACTCCAGCGAGGGCTTCGCCTCAGACCAATGAGGGAAGGCGATTGCAAATTGATAATTGGCAATTTCTAAATGCAAATTGAGAAAGGAAAACTCGCTACGAGTGTCTTTCAATTTGCAATCTCTTCCAAAACTGGACTCAACGAGTCCAGTTTTGAACTCGAAGGACTCCACACACCCTACGTCACTCTCGTTTGGGTTGTTTAGGAACTGGTCCGAAACAACTTCCCGATTCACGATGGCGTAGTCCGGACCCTTTGGACCGGACGAAATCGTGAGTGGCCGTTCTGGACTGACTCATCCGGACCAAGGGGGCCGGACTTCAAAATCGGAAAGTTATTTCAGACCAGTTCCCTAGGGTGTGTCACCTCGCCAGCAGGACGCGGGCCTTCGATTTCAGAATGGAAATCGACGGTGCCAGCGGCCACGAGGGCTTCGTATTCCGAACGCTCTTCCGCCGTGAGCTTCCCCGCCGTGGATTTGCGAGCCGAGTCTTCGATGTGTGCCTGCAAGTCGGCATCGGCTTGAAGATTCAGCAGAGCCTGCGCGGATCGCCGAGTCAAACAGCGCCCCACGGGATCGAGCAAGCGATCCAAGACCAGCGGCGGATGTTGCTGCGGAGAGGAGGCGATGAGCATGTGATGACTTTCTCCAAAGTCATTGCGGCGAGGGTGGCCAAGGCTGGACCAACGGGAAGCCCCGGTGGTGGGGAGTTGGATGACAATCGTTTGAAGATCAATGATCAATACTTTGGACAGGCAACTCACCACCGACCGGGGTTTCGCCCAAAGTGGCTCCAACCCCGGCCCCACCCCGCCGGTGCGACGAAGACATCATCCAGCAGGTCGAACTCATCGCCCACGGCTTCGATGAGATGGTGATCTACGAAGATCAATGCACGCGAGGCCGGGCCGATGGCGAAGTGATCCGTCTCATGCGACAGGGCCTCGAACGCGGC
>JAYTGQ010000973.1:0-8532 GCA_043733345.1 Schlesneria sp.
GAAAACGCCGCGCCGGCGGGCAGCGACCACTGGCGGCGCCACGCTGCGATGGCGCCCTGCGCGGCGGCAACGACCGCGCGAAGTATGAACGAGTGATGAACAGTTCCGCTTCCGATCAAACGAGGCGGGAGTATAAGCCCCACCCCAAGCCATCGCGAGTCGCACAAACTCACCGACACCGGCATCATTGCCGAGACGCCAATTGCGTCGGCCTGCGCGCGACTCCTAGAATCTCGCACCAACCGAAGGCAGACACTTCCAACATCAACCCGCAGCGTGAGCGAGTCCATCGGCGTCTCCCGCGTAAAATCATCCTTGCTCACGCTGCGGGTTGGTGTGGAAGCGGCCCTGAGTCACAGTCGTTGCCCCCTCCGATCTCGCCCCGAGTCCCTCCATGAAGCTCGATCTCTCCACGACCTTTCTCAACAGAGAAGAGCACGGCACGGCAGCAGTCGCACCGCTGTCTCGTTCCCAACGTTGGGGGCGGCGTGCCGTGTTGGTGGCGATCCTGCTGCCTGTCGTCGGCTACCTCGCTCTGGTCGTGTCAGCACTGTTGGACCAGTTTCGCCCCACGATCAGCCCGCTCCAAGATGGCTGGTTCCGCATCACAGATCGCGAACGAAAGTTCCAGGTCGATCTCCCCGCATCACCCTCACAACGCAGCGTCTACTCTCAGGTCGAATATCACCTGTTCAGCCGCAACCCCGGCGTCACCATTCGCAGCTACTCGGTCGCCCGTGAACTGCTGAACAAGTCGGCGACAAAGGTCTTGCAAGAGGCCACGCAGGCGAATGGCACTCTGGGTGAAGTCAAAGTCCTCGACTCCGGGCTGCTCGATTCCAAGTCGCACTGGATGGAGTCCATCGTCGTCGTCAGTGACGCTGGGGGGCCTCAAGCCGTTCGCCGCCGCTTGCTGATCCATAACAAACAACTCCTCGACGTGACCGTGTTCGGGCCGGAGGCCGAAGTGATGTCGCCCGACGCCACGCGCATCATGAAGTCCGCACAATGGCTCAGCCGCTGATCTCCCGTGGGGTAGGTTTCCAACCTGCCCGTCACCGTTTCAACAAGGCCGCACCCGGCAATTGATTGACCCCCTCGAAGCCTGACGCGCAAGCGAAGAAGAACGTCGCTTGCGCGTCAGGCTTCGAGACGCGGGTACGATACTTCGCCGGGGTTGCCCAAGACTCTCACGCCTGTGTGACGTGACCCACACAACTTGAAATCGCCCGGCTCGCCAACTTCTGCTGAGCCAAACAAACCACCTGCCTCACGAAACTCGCCATGTCCTTCAACGCCAGTCCCGCCAGCAACACTCCTTCAACACAACGTCGCCCACGCATTGCCGCTTGGCTGGCGGGTCTCGTCGTGGTGGCGTTGCTACCCACGATGATCGTGTTCGTGGATGAGACCGAGTTCGTCCTCATCGAACGCTTCGGACGCATCGTCGCCGTCTACGATCAGCCCCCGCAGCGCGGTTTGCAGTTCAAAGGACCGTGGCCCTTCGAGACCGCGCGCCGTTTCGATCACCGCCTGCAACTGCTGTCGCCCGCCAGTCGTGAAGCCTTCACACGCGACCGCAAGAACGTCACGGTCGAAGCCTTCGTCGCGTGGCGAATCGCCGACGGAGTGACCAGCTCAACGCCGATCAATCGTCCACCTCAAGCCGACCGCTCTCACCTACTGGACCGCCCCGTCGTGCGTTTCTTCCGCAGTCTCGGTGGAGTCGAAGTGGCCGAAGCCCGACTGACCAGCCGCTTGCAGTCGATCCTCACCGAACGAGTCGGTCGGGCTGAGTTGACTGAACTCCTCACGGCCTCCGATTCCGAAGCGGCTCCCGCCGATGAAGCCGGTCCGCTCGAAAAACTTTCCGCCGACATTCAGCATGAGTTGATGCAGCGCAGCGACGAGCAGGATTCGCTGCAAGACCGGCTCGGCATCGAGATCGTGGACGTGCGCATTCGCCGACTCAACCTACCGACCGGCAACATGCAGGCGGTCTTCGAGCGGATGCGGAGCGAGCGTCAAAAGATCGCCGAACGCTACCGCAGCGCGGGCCTCGCCGAGAACCGCATGATCCGCAGCCAAGCCGATCGTCAGGCGGGCGAACTCATGGCGAAGGCCAGCGCGGAAGCCGAACGGATTCGCGGCGAGGGCGATGCCGCCGCGATCCGCATCCTCAACGAAGCCTATGCCCGCGACCCCGAATTCGCCGGAGTGCTGCAAACGCTCGAAGCCTACAAACACATTCTCAACGAACGAACGACACTGGTCCTGTCCGCCTCGAACAGCCTGCTGAAGTTGCTTGTGGAAGGAGTCCCCGCGCCGCACGAGTCCCCGCGTGCCACGGAACCCTCCGCCCTTGAACCCGCCAACGCGGGAGCTTCACAATGAAAGAGGACGCCACACCAAACGGTGGAACAAAACTTGGCGACACTTCTTCTCCGGTCCCCTCGCCCCCGTCTTCGGGGGAGAGGGCTAGGGTGAGGGGGCCGAGCGGTGAACACGCCCTCGATTCTTCAAACGACTCCTCTCTTTCTCCCTCCCCTCGGCGGGGAGGGTCGGGGAGGGGGGACGATTCACTAGCGACATCGAGTATGAACAGCGTTCACGAGCCAGCCGCCCCCCTCCCTAACCCTCCCCGCCGAGGGGAGGGAACAAGAGTCCGAGTCCCTCGTGTGCGCGGATTGCTGCTGGCAGTCGCCATCACCGCCTACTTCGCGACCGGGTTCTTCACCGTCCCCGCCAATGAGGTCGCGGTCGTGAGACGCTTCGGCCGGGCGGCCTTCCCCGCGCGAATGAGTGGCCTACGGTTCGATCTCCCGTGGCCGTTCGTGCGTGTTGATCGCGTCAACCTCAACGCCATCCGCACGCTGACGCTGGGCGAAGCGACCGTCGAACCGAATGCTTTCCTGCAACCCGCGTCCTCCGCACCGACGACGTTTCTCACCGGCGACAAGAACCTGCTGCAACTGCGAATCGTCGTGCAGTACCGCGTCTCGGAAGAGTTCCTCGCCGACTGGCTCTACGCCTGCGAACGTCCCGAGCAACGGTTGCAACTCTTGGTTGAGACCACCGCCGCCGATCTCGTCTCACGCAGCGGCGTCGATTTCGTTCACACGCAGGGACTGGCGGAACTGAACAACCGCTTGAGGCAGTCGGTCCGAACAGCCGCCGCGCGGCAACGGCTCGGGTGTGAGGTCGAACAAGTCACGATCGACCGCGCCGATCCCCCGTCGCGCGTGAAGGCCGAGTTCTTGGATGTCTCCAACGCGCGGGCTGACAGTGCGCGATCAATTCACGACGCGCGGTCCTATGCCGAACAACGACTCGCCGAATCTCAAGCCGATGCGCGACAACTTACGGACTCGGCAGAACAGGCCCGCCAAACGACGACCTCCGCCGCGC
Organism: Schlesneria sp.; assembly: GCA_043733345.1. Lineage (GTDB taxonomy): Bacteria > Planctomycetota > Planctomycetia > Planctomycetales > Planctomycetaceae > Schlesneria. Next base: position 3,409 of record JAYTGQ010000973.1, read on the forward strand.
GCGGCACGGCCGACCGCTTCCTCGCGCTGGTCGAACAGTTGTCCCGCGATGCGACCTCCAGCGGACGCGGCTACAACGCCTCACGCCTGCTCACGATGAATCGTCTCTACATGGAGACGCTCCGCGACGTGCTGCCCCGCGCGAAATCGAAGGTCATCCTCGACGGGCAACACCCCGCCGACATCACCTTCCCCCGCGACCGCTGACAGACTGTCAAAGCCGTAGGATGGGCACTTCTGCCCGTCCGTCTTCGCCTTTCAAAAGACAGGACGGGCAAGAGTGCCCATCCTACAAACGCGATTCGGACTACAAACGCGATTTGGAATCCGCCGATGCCAATCACCGCACAGACTTCACCTCTCGAACCCTCCCGCCGCCGCTTCCTGCTCGAAGCGGGAGGCGGCTTCGGCGCGGTGGCGTTGACCGCGATGCTGGCCAACGATCGGCAATCCGCCGCCGCTCCAACGACCTCGTCGCCCACGATGCCACGTCCGCCGCATGTTGTGCCGCGTGCCACTCGCGTCATCTATCTCTTCATGCACGGCGGGCCGAGTCAGGTTGATCTGTTCGATCCCAAACCGGAACTGATCCGTCAGGCGGGCAAGCCGCTTCCCGAAGAGTTCGGCAAGGTGATGACGCGCCGCAAGGTGGCGACCAATCCATTGCTCGGTCCCGTCAAACCGTTTCGCAAACACGGCGAATCGGGGTTGGAGATCAGCGACTTCCTCCCCGAGATCGCCCGCCACGCGGACGAACTGTGCGTGCTGCGAAGCTGTCACGGCGACAGCGTGAATCATCCGCAGTCGGTCTATCAGATGAATACCGGCAGCATCCTGATGGGGCGGCCGAGCCTCGGCAGTTGGGTGGCGTATGGGCTGGGGACCGAGAACCAGAACCTGCCCGCGTTCGTCGTGCTGCCCGATCCCGGCGGCGGCATCAAAGGGGGACCGCCCGCGTGGGGCAGCGGCTACCTGCCCGCGAGCTTTCAGGGGACGACCGTTCGTCCGGGCAACGCGCCGATCCTCAATTTGAATCGGCCGAGCAGCCTCACCGAATCACAGCAGCGGCGCGTGTTGGACCTCGCACAGCAACTCAATCGCAAACACTGGCACGAGCACGGCGAGACCGATGAGTTCTCGGCCCGCATCGCGTCGTATGAACTCGCCTACCGCATGCAGTCGGCCGCGCCCGAGGCCGTCGATCTGAGCCAAGAGACGGCGGAAACTCAGCAGCTTTACGGTCTGAACGAAACGAAGACGGCCGAGTTCGGTACGCGCTGTCTGCTCGCGCGGCGTCTGTTGGAGCGAGGCGTCCGGTTCGTGCAGCTTTACTCGGGCGACACGAACGGCTGGGACGCTCACAACGATGTCCTCAGCAATCACACTGAAATGAGCCGCCGCACCGACGGCCCCGTCGCCGCATTGCTCACCGACTTGAAGCGGCGCGGCCTGTGGGACGACACGCTGGTGATCTGGGGCGGCGAGTTCGGCCGCATGCCGATGAGCGAACAAGGGAAAGGCCGCGACCATAACCCGTGGGGCTACTCCGTCTGGCTGGCGGGAGGCGCGGTGAAGGGCGGCCTGGCCCACGGCACCACCGACGACTTCGGCCTCCGCGCCGCCGAACACCCCGTCCACGTCCACGACCTCCACGCCACCATCCTGCACATCCTCGGCCTCGACCACGAACGCCTCACCTTCTTCCACGAAGGCCGAGACCAACGGTTGACCGATGTGGCGGGACACGTCGTGCGTGACATTCTGAGCTAGCGCTCCCACACCATCTGCTTGAAAAGGAACGAGTTTGTGATCGACGAGAACGCCGAAAATGTGTTTGACACCACTGCAAGGTCATCTTCGGGTGATGGTTCAAGAGAGCCATCTGGCTACGACGATCGCGCTCTCCGCGAGATTCACGCTTGGAAGAACCCTGAAATCGGATGGTTCGGCCAGACTATGAAGCTCATCAATTGGCCCTTGGATTCCACTGGCGACTTGATACTCGCGACGCCAGGAATTGGCGACGTGATCAAGCTCTCGATCCAAGGCCTGATGAGTATTTGCAACGACGCCGCCCACTGGAGTATTCCGCGAGAATCGATCTACGAAGAATTCAGAAAGGCAGGTCACGGAACGATTCGCACGGGAGCAGATGTAGGCTCATTGGAGCTTGAACAAGTCGATAGAGTCGTGGCTTGGCTGGATGCAAAGTACAAGGGCCTAGCTCTTGTGCAGGGTGCAGGCGCGGGTGCGGTGGGTCTCCTCGGCATCGCACCGGACATCGTCGCCCTCATCACGCTGAACCTGCGAGCCATTGGTGAGTATGCGACCTACTATGGATTCGACGTGTCCTCGCAGGAGGAGCGTCTGTTTGCCATGAACGTGCTGGGTTTGGCATCTTCGCCTACGGACGCATCCAAGGCACTGGCTATGGCTCAGCTTGTTCGGATTGCGCAAGACGTAGCCAAGAAGCGAGCGTGGAAACAACTTGAAAAGCACGCATTTGTTCAGCTCATACAGCAAATTGCGAAATCACTTGGAATTCGTCTGACAAAGGCGAAATTAGCGCAAGTAATTCCGGTGATGGGGGCGGCAGTCGGTGGGGGTTTCAATGCGTATTTCACGTCAAAGGTCTGCGAAGCAGCCCATTACCTGTATCGCGAGCGTTTTTTGGCGAAGAAATATGGTGCCAAGGTTATCGAGGAAACGGTCCCACCAGCGGAAGATATCGATCCCGGTGATTTCACAACCGTGGCTTGGATGCCCAACGAGCCGGAGTTGCCCAAGGAGTTCACGAACTCGATCGGCATGCGGTTCGTGCTGGTTCGCCCGGGTGAGTTTCTGATGGGATTCAACGAAGCGGACGATGAGAAGCCGCTGCATCTCGTGCGCATCACTCAGCCGTTCTATTTGGGTGTGTTTCCCGTGACGCAGGCAGAGTACCAAACCGTAACGGGACAGAATCCGAGCCTTGCGACCGGCAATCCACGTCATCCGGTCGAGCAAGTCTCATGGGATGACGCGGTGTCGTTTGCGCAGAAGCTGTCGCAACTTTCCGGTGAAGCGAACCATGGATTGACGTACCGTTTGCCCTCGGAAGCGGAATGGGAATACGCCTGCCGTGCGGGATCGACCGGGATGTGGTGCTGTGAGGACAAAGAATCACAACTGGGAGGCTACTGTTGGTTCGACATCAACAGCGGGAATCGAACGCATCCGGTGGGCGAGAAGAAACCTAACGTCTGGGGACTGCATGATATGCACGGCAACGTGTGGGAGTGGTGTCTGGATTGGTACGACGCGGGGTACTACAAGGTGTCGCCGACGGATGATCCGTCGGGTCCATCATCGGCCTCGCACCGCGTGTTTCGCGGCGGTTGCTGTTGGCGCGCGGCGTCCGATTGCCGTTCGGCGTACCGCGGGTACGCGCCAGACGGCCGGAACATTGGCCTAGGCTTCCGCTTGGCCGCAACTCCAGGAGAGTTGGCCCTGCTTGATTGAGAGTGAAGTTATTTTGGAAGTGCCACTGGCGATTGACCTGAGTCGCCAGTGGCTTTGAAGAACACTGGCGAGCAAAGCTTCTAGCCAATGGCGCTCGGCGCTGCGGCATCAGGTAAGCACTATCGTTGGACCGTTGAAAACCAGATTAGTTCTAGGCCACCTATATGCCGGACGACCGAAATGAATTCGAGAAGCTCAAAGAACGGACGAAGCCCAAGCTGATGCCTTGGCAAGACTTTGAATCAGAGGTGACGGCTTACCTTGACAAGCAAATACGTTTTGGCGATTTGGGCCTCAACCCTGCGACTGCACGCGTGCTACCTGGACCAAAGTACTTTTCAAAGCTCAGAGAATCCTACATCACGTTCGATGTCAGTATCGAAGTTTGGCCGTATCCGGAAGCTGATCGACCAACGCTGATTTGGCTTTGGGAATGCAAAGACTATCCGGCACGAAATGTCACTGTTGATGAAGTTGAAGAGTTTCACGACAAGATGACCCAAGTCGGCGCACACAAGGGCACGATTGTCACACGAAAGGGGTTTGCGTCTGGTGCAATAAAATTGGCCAAGTCTTATGGCATGGCCTTAATTGCTCTCGTAAAGGAACAGATCACAGGTTTTGCGTTTTCACAGGATGTCGGCATGATTGATGAAGTCGTGCTCAAGTCATCGTTCTGCTTGTACAGTTTCGGCGATGAAGTGTCCGGGCCGGAATTGGATACTTTGATTCAATTTGAATTCACCAAAGCAGGCATCGTGAATTGGTAAGTCAATTTGACCGTGCTCCACTGGCGGCAGGCGGCGTGGCTGGAACAGGAGCGGTTTCGCGATGCCCCGGTTTGTTGTGTTGATCCCTGTCTCCGTGGCTTCGCCCAAAGCACCTTCAGCCACGGCCACACTGCTGAGTACGCGACGCGTGACCGATGTCGGCCTTCCATCTCCCCGCCTTTCGCTTCATTTTTCTGCCGGCGGGGTGGCCGGGGCAGGAGCGTCTTCGCGATGCCCCGGTTTATTGTGTTGATCCCTGTCTCCGTGGCTTCGCCCAAAGCGGCTCCAGCCACGGCCACCCTGCCGTGCGAGATATTCTGGCGTGAAATGTTGGGTGTGCCTCTGGCTTACCCAACGAATGAGCGGCGGATAGAATCCTGCTCGCCCGGCGAGGCAACGTAGTTGCGAGAGTAGAGAAATTGGCAGACGCGCTGGACTTAGGATCCAGTGCCTTAATCGGCGTGGGGGTTCGACTCCCCCCTCTCGCAATTGGCTTGTTCAGTGACAGCCGCTGAAACGAACGGACACATCGGAACTGGTCCGAAACAACTTCCCGAGTTTGTAGTCTGGACCCCTTGGTCCGGACGAGTCAGTCCAGAGCGGCCACTCACGATTTCGTCTGGACCAAGGGGTCCGGACGACGCCACCGTGAATCGGGAAGTTGTTTCGGACCAGTTCCATCGTGGTTGCAAGTCATCCGCTCCATCTGACGACTGCCGTCCGTGCCATCGACTCTGCGGTTCAGCAGCTCGGTTACTGGCTGGTGTGCGAATTGGCCAACCGTCTGCCAACCACAGCCATCAATCACGCTGCTGAGCCGACGTTCAATTTTCTGGCTCTCCGCCATTCGTGTT
>JAYTGQ010000974.1:0-3109 GCA_043733345.1 Schlesneria sp.
ACTAGCACGGATGGCAAAGCCGGGGCACGGATGAAGAGCAGAAGCCAGAGCCGAACACATTCACCGAGGATGCTTGTTCTGAATTGTGTCGAGACCAATCGGCTTGTCCCGCTGGAATTAGGTCGTTGCACTACTTTGCACTTCACTTGAACCCAGCAAAAGTAGTGCAGAAACCCGCGAGCCACCGGGGCAAGCCCGGTGGGGTCGCTTGATCGAGGATTGGTTCTTGGTTCTTGGCTCTTAAATTTTCTCCCTCGGAGTTCTCGTGGTTCGCATTTTCTTGCCTTTGGCGTTGCTCAGCACGGTCACGTTGGTCGTGGCGATGGTGTTGGGATTGTCGATTGACGATCCCAAGGTTCTCGACAAAGCCGTTCAAGCGGGAGTGCAGTACCACTTTCTCGCGGCGCTGGCGGCACTCGTCTTCTCGACACTGGTCCATGCGATCGTGTTGACCTACTTCATGGGGACCGGCCGCTGGATTGAAGAGACTTCCACCGCGTATCGGCTCGGCCCAGAGTTGTATGAGCGGAGCAAGTCGATCAAGTACCGCACGGTCCCGGCGATGGTCGGCTGCTTCGCGCTGCTGATCGTCACGGGGGCACTCGGAGCGGCCGCCGATCCCGCTGCGCCGATGCGCTGGCGCGGTTGGCTGGGCATCTCCGCCGCCACGATTCATTTGACGGCCGCGCTCGTCACGGTGTTCGCCAACCTCGCCGTGAACTACTTGGAGTTCCGGGCACTCGAACGCAACGGTGAGATCATCGACGAAGTGCTGACTCAGGTGAAACGAATCCGGCTGGAGAAGGGCCTCGCGGTTTAGAGGCAACCGGCAGGAAATCGCCCGGCAACACCAACCCGAAGCGTGAGCGAGGAGTTCGATCCGCGATTCCTCGCTCACGCTTCTGGTTGGTGTGCTCACCCCCGAATTCAATCCACGTTCCCAGCCAGGACTCATCCCCGGACCAACATGAACAGCACATCCTTCGCCGCTAACTTTCCTCACGCCCACGCGGTCATCGTGCAGGGGATCGAGCGCGGGTTGCACACCGGCTGTCAGGTCTATCTCTCACAGAACGGTCGCGTGTTGGCCGACGTTGCAGTCGGGGAGTCGCAGCCCGGTGTGGCGATGACGGCCGACACGATCAACCTGTGGCTGTCGGCCGGGAAGCCGCTCACCGCCGTGGCGTTGTTGCAGCAGTGGGAGCGCGGCGAACTCAAGCTGGATGATCGCGTCGCGCGGTTCATTCCTGAGTTCTCTGCGGGCGGCAAGGATGCGATCACGCTGCGACACTTGCTGACTCACACGGGCGGCTTCCGCAATGTCGAGACCGGTTGGCCTGAGGTCTCGTGGGACGAGACGATCGGTCGCATCTGTGCCGCGCCCCTCGATGAGAACTGGGTGATCGGTCGCTCGGCGGGCTATCACACGTCATCGAGCTGGTTCATTCTCGGCGAGGTGCTTCAACGAATCAGCGGCCGCGCGGTTGCCGATCTCCTGCGCGACGAACTGCTGCGACCGCTCGGTATGCACGACACATGGGCGGCGATCCCCGTCGAGCAGCACGCCGCGTATGGCGATCGAATCGGCCGGATGTTCGCACGGGAACAAGGTGAGTTGCAGATGCTCGACTGGCACGAGGCGGCTCGCTGCGCAGCGGCCTCGCCCGGCAGCAACACACGCGGGCCGATCCGAGAACTGGGCCGCTTCTACGAGATGCTGCTGCGTGACGGCGAGTTCTCCACCGGGCGTGTGCTGTCACCGCAGAGTGTGGCGGCACTGACGGCGCGGCATCGCGTGGGTGAGTTCGATCAAACGCTGGGGCATGTGATCGACTTCGGCCTCGGCGTGATCGTGGACTCCAACCGCTACGGCCTCGACACCGTGCCGTATGGTTACGGTCGGCATTGCTCACCGAGGACGTTCGGGCACGGCGGTGCGCAGTCGTCACAAGGCTGGTGCGATCCCGAGGCGGGGCTGGTCGTCGCCTACTTCTTCAACGGGCGAGCGGGTGAAGGTCAGCACCAACGTCGGGCCAAGGCGTTCAATGACGCGATTTGGTCCGACATCGGATTGGCTGAGCAGATGTAGGGTGGGCTGTGCCCATCATTCTGCAACCGAATGTGGCGGGCACAGCCCACCCTACGAGAGGTCATACAATGAGGTCATACAATCGAATGCTCCGCCTGTTGAAAAAGCCGTGGCAAGGGGCGGGTCGCCTGTGCTTTTCAACTGGAAAAGAGAGCCGGCGAGCCACCTGCTCTACGTTTTCAACAGGCTGTTACGGTTGGACGGTCGTGCTGTTTCGTTTCGCCTTGCGTGGTTTGGGAATCTCAACGGCCTGCGATTTCAGCAGGTCTGCCAACTCCTCTTTCGCCACGACCCAGCCTCGGCATTCCGAGCTGCCGCAGAGACACTCGATCGCTCCCGAGGCGCTCCACTGATAGTCGATCGTCAACTCCTCCCCCTTGGGAATGTCGAGCAAGGCTTCGACATGAACTTCGGGAGGCGCGGGAGTTCCATCTTCGTACTCGGCATCGACCGTGTGGAGATGGCTGTTCGGGACACAGCAATGATTGAGGTATCGGAACGGAGCGTGCGGTTCGAGCGACAGGGGATCACCGAGGTCGATGCAGTACGACGACGCATAGTCGGGGTCGTCGATGATCTTGCCCGTGACCACACCGAGTGTCGTTCCCGCCGGGATGTCCTGCCTCGCGAAGACGCCTCGACCGAAAGGAACCTTGCCCACTCGCACCCACGGATTGCCGACTGCCATCGTGTCTCCTCGTTGAATCGTCGTGCTCAGACCGCCTTGATTGCTGGAGGCCGGTCTTGGAAAGGGCGACACGATAGCGGCGGCTCTGCGCGAGTCAACCGTGCGAGGTAGATACCTCGCGCGGTGAGTGATGAGACATCTGAGCGGGGCGGCGTCAGCCCCCCGGTTCTTGGGCGTCAGCCTTCTTGGGAAGAACCGGGGGGCTGACGCCCAATGGCACTCACTTTGTCATTCACCGAGTGAGCGGCAAGGCGCTAGCCGCCGGTTCTTTGCTTGGAAACACAACTCCGTCACACCGGCGGCTTGCCGCTCAAAGTGAGTGCCATTGGGCG
>JAYTGQ010000975.1:0-8512 GCA_043733345.1 Schlesneria sp.
GCCGAGCCGCGAGAAACAAGCGACTTTCCTCACGCACACGGCTCGGCGGGAGCCTCGCCCTCCCTTTTTCAACAGGCTGCTAGCCGCCGGTTTCTGAGCTGGAAAAGAACCGGCGGCTAGCGCCTTGCCGCTCACAGAATCACAAAGTGAGTGCCATTGGGCTGACGCCGCCCCGCTCGGAAATGTCTCACTTTGGCCCGCGCGGTGAAACGCCATCACACCTCTCACTCGCCGCGCAAGAGACAGCATGATGTCTTCATCATTCTGTGCCCCATCATTTTGTCTTTCGCACCTCGCCGTGAGACTTCGACCTTGCTCACGCGGCGGGTTAGTGTGCCGATGAGTCGGGCACGAGCAGGCGGCTGACGAAGACGGGTTCCGGCAGAGGCGTGTTTCGTTCGCGGCGGCTCGTCGGGACGGAGCGTGACCACAATTCGATCGCGTGGATGTCGCGCGGGGAGTGACCGTTCGCGGTGAGTTCTCGCAGGACGAAGCGGCAGAGTTCCGTTCGCAATGCTTCTGCTTCTTGCCGTCGTGCGGGGTTGAATTGCAGGATGGCATGTCCGATGTAGATGCGACTGGCAAACGGGCGCAGTCGCGGCGCGAGGTCGATCCCTGCCGAGGGCAATTCATCGTCGCGCTGCAACCCGAGCAACCGGCCGTCGCGCAGGCGGACTCGCACGACCAGTTGCGGATCAAACTGCGGAGCATCCGGCGCGAACATGTCCCAGCGCTGGTGAGCCGCCGCGAACCGTTGCGGCAGGTCGAGCCAAGGTCGCGGAGCCTCGCGCGGGCCGATGGCAAAGTTGAGGCCGTAGTTCGACGCGACCATTCCGACCAACAGCCACACGCTGGCGAGTTCGATGGCGACGACTGACAACATGTGCCAAGCCGTCTTCTGATCCCGGACACGACACGAAGTTGGGAAATTCTGAGCGGGGTGGCGTAAGCCCCCCGGCTCTTCCAACGAGGGCTTACGCCCAAGAACCAGGGGGCTTACGCCACCCCGCTCAGAGGTCTCATCACGGACCTCGCAAGGTATTGCCGGGTGCGTACAGCGCGCGACGAGTTGAGCGCCCCATGCCCAGTCTGCGGACGAGAGCAGCAACGGTGTGCAAGCCAGCATCGTGATCGTGAAGCCGCCGGTGTCGAGGACGCAGGCGATGCCAATGTGCAGCGCGAGCAATCCCAGCAGAGCCACACGTCGCAGCCACGGTCGCGCGAACGGCAACACGATCAGCGGCAGCGCGAGAAACTCAAACCCGAGGACGCCGTGCGTCAGCGCGACCAACCACGACTCGGGCAGCGAACACGCAATCGCCGCCCCCGGTCGCGCGAACCGATCCAAGCCGAGCATGTGCGAGATCGCGGTGCCGTCGCGCCACCACGTCGGGCCGGTTTTCTGCCAGGCGGTCGCCAAGTAAACCAGACCGAGTTGCAACAATACGCCCAACACCGCCAACGAAGGACGCGACTGAGTGTCTTCTTTGAACCGCGCCTCATCGTTGAACCGCGTGGGCAACGCCCCGCGCGTCGATGCACAAAACAACCTCCCACACCCACCCGCAGCGTGAGCAAGGACGGACGTTCGAGAGCCCAATCCCATTTCAGCCGCTTCTGTGTCACGTCCTCGCTCACGCTGCGGGTTGGTGTGTCGTCGTCCACTGAGAACAACATCCACCGAGTACCGTTTCCCCGCAGGCAACACCGTCAGCCACAGCAGCATCGACCCCAGCACGTAGTCGCCCGCGATCAACACATACGGATTGCGGTGAGCCAGCGTGCTAAACGCGAGCAGGCTGAGTAACGCGGCTCCGCGCGTGAATAGCCCGACGGTCAGAGCCAGTGCTGCGAGGAGTGCGACACCGAAGTACAGGTCGATCTCCCACGAGTGACCTTCCAGCGCCGACAGCAGCGTCGGGAAGTGCGGAATCTCAGTCGATCCCGCGAGCAGCGCGACCGGCAACACACCACGCGGACTGTAGAAGTCGCCTCGCAGCGACCAGCGTCCCAGCAGATGAAGGAGCAGAACTGCTCCAATTGCCGCACGAAACAACCCGACCGACCGCAGGTCCAGCATCAGCCAGTGGTCTCGCAGCCGCAGCGTCATGGGGCAAATAATCCGAGGCGCAAACGAGCATCGACCGCAGCCACTATTGGATGTCGTCGCATTTGGGGTCGGGCGTTCAAATTTCAAAATTGGCTGGGAGCCATCTTTGAAAACGATGCCTGTCACACAGCCAATTTTGAAATTTGAACACCCGACCCCAGAACGTTGATCCCTGTCTTTCCCCGTGTCCTCCCGTGATCCCCGTGGTTCATTTTCATGGGGGGAATAAACCACGGGGTTCACGGGGGGGCACGGGGGAAGAGTGGAAGTTTGGTCAGCGGCTGAGCGGCGGCGCGAGGATTGTTGCTCGCGATGTCATTCGTGGCTGACTTGTTTAAAACCTGATCGCGATGGCAAACAGTGTCGGTCATCCCTCTCTTTCCCCGTGTCCTCCCGTGATCCCCGTGGTTCATTTTCGCGGGGAGAGAATGAACCACGGGGATCACGGGTGGACACGGGGAAGAGTGGAAGTTTGGTCAGCGGCTGAGCGGCGGCGCGAGGATTGTTGCTCGCGATCCCAGAACATTGAGACGAACAACGCGTCCATCCTACGAGCTTGGTACGGGCAGGTTACAAACCTACCCCACGTCACTCTTGACTGACTTGCTCGACCCACTGCATGAGCTGTTGGAATTGGTACGCGAACGCGGGTTCGTCGTTGCCCATCGGACTTTTGAAGAACGAGGCGAGGTGCGGCATCAGGCCGCTCGTACCGCGACGGGCTTCGCGTTCGGTCAGACGGATGAGGTCGATCACCAACGGTGCGGCGAGCAGCGAATCACAACCCTGCCAGATGAACTGCAACACCATCGGCGTGCCAAGGAAGCCTTGGTAGTGAATGTGGTCCCACGCCGTCTTCCAGTCACCAAGCGATTCGATGTACTCGATCGAGACCAGCGTTTGCGGCTTGTAACCCAGAATCTCGGTCAGCAGATGATCCTTCGACTTGACCTTGTTCGCCTTGTTGACGGGATCATCGAGCACCTTGCCGTCGAGGTTCCCGAAAATGTTGTGACCGACCCAGCTCATGACCTTCAGGTTGCGTGCGGCAAACATCGGGGCGAGGACCGCCTTCATCAGCGTCTCGCCCGTCTTGCCGTCTCGTCCCGCATGGACGACGTTTTGTTGCCGCGCGTATTCATCAAGGCCCGGCAGGTCAGAGCCGATTGACGGCGTGAAGTTCACGAATGGGCAGCCGCTTTGCATCGCAGCAATCGCGTAGATCGTGCTGGCAGGCAATGGTGAAGGAGCTTTTGCAGCGAGTGACTTCTGCACGTCGGCCCACTTCCACGACCGGACTTCATCAGGCGGCGGCGGCTCGGTCGACGAGACGTTGACGACGATGACTCGTTCCAACTTCTCGCGCGTCTTGAATTCGGAGATGTCTTTCGCGAGTCGCGTCACGGCTTGCGCGGCGGTCTCTTTGCGAGTCTTCGCGGCGGCAGGCCCAGCCAGCGAGTCGATCTTGGCCCCGACATTGACCAGCGTGCCGGGGCGGACGTTCTTGTCGAACTTCGCCAACTGCGAGCCAATGGCCGACAGCATCTGCGGGTGGAAGACCTTCGATTGTTCGAGCAGCACTTGAGCTTCAGCCGAATACGAAGTCTCACGAATTTCATGACCACCGACGACCAACTCATCCCACTGCGCGAGGTCCAACCCGGCAAACGGCGGCAGCGCACTGACCAGTCCGGTCGTGTCCGACATTCCCTTGCGCAAGGCACACAGCCCGACCACCACCGTCGTCGCCACCCCACCCCACGCGCCGATTAACCAGACACCGATTTTCCGTTTCGCCATGCGCGCTGCCTCTGTCCTGTGTTGAATCTCTGTGAGTTGTGAATCGCCGCGTTTGCTCGTCCCAAGGAGCGTCAGCTCCTCGAAGTTTCTGCCGGAGCGGGGCGGCGTCAGCCCCCTAGCACTCACTTTGTAACCCGCCGCGTCAGCGAGGGAGTCAACCACGCCGAAAAACACGAGGAACTCCCTCGCTGACGCTGCGGGTTACTTGGTGATTTCGACAAAGTGAGTGCCATTGGGCGTCAGCCCCCTAGCTCTTCGTTGCACCGTCAAGCGGGCTGACGCCCAAGAGCCAGGGGGCTGACGCCGCCCCGCTCAGATATCTCGCACTCATGACCATGTGAGGGATCGCTGCTCATCCAGAGCTACTTCGGCAGTTCGGGAGCCGTGTGAGCCGGATAGCTCGTACTGGCCAGTCCCTCCTTGAGGAACGTCACGAGGTCGGCAGCTTCGGCATCGGTCAGCTTGAGCGGGAAGAGTTCTTCGTCGAGCTGCGGATGCGGCGTGCCCCCTTTGTTGTAGTGGACAACGACTTCTTCCAGCGTCTTCAGGCTACCGTCGTGCATGTAGGGGGCGGTACGAGCGATCTCGCGCAGCGTCGGGGTCTTGAAGGCTCCCTTGTCTCCCTCCGATTTGTTGATCGTTGCGCGACCCTCATCGGTGCCGGGCAGGCCGATGTTGTGGAAGCCGTTGTCGGTGAAGCTCGCGCCGGAATGGCACGCGGTGCAGTTGGCCTTACCGAAGAAGAGTTTTTTGCCTCTTGCTGCGGACTCAGTTAAAGCCGTCTTGTCGCCCGCTTGGAACTTGTCGAAGGGCGCGTCTCCCGACAGCACCGTCCGCTCGTAGGCCGCGATGGCTTTCGCGATGCCGTCCGCCGTGACATCACTGGCGAACACCTGCTGGAACTGTTGCTTGTAGCCTTCGATCGCGTTGAGTTTCGCGACGACCGCTTCGGCGGTCATCTTCATTTCGATCGGGTTCTGGACCGGCCCCATCGCCTGATCTTCGAGACTCTTGGCGCGACCATCCCAGAACTGCAACTTGGCGTAGGCGGAGTTGATGATGGTCGGCGAATTGCGCCCCCCCTTTTGCCCTTCGACGCCGGTGGCGAACTGATCACCGTTACTAAAGCCCTTCGCGGGATCATGGCACGAGGCACACGACACCTTGTTGTCGGCCGACAAGCGGCCATCAAAGTAGAGCTGCTTGCCGAGCGAAATCTTCTCGGGTGTCGGGGCGTTGTCCTTGGGATGCACGACAGGCGGGAGGCCCGCCGGTTCCGCTGCGATCAGCCCGCGCGAAGCAGCAATGGTCAGAGCCAACGCAGCACACAGACCAGAGACAAAGGACGGGACTCGAAGCATGGTGAAGTCTCAGCAAAAGTGAGTCGGGAGGCGGGGCGGGTGAGACCGGTCGCAAGCCGGTCCTCAAGGCGGGCGACATTCTTGGAACCGCGCCCTGCGCTTGCAAGGCTGGAAGAGAACGAGCGTGCGATGAGGAACAAGAACGACTCGAACTCCACCTCGCGTGACCGGTCGTGAATCGTCCGCCTCGTTTTAACCGCAAGCCAAAGGTGAGCGCTGAGGCAAGACACCGAGCCTCAGTTTGCGTCTCTCGCAGCGCTCGCCTTTGGCTTGCGGTTAAACGACGCGGCGTAGCCGCAGCAAAGTAGCCTTCATCGCTCCGCGTGAAGGAAGCCGAGTGCGAGTCCAGCATCGATTGGTATTATCAGCGTCCACTCCCATCGGCTTCCTTCACGCGGAGCGATGAAGGCTACTTTTTGAAGAGGGAAACGCGCGCAGGGCGACAAGAATCTCAGCCCTAGTAGTACGAGGGATCCCCGTCGTCACGAGTCGCCGAGCGCATCGGCCACGAACGTCCACACGCAGACTCCCTCATCCCGTCGGCCGAGTCGCGCGATCCCGCAGAACCGTTGGCCGGTCAGACGAACTTCGCAGTGATCGTCATCCGAGACGGGTGGCTCAGTCGGAGAGAGCCACTCGAACGTTCCGGCATCCCACTGAGTGACCTCGCCACGATTGCCACTCACCGGGCCTTCGTAGTCGAGGTACAGCAGCCTGTGGTCGGGAATCGCTTCGGCAGGAATCTCGCCGAGTGAATCGGGGGACTTCAGCAGACGCCATGTGCGGCACGAGTCACCCTGCTCCAAGAGGAAGTCCCAGTGGAGCGACGGATGATCGTGCGTGAGGATCGCGAAGCGCGGCATGGTGGTTGTTGGGGCGAGCGACAGGAAGATACTCGTAGGATGGACGCCCCCGTCCGTCCGTCAGAACATCCGCCGGAAACATGCGGCGACAACTCGGACGGACGAGGGCGTCCATCCTACAGTTTCAGTCTGCTCATTTGGGCGGAGGTGGTTTCACGTCGGCCGGTTCGACTTCGGCGTTAGGAAGGGTTTCCCATTCGCCCTCCGCGTCGAGCGAGTGCTGCATCATCGTGGCGAACCAGTGGAAGTAGGCGTCATCGAAGGTCGTTCGCACTCGCAAGCCGTTCGCTGTGGGACGGAGTTCGACTCGAATGGCATTCGAGCCGTCACGCAGGAGGTCGCCTCGTTCTTGTTCCTGTTGTTGCCCCCGCTCGCGTTGTGCGAGTTCTTCGGCCGTCATCTTTCTGGGTTTCCGATCCTCAAAGAGGATGTCGCTTCCATCGCTTCCATCAAACTCGACTCCTTGAATTATGAATTTCTCACCCTTCTCGGCTCCCTTGGCTGCGGCCTGAGTCACCTTCGCATCGCGAGGTTTCTCATTCGCGGAATCGGTTGCTGAGGGCGAGGCTCCCAATCCTCGCAGCAGCACTCGAACTGGCGCGTTGCTGCGATTGACCGTTGTTGTGGACTTCGGCTTGGCGAGGCTGGCCTCCAACGCAGACTTGAACCACGCCGGGCAACCGCCCTCATCCGAAGTGCCCACCGCCAACCAGAGGGCGTTCGGAGTTGCGGCCATCCAAAGCGCGGCGGGTTGTTCTGACGCGGGGGCCTCGCGTTCTTCGGTGATGATCTTTCGCTTTCCGTCTACTTCAACGGCTTTTGTGACCGTGACCGTTTTGACGTGATGAGCAAACAGACCCATCGCGTCGTCCATCTGAAGCAGCGAGAGCAGTCCCAGATACTCGAAGGGGAGCTGATGAATCGGGCAACCTTCGACCGAATCGGCGGCGACTTTCACGGCGACTCCCGTCAATGCCGCTTGGACTTGCTCGGGGAACGCAGCACCCCCGGCAACTCGTAGCGCAAGGAGCGCATCTCCCCGGTTGAAGTAAGAGACATGCAGTTCAAGCTGTCCCGCTTCGACCGTCTTGGCGAGGGCACGCAGGACATTGGAGTACGAATCGAGAGGTTGATACACCACTGCCAATGCCAGCAGTCCCTCCGTAACCGGCTTGAAAAACTTGGGACTCAGAGGCAGTGAGACGTTGGCGGAGAAGTGGGCTTCGCCCTCGGAAAGGCTGGCGAACTGGTGGCTCTTCGCTGTCATGACGTTGGCCAGCTTGGCGAGCTTCCCGTCCTTCGGCCCGATCAACTCCGTATCGACCCTGATTTGATGCGTGTTGGAATCGACGTGGCCGGTGATCCGGAGTTCGTCGATCTGCGACAGGAGTAAATCAAGTGACTCGGTGAGTAGCGGGCCGAACATCGTGCGGAGCTTGAAGGCCGCCTCAAGCTCATCGTCGTGACGTTGATAGCCGGCGGCGTGAGCTAGCTTGAACGCCTCGGCCATGTCTTCACGCACCAGCTTCGGTAGTCCGCGTCGATGGAGCGAGTAGACGAAGCCGTTCTGCCCGAGCGACGCCTTGGCCAGCTTCTCGAAGTCGGGATACTTGCGGTCCCACTGCTTGACCTCCCCGTCATCGACGAGGAGCAGCACGTAACGACCGGCGAACAGGACTCGCATGTCCTTGTTCTTCTCCGCTGCAAACCAACCGGCTCGCCCTGCGATGGGACTGAATGTCTCTCCGGCAATGACGGAGATAGCAGCCAGCACTTGCTCACGGTCTTTGGCGGGAATGCAGATCGCGAGCGTTGAGTCCTCAAGAGCACTTTCCGCCAGAAATCCAAACGATGTCTCGAAGAGATCGTCCAACGACGGCAGTGCGATCGAATTGGACTCGTCACTTTTTTCCTCGACGCTCTCCCCAGCAACCTCAAGGTCACCAGTCGCCTCATGGCCACCACGGAACCATTTCGGAAAGCTCATCACTCCGAGGGGCCGCGTCGTATCGAATCCTGGTGAGTTCAAGAGCTTGCCGAGTGACTCGTCACCGACGAACCCATTGGCGATCCATTTGTCGCTGAACTCCGGTGCGCCGATGGCCTCACCCAGCGACGCTGCTCGCGCCTTGAGGCGATCGAAGCTGGCTAACGCCACGACGGCGAACGGATGATCCTCAGGCTTGACCACATCGGTGTCGTTCGCCGCCTGAACTCTGATTGCGAGTCCGCACGCAGCGATCATGGCCAGCCCAAGGAAGACACTCGCCCCGCGAGTCCCTCGCGCAACGCTCAAGACTCGACCCACGCGACTCATGCTCATGAAAGCCTCCCTGCTCGACCTCATTGCTATTGAAACGTTCTTTCCCCCGGCGGGC
>JAYTGQ010000976.1:0-8511 GCA_043733345.1 Schlesneria sp.
GTCTTCGAGGCCCACCGTAAGTAAGTCGTTTGGCAATCGGTGGGCCTCGAAGACTCGACCCACCCTACGGGCGGGATGAGAACGGGTCAGGTCATCGGCTCGACGAACGCGAAGGGCGAGCATCCGAAAGACCGCCCACTGATGCCGAACGATCTCTGGGCCACGGTCTATCGCCACTTGGGGATCGACTACGACCGTTCGTTCCCCGACTTCCGCGGTCGCCCGATGCCGATCCTGCCGTACGGTGAGCCAATCGCTGAACTGATGGTGTGAGGCAAATCCCGTAAGACGATTACTCGTAGGATGGATGCCTTGTCCGTCCATAATTTCGAGTGTGGAGCTGAGAAATTTAGGATGAGTACTCGTGCCAGTTCGCAATCAACCAGAACGACGGGCAAGAGTGCCCGTCCTACTGTTGGCGAATCGTCGGACGGACGAGGCGTCCCTCCGACGATTCGATTCGATTCGCTTTACTTGAGGCTGAACCGTTCTGCCTGCCTCGCTTCGACAGCGTCTCTGCGGCGACAATTGCCGATGGTTGGAGCTGTTTTGGCGATAATCGTCAATAAGTTGGGACTCATCAGCACACGGCGTGAAGTCCAATTGACGCACTTTGGACTGTGGCTATACTCCGCCCGCCGCTGACGACCTCCCGTCGCCATCACATCTCGCGGCTCAATTCGAGAAACACATTTGCCGTTCGATGACCTGTTTTCACGGGTATCAAAGCGAATGAATCTTGTCTGTCGGTATCCGTCTGTTCACTTCGAGACTGGTCGCTTCAACCCAAGAAAGAGAAGGCAAGCATGAATGGTTTTCAGTTTGTAAAGGGCGCGGCGGTCAGCCTCGCGACGTTGGGGATGGTCTTCCCACAAGTCACTGTGCTGGCCGATGGCCCAGTTCGTCCGGTTGCCAAGGCTTCGCAAACGGCGGGTGCTCCCGACGTGGCGTTGACCGCTGGTGGCACACTGTCGGGCCGCGTGGTCGATCACACCGGCAGGGCCATCGAAGGGGCACAGGTCGTTGTCCGACAGGGCAAGATCGAAGTCACCAAGACTGTCACCAATAAAGAAGGAATTTATTCCTTTAAGAACGTCAAGGGCGGCGTCTATCAAGTCGCCTCGGGTAATACCGAAGGAACCTTCCGCGTGTGGGCCGAGCGTACGGCTCCTCCCGCCGCCAAGGAACACGCCCTGTTGGTCATGGGTGAGAACGGTGCCCGAGGCCAGTTCGGAGCTGTCGATCCGACGCTCGTGCTGTTGACCGCTGGTGTGATTGCTGCGGTAGTCATCAGCGCGCTCGTGCTGAACAAGGTGAATGATCTGTCGAACTCGCCTTGATCGCGTGTTTCGATCTTGAATACATCAAGACTGTGAAGCCTCCCGAAAGTCGTCTCCCCCCGACGCTTTCAGCCGTCAGTGATTCCGCCCTGGAATTGCTGGCGGCTTTTTTTATTGGGGGACGATACAGGCTCGCAAATGAACGTCCATCGCACGGTTGTGTGGTGCGATGGACGCTCAGCCCAGCTCGAATCCTTTGCGCCGGTCGCGGCTCAGCCAGCGGTTGGCTTCGACATCATCCACGAACCGTTCGACAGCGGGGTTCCAAGTCAGTGAGCGTCCAAGGCGCATCGAGATATTGGCGAGATGGCACACGCTGACCGAGCGATGCTGGCTCGTCACACCCGCGAGCGGCGGCTGGCGACTGAGGACGCAGTCGTAGAAGTTGCCCATGTGATTGATGATCGCATCGAGCTTCCCCGCGCGTTCGGGTCGCGCTAAGTTGTCGTGGTTATAGAGCGCAAAGTCCTCACGACGGAGCGGCTTCGTGGCGAGGTCTTCCACCGGCTTGCCTGACACCGTACCACGATTCACGAACAAGCGGCCTTCGGTTCCCTCGAATAGGATGCCGTTGCGGTCAGTGTCCTTGATCTCCATGACGACGCCGTTCGCGTAGGTCAGCTTCACGTCGAAATCGAGCGCGACGTTGTAGCCGTTTTCAACCTGCGGGAACTTGGCGGTCGTCTCGATCTTGGTCGGCCCCGTTTGCTCAGTCCCCATTGCCCACTGCGCGATGTCCACATGATGTGCGCCCCAATCGGTCATCTGTCCGCCCGAGTAGTCGTACCACCAGCGAAAGGTGTAATGACATCGTTCGGGAATATATGGCACGTCGAGCGTTGGTCCCTGCCACTGATTCCAATTCAAATGAGCCGGAGGCTGCTGTGGCGTAAATGGCCCACCGGCGATGTTCTTGCCGAGGACCACCGTCACCTTTTGGAGTTGGCCGATGCGGCCGGACCTCACCAATTCGCTGGCGAGTCGGAACCGCGAGTCACTCCGTTGCCAAGTGCCGACCTGCACGATCCGCTTCGTCTCGCGCACCACTTCGATAATGCGTTGCCCTTCAGCGACAGTCAGGGTCAGCGGCTTCTCGCAGTAAACATCTTTGCCCGCCTGGCAGGCGTCGATCAGCATCTGCGCGTGCCAATGATCGGGAGTCCCAATCGTGACGACATCGACATCGGGCCGCGCGAGCAGTTCGCGATAGTCCTCGTAGATGTCGGCCTTGCCGCCGAACTGCGCCTTCGCCTTGTCGGCGATCTGCCGGTCCACGTCACAGATCGCCACGATGTCGCCGAACTCTTGAGCCTTGTCCGCGATGACCGAGCCTTGATACCGCATCCCAATCGAGCCGATCCGCAGCCGATCGTTCTTGGACTTCGGCTTCGTCGCCTCATCGGCTCCGCTGGTCCAGACGTAGGGAGCCAAGCAGGCTCCCGCCGTGGCGGCTTGCAGAAAGTGGCGTCGTGTGGTGAGCGGCAGCATCATGTGTCTCCTAACAGCCTGTTGATAAACGTAGGGTAAGCGTCTCGCTTGCCCGTGATCGCCGTTGAAAAGAGGGCAAGCGAGACGCTTACCCTACGTTTTTCAACAGGCACCTGGCGAACGGCTGAAGAACTTGGGCGGGTTGGCGAGCGAGTAGGTCACCGTCTCGGTGGCGAGGCGGTCGCGTAAATACTTTGGCATCTGGAGCAGGCCGAGCAGCGTTTGGCCGTCAAACATGCGGAAGCGGCCGTTCGTGTCCGAGGCCAGCAGTGCGTCGGTCGCCGCGATGCCGGGTTGCGTGTCGATCGGCTTGTCGCTGGCGAGGGCCATGCCCCACGGTGAGCCATACGTTGGGACGTTGGCTTGAATGACCGTCGTGTGAGCGAACACGGAACTGATCGTTTTCACGGTGCGAGCCAATAGGTCGAGCAGTGGTGGCGACAACGAACCGGCTTGGTTGACGAAGACGCCGCCCGGTGCGAGGGCGTTCTGACACCGCTCGAAGAACTCGCGCGTGAAGAGTTTGAACGCCGGGCCGTGTTCAATCGGATCGGTCAGGTCGGCGATGATGACATCCCAGCCGTGCGAGTTCGCAATGAAGTCGTAAGCGTCGCCGATCTCGATCCTCACGCGAGGATCGTCGAACGCTCCCTGATGAATCTCGGGCAGCCACTCACGACAGGCGGCCACCGCGTCGCCATCAATGTCGGCGATGACAATCTCTTCGACGTTGTGCCACTTGAGTGCCTCGCGCGCCGCTCCGCCATCGGCTCCCCCCGCAATGAGGACTCGTCGCGGATGTCCATGCACTACGAACGGCGTGTGAACCAACGGCTCGTGATAGAGGAACTCATCTCCCGTGCAGGTCTGCCACTTGCCGTCGAGGACCAGTGCTTTGCCATAGGCACCGCTCTCAACGACGTACATCTCCTGAAACGCCGTTTGACGATGAGCCAATATTCGTTCGACGCCGTGCTGCCAAACATCGTGTGGCGTGAGGTGTTCGCTGATCCATAGATCGGCTGCGAGAGTCGCTCCGGGCATGTTGTGATCCGAGGTGGTGGGACGTTCAGAGTTCTCTGTTTATACCTCGCACGGTCAGTGATGAGACTTCTGAGCGGGGCGGCGTAAGCCCCCCGGTTCCTAGGCGTAAGCCCGCATTGGAAGAACCGGGGGGCTTACGCCGCTCCGCTCGGAAACCTCTCACTTTGTGCCGCATGAGGTTTAGAAAGCCAGCACGAGCTTACGCTCGCCATCGAGGCCAGAAGCGGCCGGTTCGAGCCATGTACGTTCGATAGTCATCGCCGAATCGTTCGACCAGCTTGGCTTCCTCGCGATCGGTTCGTGCGACCAACAAGGCCAGCACGGTGAGACCTGTGATGGCCACCAACCAATTTGCTGTCGCCAATGAGACGGAGACAACGGCTCCAGCGACGCCGATGTAGAACGGATGTCGAATCCAACGATAGGGGCCGGAGACAACCAGCGTGTGCTCACGCCGCGTCACCACGGTGTCGGTCAGGTTCTTGCCGAGATGACTGAACATCCAGATGACCCACACACAGGCTGCGGCCCCGACCGCGATGCCGCTCCATCGGAGCCACTCCGGCAGCGGTAACGAGGACCAGCGCGTGAGCGAGGGATCGACGAGAAACGCGATCATCACCACAGCCGCGATCGCCGCCACCGGCCGCAGTGTGAGGAGAATGAACCAACCTTCCTGCCGACGGTCGAGCCGTTCGCCCGTGAGTTGCGACCGAATCCGGAAGTAAGCCATCACGGGAACGAAGAGGCACATTCCCACCAAGAGTGCGATTCGGAAAGGTTGGTCGTGAGGCATGGAACAGTCCGGTAGGTGCGGTTCTCACAAGAGTCTCGTGCCACTGTCTGCCGAGAACCCTCTCGAAGTCCGGCTTTTCCGAAAGCCGGACTTCTCTTCGGAGCGCGACTCCCTGGAACGAAGTCCGGCTAACAAAGCTAAGCCGGACTTCGACGGTCTGGCTTCAGTGCTTGGACCTCACTCGACCAAGCGTGCAACCGGCAAACTATTGCCGAAGCGTTTGAAGTCTTTGAGGGTCCAGATGACCTTCTTCTCCGCCGTCACTTCGATCAACTGCGGGTTGTCCGGTCCGGCGTGGCAGTTGACGATGAACGTGTTGCCGTTGGGGAGGCGTTCGACCATCGTCACCCACGCCAGCGTGATGCCGGGCAGATCCTTTTCTTCGACCGACCAGACCGTCTTGCCCTCTTTGTTCACTTCCAGAACTTTGTGGCCGTCCCCCGCGCCGATCAGCGTGTTGCCGTTGGCGAGTCGCAGCGCGCTGTAGACCTTCGAGCCGACTTTGTATTCCCAGACGATCTTGCCGTCGGCGTCGTACTCACGCACCGCGTGATCGGACTCGTGCGCGACGAGGTAATGGCCGTTGTCGAGCTTTCGCACCAGCCGCGTGTCGGTGTGCGGATTCGGGTTCTCGACCTTGAGGGCGATCTGTTTGTGAATCTTGCCGTCGGCATCGACCTCGATGATCCGCGCCGGGCCGCTCTCGACGATCATCGTGTGACCGTTGGTCAGCCGCTGGAAGGCGTGGACTTCGACCCGCTTCCCCTCGTTGCCGTTCTGCTTGCCAGCGTCGTATTGCCAGACCGTCTTGCCGTCGGGCGTGACTTCGACGATCTCGGTCCACGACTTCTGGAACAGGATGTTGCCACTGGCGAGCTTCCACGCATCGTGGATGTCGCGAATCGGCTGCTGCCAAGCGAACTCGCCCTGCTCATCGACGAGGGCCAGCACCTTCGCCGAGTAATCGCCGATCAAGACCTTCCTCGGCTTGCCGGTCTGAATCGACGAGTTATCAGCAGCCCGAACAACGTCCAGCGTCGAACAGAGCGTCACACACACCACAGCCAACCGAATCACAAATGATCGCATGAGCATGAGCCTTCAAAATGAAAGGAAATTGGAGCTGCTGGACGAAGGCCACTCCCTCGTTGAGCAGCATACTGAGAGAAGTGTGCTGCGTTTGCGAGGATGAACGCAATGCAGGCGTTTCCGACAAGAGGTCAGCGAGCCGCGTCGCGGAGGCTCTGTTCTGAACCATCTCCCTACCACACATTTTTCTGCCATGTTCTTTGAGGAAGCGGCAGAAAAATGTGTGGCAGAAAGAGCTGAGTTCGTGCCGGTCTGCGGCCTGACCGTCATCCGTAGATTTAGGAGATTGATTCTGCACAGCCCCTAACCGCCTGTTGAAAAACGGTGATCGGGAGGGCGAGGCTCCCGCCGAGCTGCGAGAAACAAGCAACTTCCCTCACGCACACTCGCCCTCCCTTTTTCAACAGGCTGCTAAGGCGAGCGGCAAGAAAAAGCATACCCATCGAAGCCTGACGCGCAAGCGAAGGATGCTCGATATCCCAGGCTTCGCTTGCGCGTCAGGCTTCGATTGTTGGTATGACAACTACTGCCGCTCGCCTAAAGACAAACGTAACAGCTCACGCGAAGTCACCCTTTGTGATGCGCAGGACTTCGTCGAGCGTGGTCGTGCCGTCGAGGACTCGGGCATAGCCGTTCATGCGCAGCGTCATCATGCCTTGCTTGAGGGCGTAGTCGCGGATGGCGGCCGAGCTGGCGCGTTGGATGCAGAGGCGGCCGATCTCGTGGTCGGTGCGGAGCAACTCGAAGATCGCGCGGCGGCCGGAGTAGCCCGTGCTGCGACATTCGCGGCACCCAACGGGCTTCCACAATTTCTCAGGCAGCGGACGCGGGAAGTCGGTGGGGAACTCGTCCGGGTCGTGAACGTAATGCTCCTTGCAGTGCTTGCAGAGGACGCGGATGAGGCGCTGAGCCAGCACGCCTTCCACGGTACTCGCGACGAGATACGGTTCGACGCCCATGTCGATCAGTCGCGCAAACGCGCTCGGGGCGTCGTTCGTGTGCAGCGTGCTGAACACGAGGTGGCCGGTCAGCGACGATTGGATCGCCGCATCGGCTGTCTCACCATCACGGATTTCTCCGATCAGGATGATGTCCGGATCGTGACGCAGGATGCTTCGCAACGCGGCGGCGAATGTCAGCCCCACCTTCGCATGGACCTGAATCTGGCTGATGCCGGGGTTCTGGTACTCGACGGGGTCTTCTACCGTGACGATCTTGATGGTCGGGTCTTTGATCTCGTTGAGAGCGCTGTACAGCGTCGAAGTCTTGCCGCTCCCGGTCGGTCCCGTGACGAGGACGATCCCGTGCGGCATCGAGATCAAGTCGCGGAACGTCTTCGCCATGCCGGCGTCCATCCCGACGTTCTTCAGATTGAAGACCATGCGGCCCTTGTCGAGCAGTCGCAGCACGACTCCTTCCCCATGCACCATCGGGATGATTGAGACGCGGACATCAATCTCGCGGCCACTGATTTTCAGCTTGATGCGACCGTCCTGCGGGATCCGTTTCTCGGCGATGTTCAGCTTCGACATGATCTTCAACCGCGTGACGATCGCCGCGTAGAAGTGGGCGATGGATTCGGGGACCGGCTGGACTCGCAGCAGTCCATCGACGCGGTAGCGGATGACCAGGCCGTGTTCCTGTGGCTCGATGTGAACGTCGCTCGACTGCTGTTCGAGAGCTTCCATCAATAGCTCGTTCACCAGCTTGATGACCGAAGCGTTCTCGGCCTGCGACGCGAGGTCCGCGTCATCCGCCGACAGATCGCTGAGCAACTCCACGCCGTCGGCCGTCCGCTGCGCCACCAGCTCATTCAGCGTGTCGCCGCCGACGCCCAGATGCTCCTTGATCAGCTCGACCACATCCAACCGGCGAGCCAGCACCGGGACGAGATGAAACCCACTGACCGACTCCAGTTCTTCCAGCGCTTCGAGGTTGAAGGGGTCGCACGTCGCGACGACCACGCTGCCGTTGCGCCGAGTGATCGGCAGCAGCGAGTGACGGAAGACGGCCGTCGTCGGGAACTGCATCAGCAGGTCATGGTCAATCAGCTCTTGCTTGACCTCAATGAACGGCATCCCCAATTCGTCGGCGAACGCCTTGAGAACTTCGTCTTCATTGACCAACCCCAGCTCGATGAGCGCTCGATCGAGCCGCCGTCCCGCCACCTGTGGCAATGCCGTGTCGATCTGCTGGCGAGTCACCAAGCCGTGTCGAATCAAAGTCTGTGCGATGTCCATGAAGTCTGGCGTCTCATTGCGGCGAACGGCGAGTGTGGCCTTACCAACACCAACCCGAAGTATGAACGAGGGCGTCAAACGAGGGAATCAGTAGACGTTGCCCTCGTTCACACTTCGGGTTGGTGTCGGTAAGCCATTTCCTGTCGGTCGCCTTACGGCAAGAACGGAAGCGACAACCCACAGGTCGCCGCGCTGGCCCGGCATTCTCGCGTGAACCCAACAAACAGGGCAAGGCGAAGAGACGATTCGCTGCGGGACGAATTCAGAAATGGTTCAAGTCGCGGCGGGGTGGCCGGGGCTGGAGTCGCTTTGGACGAAGCCCCGGAGTTTTGCGAAACGCTCCAACCTCGGCCACCCTCGATGATGGTGGCTCCATTCAACTTGTTTGGACAGATTAGGCTGCACGCAGGGAGATCAGGGTTAGCAGCCTGTTGAAAAAGGGAATAGAAGCCTGAAGCGCGAGCGAAGGATGTCGTAAATGCGGACGAATTAGGCTCAGAAATCCTTCGCTCGC
>JAYTGQ010000977.1:0-8506 GCA_043733345.1 Schlesneria sp.
GTGATCGTGCCTGTCAGCGAATCGTAGTCGGCGGTTTGGAGTTGATCGTGTCGAATGTTCTCGCGATAGCCGATCGTTTCACCGGTGAGGCCGCTCAAAACTTCCACCGTCAGAGTTTGGTGGTTCGTGTTATTACGAGGCTTCACGACGCTGTAGGTCACGAGAAACGGGACTCGACAACGCGGAAACGGAATCGTGGTGCGGGTGGCAATCGCTCGCTTCCAGAGCAGGTGTCCCGTGGTGCGATCGAAGGCGTAAACGTCATCACGCAAATGGCCGCCCGATAGTCGCGAGTCGTTCACCGAGTAGTTGTAGTGCGTCGTGGTCACAGCAGGGACTTGCCGCCACAGGTTGACGTAATAGCGGTCACGATCCGAGAGAACCCGGAACGAACCGAATTTGCCGAGTTCATCGGGGTCGAGTTGCACGCTGACCCGCGTTCGCCCGTGCGGAACATCGAACACGCGCAGCGTGCCGTCCATGCCGAGCAGAGCGAACTCTCCCTGCCCCATTTCGTGAATGAGGATTCGTTCACCCACCGGCAGGCTGACATCGGGTGTGTCCTTCAGTGGATCGAAAATCTGCAAACGCCGCCCTTCGGGCGTTGCGGCGATACCGACAAGGCGGCGTCCGTAGGTGAACTGCGGTTGACTTGGATCGAAGCCGGGACGAACGGTTTTGAGCTTGCGACCGGTCGAGGTCTCGAAGACTTCAAACACGGTGCGGTCGGGACTGCGCACGACGATCGCGAAGTGGTCGCCGGTGACTTCGAGTTGGTCGTTCGCCACTCGATCAACCGAACCGAGTGACAACGTTCGTTGCCAGAGCAGTTCACCGTCGAGAGGATCGACAACGAACAGTCGATTGCGCCACAGGAACGATGTAAACGTGGGGCCGAAAGGTCCGGGGGTTGCCGGACTGCTGCGATCCTGCAACTCAGGCGGGAACTGTGTCCAAACGGATTGTTCCTCGGCGAGTTGCAATGTGGACAGGCCGGCGACGCCATGAGCGAGTCCGATGGGAAGGAGGTGTCCCGGCACATTCAACTTCTGTTTCTTCGGCCAGTCGTTTGGAGTTGCAATGCGCACCGAGCCGCGCGGCAACATCGTCCGCCGGTCCATCACGACGACGTTTTCCTCGCGCGCGTTTCCGTTCGGAAACGATTGAATGAAGAACTCGCACGACTGCTCGTTGGAAAGCCGGAATTGACGAGCGAGCGAGCCGGTTCGTTCAGGATTGGCGCGCCCCGGAACGGTGGACAGACGGCCATCAGAATCAGGTCGCCAGCCATTGTCTTCGTCGATCCGGGAACTGACGATCTCCACGCGATCCACGTCCCACGCTGGCGCTTGCGTCCGTTGCCACGCTTCCAACACGGGGCGATTCGCCGAGAGATTCGCGACGTACTCACCGCCAGTCATTCCATTCGGCAACTGGATGCGAGCGAACTCCGTGGCGAGTGATTCCAACTGTTCCGCAGCCTCATCAAGGAAGCCAGCTCGCTCCCAGAGTTCGCTCAATTGAACCGCCGCATCGGCCGCGACAGCCGGAGCGTCTGACATTCTGTTTCGCAGTAGCAGTGTCTCGGCCGCTTGAGCCTCACCGTTCATCGCAAGCTGTGCCGCAAGACTGGCTCGCACCGGTTGCGCGAGTGCAGTGTCATCAAATGCACGCACGAATCGCACGCGCGCACTCGGCTCCTGCGCCGTGAGTTCCTGCTCAATCCAAGCGGCCTGCGGCGGCGGTTGTCGTTGCAACGGCCCTTGTCGCTGTGACTCACCGTCTGCACGAGCGATCCGTGTGAGTCGGTTCCACACGGCGGGCGAGATCGTCCACGAATCATCGCCGGGCGGTGAGTATCTCAAGCTCGACGGCAGTCGATAGACGCTCTCAATGAGACTCGCCGACAGCCGATCACGCTCGTCGTGCGGCAGATGCCGGAAGCGACCGGCCAGAAATTGAAACTGTTCATCGGGCGTCTCGATCAATTGTTCGAGTCGATCGCAATCGGCCGTTGATGGCGCATCGGAACCGCTGAGCTTGGACAACAGCAACTGCTTGAGATGCCGCTTGGCCCGCAGCCCCTCCGCCGCTGACAGCTCGCCCGTGACAACACCGAGCAACCGCGTCTCTGCCGCCCCCGCGCGACCGTGCGTCAAGTCGATCTCGGCGAGCACCAGTTCTCGTTCCGAGTGTGTTCGCTGGGCAGCCATTGGTGAATCGAGTTCAGCGCGAACGTGATCCGACTGCGGAAA
Organism: Schlesneria sp.; assembly: GCA_043733345.1. Taxonomy (GTDB): domain Bacteria; phylum Planctomycetota; class Planctomycetia; order Planctomycetales; family Planctomycetaceae; genus Schlesneria. The sequence goes on from JAYTGQ010000977.1 coordinate 2,256, forward strand.
GGCGATCAACTCGCGCGGACTCATCGAGTACACCTGATTTCCCGCCGCGATGAGATGTCCGAGCGGGACCGGACTGCGGAGCATCGAACTCCCCACGCTATGGCCCGTCGCCATGTCGAGTGTCACCAACCGTCCGCCCTCCACGGGCAAGATGAAAGAATCACCGAAGCAAACGCCGCGACCGACCGATGGCCCCGTTGGGCTGCTCCAAAGTTCGGAGCCATCAGCGAGCGAGAGGCACTGGCAATTGTGTCGCCCCACCACCAGCACGCGCCCGTCCACAATTTGACTTACCACCTCACCATCGCGCCGTGGCGAAGTCCACAGACTCTTGCCAGTCTGTTGATCGAGACAGTGAATTCGCGTGGAACGAGGCGGCAGATAGACGACTCGCCCCGCTGCCATCACAAGGCCCGACGCGAACCCGGCGTAACCTAGAGTTGGCGGGAGATACTCGCCTCGTCCACGCGATTGCTGGTTGTTCGGCAAGTCATCGACATGAGTCACCCACAACAATCGTCTTTGCACCAAGTCGATCGCAACGACTAAGCCGGTGTTCGTCGGGAAAATCACGACTCCATTCGACCGCGCCGGAATGCAGGCTCGAAGTTGTCGATCCGCATCCATTTCGCTGGACCGTCCCAAAATGCAGACCGGTTGAGTCCAGAGTGCCGCTCCGGAACCGGGGGCGAGCGATGTCAGGTGAATCTGTCCCTGCTGTTCGGTGACGCATAACAACTCGGACGATCCCGGCAACGGCGCACCGAGAAACACGGCGCGATTCAGCGCTGGATTCCAGTCGAGAGGACTCTTGCCACTTACGTTTGAACCTGCGGAGGTTGAGTTTGCTGAACGCGCACTGAGCGGAGCGGAAAGCCGCCCGTCGTTGATCCACGCCGCGCGCTGTCCCCCCGATTCAGAAGCATCAACCGGAACCGCCATCAGGTGGTTGCGAGCACTGGGACGCAATACTCTCAGTCTCGGATCTGTCCCAATCAAATCGTCGTCGTCATCAGTGCCCGACGCCGTGGTTTCCGCGATTGCGTAAACGAATCGGCCATCCGATGACAACATCCCCGTCCGCGAGTTTTCAAACCACGACTCCGCCGTTGAGTAAAGTTGTGGACTTGATGACCGCCCCTGCTCGCGCCGTAGCACGGCATCCGCATCTCCTCGACCGCCCTCCTCCACCAGCGAGGACTCGCAGGAAAAGGACCATGCGGTCTGGCCGTCCGCGACATGGATCGCACGCAGTTCACCGATGCTCCGGACGATAATCTTGTCACGAACGACAATCGGAAATGAGGCACTACAAACTTGGCGATCCAAGTCCCGCTGCCGCATTTCAAACTGCTTGAGCAACAGCTCTGCGTCCAGTCGCCGGAAAGAATCGCGGTTAGCCTGGACTCCGAGTCGAACCCTCGTCGCCGGGGGCGATCGCGGCGGTGAGGCGTGATTGGTCGCGATCCAAGAAGCTCTCAGCAGTGGGATACTTCCACGCACCACGCGGTTTCGTTGGCCATCACCTCCGCCCAGCATCCACCCAAACCGGAATAGCCCGCCAGCCCGGTCACTGCTCGATGTCTCCAAGCCCTGCGACTCGGTCGCCAATGTCTCCGCCAATCGACGTAACGACCCGGTGATTCGCGTGGCGTGAGTGGGTTCTCGCAGGATTCGATCGGCCATCGCAGTGGCCAAGTCGATCTCGCCACGATCCCGCCAAACGGCAATCAATTGTTCTGCGGAGGCGTAGCCCGCATCTGTCAGAAAGAACCGCTGAATGATGGCCTGCAGCCCGACGTGATCAACATCCGCTTTGGCCTTCACAAACAAGGCGTTCGCATTGGCACCAAATTGACGCTGGTATTGCGCCGCCAAGTTGCCGCCGAGAAGCCGCTCTGCTTTCCATTTGGCCGACACGGCGCCACGATCCCCGCCATCGTTGATGAAACAATCGAACGGCTGGTCGAGTACCCACTGTAGCAGCACGATGCCATCGGCGGTCGCCTTTGTTCGTAGGCAATCTTCCGCTTGAGCCAAGGCGTTTGAGAGCGTTCGGTCGCGATAACACATCGACCAGGCCGCTGATTCGTCATCGGCCCGGATGAGGCGGGCGGTCAAGCTGAACGACCAGCCGACAATCGCGCAAGCAAACGCAACGATCCAAGTGCAGTGTCGCCCAGAACAAACATGATCGCCGCAAAACACCGCCGGTTGAGAATCTGCCTGAGACAGATCATTCCGAGTCTGCGATGGATCACAAGCGGCAAGGCTAGCCATCTTTGGAGTCCAAGACCGAGCGACGGGAATGAACGGTCGAAACACGAGATGATGTAGTGACTGATCCGAATGACTTCGAGCATCGAGCGAGAGAACTGACGTTCGCGGGATCGTCGGTAAACATCGGTCAAAATGAAAGCCCCGCTGGTCATGGCTGAAGCACGACTAGCGGGGCTGTTCCATTTTCAAATTGCGGTGACGGGAGTTCGCTCTCAATTCGCAGGGACTTGTTCGCAAAAACTCACCACATCGAAATCAACCTTTACGAGTCAATCGAGTCACCGACTGCCCCGGTCCATGGTCATAACAATCGCTTCCATGCCAAAGCGGAACGCCAGCGGCATAACGTGCCGCCAGCATCAACACTTTTTCTTCGGTTCCAGGCTTCGCCCCTGTCGGCCCACTCGGATCGATTCCGAGTGCTTCAAAGTCAATTTCCTCGAATTCGCCAGAAAATTCCGAGGAATAACCGTCCCCTGAAGCTCCCTCAACGAACGCGGTTTCTTGCACTTCTACATCTTCATCAACGTCGTAGTCGAACGACATTCGCGACATCTCCAAGTAAACAGGAACCCAAGAACATGCAACAGTTGAACTTCATTCCCGAGTCAAGTGCCAGCACTCGCCGACGACCCACAACAAACAAAGCGGACGCAGCACGCAAGCAGGTGGCGAAACAGACGACCGAGTTTTTTGACGATTGTGGAATGCCGGAGGCAGGCAGGACCGAGCAATGAAGCGGGCGTATTCTCTGCCGATCTCAACAAATGTCAACAAGATTCTCTGGAAAACTTTGTTGCAGTTGATTCGCCAGAAGTACGGAGTTGGTGTGCGGCAACAACCCGCATGCAGATCGTCATCTCGGCTGATAAAGTCGATTCAGACACACGGGAGGGTCATGACCGGCCCAATCCCAACTTCATGGAAATGCCGCCCACGGCTCATGCAATGGTTCACGCCTCGCCGAAGCCTGAAAATCAGAATGCGACGGTGAGTACCACCAGCATGTCGCGCTGCGTCTTTTTATCAACAGCATCAATTTGCTGGTGGAGGCGAATGGCTTTTTCTGAGCGGTCATTCCTCACGCGACCCACGCTGACAGTTTGGCGAGCCGCATGCCGTTAGGCCAATGGCACTCACTTTGGCCAAGGAGCCCGAAGTGTCCGCGAGGGAAACCAAGGGAAACCTCTCATGCCGTCGCCCTCGCTCACACTTCGGGTTAGTAAAGTGAGTGCCATTGGCCGTTAGGCTGCGGGTTCTGGACGGCGTGGTAGAAACCCGTGGCCTGACGGCACACGGCTTACTTCTGGCACCTCATTGGTAGCCGTGTGAGGTACACGCCGTATTCAAACCGAACAGGCACCGAACGTTTTCGGAGTCATTTATTCAATTGCGGGGTCGCTCAACTTCGTACTTTTTGAGTTTTCGATCCAACGTGGAGCGTTCGATCCCTAAGATTTGAGCTGCCTGCGATTTATTCCAGTTGGTCCAAGCCAGTGTTGCCAGAATTTGCTCCTGCTCAATCAAGTCGAGGGAGACAGCTCGAAAACCGTCCATCTTCACTTCTCGGTTAGGTTTTAATTCTCCCGCTCCGAGCGCCGACAACTGGATGTCAGCAGCACCAACGGTATCAGTCGTACACAGAATTACTGCTCGCTCGATCGTGTTTTGTAGCTCTCGAACATTGCCCGGCCATGGGTAGTTGATGAGCGTCGAGATGGCGGCTGGCGAGATGGCCGTGACGGAACTGGAGACCTTCTTTGCAGATCTCTCGACGAAGTGCTTTACCAAAATCGTGATGTCCGACTTTCGATCACGAAGCGGTTCAACGAGCAATTCCATGACCTGCAGTCGGAAATAGAGATCCTTGCGAAACTGCCCTTGCTCGACTGAGCGTTCGAGATCTCGATTCGTTGCCGCGACCACACGAACGTCAACCTTCACCTCGGAGCCACCGCCCACGCGTTCAAACGGGTGGCCCTCCAAGACTCTCAAAAACTTGGCTTGAATTGCCGGACTCATCTCACCGACTTCATCTAGGAACAATGTTCCTGAGTGCGACTGTTCAAATTTTCCCATCTTCCGGCCAATCGCACCGGTGAACGACCCCTTCTCGTGACCAAATAACTCGCTCTCCAGCAAGCTTTCGCTGAGTGCGGCACAGTTCATCGTGACAAACGGTCCAGTCTTGCGATTGCTGTGTTCATGGATCGCACGGGCCACCAACTCTTTGCCAACACCGCTCTCGCCACGGATCAGCACCGTTGCCCCCGTGGGGGCGATTCGCAGGATTCGTTCTCGCAGTTTGCGGATGGAATCGCTGTCGCCGATGAGTTCCGTTTCGATCTGAAGCTGTTCACGCAATGTCTGGTTTTCGGTTTCAACCCGAGCCAGTCCGGCGGCCAAACGATTGCGTTCGTGGACTCGCTCCAACGCCAACGCCATTTGATCGGCAACGGCCAGCGCGTACTCGGAGTCATCCGGATCGAGACGGTTGTCTGGGTTGGTTGAATAGAGTTGAATCACTCCGAAGAGGTTGTTTCCGGAACGAATTGGAGCGCAGACAATACTTTCCGCTCGCATCGCGCGAAGGCTATCACTGCTTTTAAAACGGTCATTGGCGCTCACGTCCTGAGCAACCACGGCGACACGTGTTTCCAATACCTCACCTGACAGATAGTCCGAAGTCCGTTCAAACGGGCGCGAGTCCAACGACTTATAAGCCACCAACTCCAGCTGACTCGGTGCTGCGGATTGTCCGATCGCGTCCAACGGGAGTAGGAGTACTGCTCCGATGTCTGAGGATGTCACTTCAAACAGCCCGTTCAGAACAATTTCCGACAGCGAACGAATGTCGGTCGCCGCACCCATTTTCAGACCGAGTCGGACCAATCGTTGAGCCTCTTGACCGTCGCGGTCTCGCGACGAGACCGCTTCGGAGTCTGTTCTCGAGTAACGCGTCGTTCCCGTGCGATGCACGATCTCCGGCCGTAGCTCCGCTTGTGCGGTCGATTCCCCCCCCGCTCCTGAACTGGAGATGCTGATGGGGATCTCAGATTCAGTGTCCGCTTCCAAGCGATCACACGAATCATCATCGTTAAAAGTGCCTCGACTGAGGGAGAAGCAAATTTGAGAGTTACCGATTTGGAATAGACGGCCTTCAGTGAGGGTTAAGTCGCCAATGATCGGCTCCCCATTCACGCGAGTCCCGTTGCGGCTGCCCGAGTCTCGTAGCTTCCATCGCCCACCATCACACCAAATCTCGCAGTGATTTCGGCTGCAAATCTCGTCAGAAATGACGATCCGATTGGAAGTTGCCCGCCCGATAGTTGCACTTTGACCCGATTGAAGTGGGAACATCGTCCCTTCCATAGGGCCGCTCCGCACTAACAAGAAAGCGTCCGCAGTGATCGTTTGAGTTGCGGGGCCGGTCTGATCCATTGAAGACAGTTTGTTGCTGCTCATGTTCGGTTCCAAAAGTTGCGTGCCATTTTGAGTTGAGGATGGCTCGCCAGAGCTTTAAGGTCCAACGAAATTCAATAAAACTGCGGGGGAGATCCCAAATAGAACTTTGGGGACTGGAGTCGAGTTGAAATGGTACTCAACTCAGCTGACGATACGAACTTCGATTGTGAGTTCGCAACCCATGTGCCATTATTTTTAAGGTGAAATTTCGTTCACAGCCCATGAAGCGTTGTGTCTTGATGGCACGGTCGATCCGCAATGGCCTGAACACAATGGCCTCGAATCGAGACAGGAGTTGATCGCCTGTTTCTGGCAAGAACGGTGTCGCCTGAAAGCGAATGGTGGTTCCATCTATCTATACCTCGCGCGGCGACATGTGAGACCTTATGCCAGTTTATACCGCAGGCGGGTGAGGATGGCACATTTCACACTAACCCGAAGCGTAAGCGAGGACTGGTGTTGCCTCCTCGCTTACGCTTCGGGTTAGTGTCAGCTTCAACCGCGTG
>JAYTGQ010000978.1:0-3101 GCA_043733345.1 Schlesneria sp.
CGCTAGCCGCCGGTGAGTTGGAACTACCGGCGGCTAGCGCCTTGCCGCTCACAGAATCACTGCGTCAAACCGGGAAGTTATTGCCAGCCAGTTCCTAAGGGGCCGTGCCTTTCACTTGGGTTGCGGCGGAACGAAGTGAAGCCGCGAGGGGATTTACGACACCAAATTAAACCGCTTGCCGACACCGACAACTCCTCCCTCGTGCCGCACCACTTCTGTCGGAAACATCAGCAATGAACATGTCGACGATCGAGACGGCGTGGCATGGGTCGTACATTTCGGCTCGTATCTGTCCGCCGCGTTCGGCGACTTCCGGCGTGACGTGCAAGACTTGAGCGGCATCCAGAAACCGCAGCAACAGGCGATGCCACTTGGGAGCGGTGTTGGTTCGCAACGTCCAAGTGAGCAACTCAGCCAGCGTCACCGTGGAGAGATGCAATCCTTCCGCATGGTTCGCCGCTCGTTCGGTGACGGACTGCGAACCTCGAAAGTGATGCGAGCAAGTGTCGGTGTCGAGCAGATATACCTCGCACGGTTGAGAATGGCCCATTTGCTCGCAGAAGCTACTAACCCGAAGTGTCAACGAGGGCATGTTTAGCCGCCCTCGTTGACACTTCGAGTTAGTATCAGGGCCAACAGCGTGACGTATAGTCACTCATTGCTGAGCGTCCGCTTCTATGAACTCATCGCGGTGCGACAGGCTTCGAGTTTGGCAGGTCGATTCCAGCCAGCGGTCAAACTCCGAGTCCTCGGCATCGGACCATGCTCCGGCAGATTCCAGAATCGCCGCTTGAGCTTGGCCGGACGGTGACGAGAGTTCGACCGGCTCAAGGCTGATCCGAACCCTGGCTCCATCGCGAAGGCTCGTGTCCCGCTCCAATTCAATCGTCCGACCGTGAACCGTGCCGGTGAGTTCAGCACAAGAAATCTCTGACCGACGTTGATTGAGAGGACGCGACCGTATCCAATTCCAGCCCGACCCTGAGTTTCTTGTGCCTGCGGCACCTAGCTTGACGCAAGCTGGACCACCCCACGATTCATCTTGAGCCAAAGGCGATGACGAGATGCCTGTTGAAGCCAAGCCGTTGTTTCGTCCCGACGTGCTCCGATCGCATTTGCAGGCATTCACTTGGCCGAAGAATCTGGCGGAGACCAAAGCCGCTCTGGCCCGTTGGGCGGAACTGTTTTCGACAGGCCGGGCCGACAAGTTCAAAGGGCAGGAATTGCTGCCCGACTTTCTGAAGGATGTCTTTTGCGACGCGCTCGGATACACGCGACTGGCTGACAACGCGGCGCGGTTCACCATCTCGCGCGAGAAGCACGTTCAAGTTGACGGCAAGTTCGCCGATGCCGTGCTTGGGAACTTTCGACCGTCTCACGAAGAGTTTGTCGTTGCGCTGGAAGGGAAGGGACCGCTTGACCCGCTGGACCGGCCGTTTGCCGGGCGGAAGATGTCGGCGGTCGATCAGGGCTATCGGTACGCCATCAATCTGCCGTGCGAATGGGTCATCGTCACGTCAATGCGGCAGACGCGGCTCTACTTCAAGGGAGCGGACCAGTACACCTATGAACGGTTCGATATGGAGCGGCTCGCCACCGATGACGCCCTGCTGAAGCGGTTCCTGTTTCTGTTGGGAGCCGAGCGAGTCGTTCCCGAAACCGGCCGCTGTCACCTGTTCGGGCTGCTCACGTCGTCCGAGAAAGTCGGCAAGGAACTCACCAAAGACTTCTACTTCCGCTACGTCGAGATGCGGCAGAACGCCTTCGAGCATCTCTGTCGTGAGAATCCCGACTCATCGCGGAATGACTTGCTCAGCGCAACGCAAAAGCTGCTCGACCGGATTCTGTTCTGTGCGTTCTGCGAGGATCGTGGCCTGTTGCCCGCCGACACGATTCAACGCGCCTACGAACATCGCGACCCGGACCATCCCCCGGCCGATTTGGGACAACTTTCGCGGGTTGTTTCGAGCCATCGACACGGGCAACGCCGGGTTGAACATCCCCGCGTACGATGTGGGCGAAACGTTTAGAAACCAAGAGGAAAACGTCACGTTCACTCGCACCGGCTGACGCTCGCGATGTCGGCCACTGGGCAAACGGTTTCATCGTTGATAGCTTACTCCGCCTCTCAATAAAAAGGCGCGATTCAACGATGGCTACATTGATCAATGCGGATAAGCCGCAGCTCTGGAAGACTGACATCGCGGCTTCCGTCGATCAATTCAACCAGTGGTTCATGATATTTGCACCCGAGGCGTTCCGTTCAACACGCATCAAGACAACCGAGCACGTCAAGGCTGCGTTACTTGCGACCCGTGACCTGCGGAGCATTGATGCCGCGACCCTCGCGAGTAATCCGAGTGCGCTGCCAACGCTCCGTATGTGTACTGCTCCGCCGTTGGCCGTGGACCGCTTGATCGGCCTGGCCGATGCGAGCAAGAATCTTGTAAAAAGCATGGAAGACGGCAAGCTGCCACTTCGGATGCCACGCATCAAATTGAATTTGGAGTTGGCCAAACTTTGCATCATCATCTCAAGAATGTTGGATCGCGACATCTTCCCTTGGCTGGATGCCGCGACAGACCCGACCGATCTCGAACGCGACCGGGCTCAACAATCGTCGCCGATCGATTGTGTGGCGCGGTGGCGAACCCGATCGTCCGCAACGCACAGGAAAAGAGGCAACTAAAGCTGATTGGCGATTGGCCGGATGATCGCGGCTACAGGCCGCAAGTCCATCCCAGCGGCAAGTTGCTCACTGACATGGATGCCGGAACTTACGCTTTCCGCATGAACCTCGCAGTCGGCAAGGCGCATAAGGTAAACATCCCAGTTGACGTAGTGATTCAACCCAAGTCGCTCCGCCAAGACAGATTGCCGTTCTTGATCGAGGCAAAGTCGGCTGGCGACTTCACCAACACCAACAAGCGGCGCAAGGAAGAAGCGACAAAGATTCATCAGCTTCAGGAAGCCTTGGGCATGTCGGTGACGTTCGTGCTTTTCCTCTGCGGATATTTTGGCAGCGACTATTTAGGCTACGAAGCCGCCGAGGGGATTGACTGGGTCTGGGAGCATCGCATCGACGATCTTGCGAAGCTGGG
>JAYTGQ010000979.1:0-3096 GCA_043733345.1 Schlesneria sp.
ACCGGCAACAAATGGTTTACCCGTAGACACCAACCCGAAGTGTGAACGAGGACATCGATCAACTTCGCCCTCGTTCACACTTCGGGTTGGTGTGGGTCAGACAAGTCTTGCTGGTCGCCTACAAGTCTTGCCGGTCGCCTAAGAGCAAAAAATACGATCCTCATAGTAGGAGCCTCGACCATGAGTCTCATTGACGAACATGCCTCAGTCACGACCCAGCAAAAAGCGTTTCATGAGGATGTGGAACTGTCCGGGCACATCATCGACAGCCTGCTACTGCCGAAGGTACTCGACGAAATCACCAGTCTTGGTGGCGAGTATCAAAGTCACGAGATTCGCATCGGGCACAATCGCCACGACCCGAGCTATGTTCGGTTGACCGTGTCAGCTCCAACAGAGCAGTGCCTCGAGAAGATTCTGATGGCGATTGGTCAGCATGGAGCGGTCCCCGTGCAGCATCACGACTGCCGACTCGAACCGGCTGACATGGACGGTGCGTTTCCCGAGGGCTTCTATGCCACGACAAACGAGCCGACCGAAGTCCGTCTCGCGGGGCATTGGATCGGTGTCGAGCGGCAGGAAATGGACTGCGGCATCGCGATTGATTCCACGACGAAACGAGCACGCTGCGTCGCAATGGTCGATGTGCGATGCGGTGATTTGATCGTTGTCGGGCGACTCGGCACGAGAGTCTCCCCGGTGGGACGCGACCGTGATCGCAAGCACTCGTTCGGCTTCATGAACAGCACGGTGTCGAGTGAGAAACCGAAAAACGTCACGGTGCGCGAGATCGCCGAAGTGATGCGTCGCGCGGCCCAAGGGAGCGAGAAGATTCTCGTCGTCGCCGGCCCCGCCGTGGTTCACACCGGAAGCCGCGAGCTACTGAGCTGGCTTATTCGCAACAACTTCGTGCATGTGTTGTTCGCGGGAAACGCCCTTGCGACTCACGACATCGAGCAGTCGTTCTTCGGCACCAGCTTGGGCATCTCGATGCAGCATGGCGGCACAACGGATGAAGGGCACGAACACCATCTCAGATCGATCAATCGCGTGCGGCGTCTCGGTGGGATCAGGCAAGCGGTCGAACACGGCCTGCTGACGAGCGGCATCATGTACGAGTGCCTTCAGCACAATATCCCGTTCGTCCTCGCGGGCAGCATCCGCGACGATGGGCCGCTCCCCGAAGTCATCACCGATTCACTGGTCGCTCAAACACAGATGCGAGAGCTGGTACAAGGCGTCACGTTTTGCCTGATGATCGCAACAACGCTGCACAGCATCGCGGTCGGCAACCTGCTTCCGGCTTGGGTGAAGACCGTTTGTGTCGATATCAATCCGGCAACGGTAACGAAGCTCAGTGATCGAGGGAGCTTTCAAACGATCGGCCTTGTGACGGATGTCGAGCCGTTCTTGAGAGTCCTCGTACGGGAACTCAGCGGTCTGGCCTGAGCAAGTGATTCGTCACTGCAACCCAGGAAACAAGTAGTGGGTGGACCAGAAAAACAGGAGGGAATCTCGGATGCACCGGCCATGATCCACAGACTCCACTTTTCTTGAATCGAGAAGATTCGATCGGCAGTTCTCACCGAACTTCAGAATGAACCTCAGTCATGCAGAACATTTTTCCCTCGCCATCGCAACAAACCGCGAAATTCGCCAAACCGTCACGGCTTGTCTAGCCGATGAAATCGGTGTGATGACTATGACCTGACCAAACCACTCAGACCTCACAGTCCGCTTAGTAACGCTTGATCGAGCTTGACGGATGGCCGCGAGTGTCGCGATGAGTTGCGTCACGGCGTCAGTTTGAAATGCGAAAAGTTACGACCGAACAATCTTCGACAATCTCTTGCTGAGTAACATTTTCTGCTTGACCGATTTTTCAAACGACCATAGGATCGCCGTCGTTGATACGGCAGTAACTTGGATTTGAAGTTCACGCTCCTCGTTGGAGTGTCGCACTTTTGAGTTGCCTCTCTTACCGGGTGCCAAAGAGAGACGACAGTTTAACAGCAGGTGCCCAAGTTCTTCCCCAAAGGAGCCACGGATATGGCCGCTGCAAAGAAGCCCGAAGCCAAGAAGACCGAAGTCAAGAAGGCCGCCCCAGCCGCTAAGTCGGCGAAGGCCAAGACCGCCAAGAAGTAACGAAGACTGACTTCACGGTTGGTGACAGCAGGCCGGACCTAACAGTCCGGCCTGCTGCATTCTTTGGCTGAGGTTGCGAACCGTTCGACCGCCGAAACGAGTTTCTGAAATTGAAAACTCTCCCCACCGCACTTCGCGGTCGTCAGATCAGTTCAAACAAGGACTGCGTCTTCACCACGGCGAGGTGTTCGGGAAACGTGTGGAACGCGTGGACCAACAAGCTGTCGCGTGTCGCCTCGATCCTGAGCAGGCTCACCGCGCCGGGGCTGAAGCGATTCTCGCTTTCAAAACAGACGGACAAGTTCGCCCCGAAGCAATCTCCGATCAACTCCTCGTTGTGCCGTAAAAACGTGGCGTGGGTGAGTTGTTCGATCGACGTGCTGACGCTGTAACGAAGCCGCGAATTGAGTTCAGCCGTCGCATCGTGATCGCCGTGCAGCCGATGCTGGAACAGGCAGCGGTGTCGAGGCAACGGTTCGCGACGATCAGAAATCACTTCGGTCACTACTAAAGAACCGACTCGCAACACGAGTACGTGCCCCGCCGAATGGAGCCGCGCATCGAGTACCATTGCGCCGTTGCTCAACGCGAGGGACCGGCAATGTACGAAGAGTTCCGGATGCAGCGGCCGCTCGAAAGCGCACAGCACCAGATCGGAGACATCGGGACGGACAGCGTGCATCGTCATGAAGATATCTCAGCGCAGGCCACTGTTCTGGGCAGGTCGGCGTCGGATTATAAAATCCACTCAGGACGGCCTACCATCGTCAAAATTCATGAGCGACGAGCCAATGTGAATGCAGGTCGTCGTCACCCGCACCGCGATAACCAGCAGGGCCATCGCCTTTTTCATGTAGGGTGGGACAAGCTCGCTTCGAGCGCCGGCCCACCATGTAGGAAACATCGAGAAATCATGGTGGGCCGGCGCGGCGAAGCGCCGCTGGTCCCACC
>JAYTGQ010000980.1:0-20665 GCA_043733345.1 Schlesneria sp.
GTTAGCCGGACTTCGGATCGTCAAGTGTGTCCTCCAACCTCCACGGAGAGAAGTCCGGCTTTAGGAAAAGCCGGACTTCGAGTGGCATCGTTGCGCGACCCCTTGATATCTTCCGTCGCGGTCACGGGAATGATTCCAGAGTTGATCCCTGTTCGACATTCGCATCAGAACATTCGCCTCCATGACTGAGAACGCTGCCACTCTTCGACGCGAGGTCATGGACCGCACGCGCACCGTTGTCGTCAAAGTTGGCACCAATGTTCTCTCGACCGACGACGACCAGCTCGACGCCGCGCGGATCGCGTCGCTGGCCGAACAGGTTCATGCACTGTGTGCCTCGGGACGCAAGGTCGTGCTGGTTTCGAGCGGAGCAATCGGCGCGGGGATGGGGTTGCTCGGTTTGAAGGAGCGGCCCAAAGACCTGCCGCATTTGCAAGCCGCCGCCGCGACAGGACAAGCGCACCTGATCCACATTTACGACAAAGCCCTTCGCCCGCACGGCTATCACGCCGCGCAGTTGTTGCTGACCGCGAACGACTTCAAGAACCGGTCGCGTTATCTCAATGTGCGGAACACGCTGCGAACGCTCTTTGAATACAACGCGATCCCGATCGTCAACGAGAACGACACCGTCAGTACCGCCGAAATCAAATTGGGTGACAACGACCGCCTCGCCGCGATGGTGGCCGGTTTGATTCAGGCCGATCTGCTGATCGTCCTCTCCGTCATCGAGGGGCTGCTGACGGGCGATCCGTCTGATCCTCAAAGCCACCGCATCCCGCTGGTCGAGCGATTCGAGGACGACCTGCTGAAGCTCGTTGGAACCTCAAAAAGTTCACGTGGCACAGGCGGAATGAAGACCAAGTTGGAGGCCGTTCATACCGCAACGGCCGTTGGCGTAAACGTCGTCATTGCCAACGGCAAACGACCGCGCGTCCTCGATGAGATTCTGCAAGGAGACGACATTGGAACGCTGTTCCTCGGCGAAGGGGATGGTGTTTCGGCGTGGAAACGTTGGATCGGCTACACGATGCCGCCACAGGGCCGCTTCGTGTTGGATGACGGTGCTCGCCGCGCGGTCGAGCAGCAGGGTAAGTCGCTCCTCGCGGCAGGGATCGTTCGCGTGGAGGGAGACTTTGCCAAAGGTGAGGTCGTGTCTCTGGTCGATCTGCACGGTGAAGAATTCGCGCGGGGACTGACCAATTATGACGCCACCGCCACACTGGCCATCGCGGGCAAACGTTCGGATGAGATCGCCAAGTCGATCGGCTCGATCCCTTACGCCGAGGTCATCCACCGCGACAACCTCGTCGTGACGAGCCTGTTGCGGAACTGACGCAGAACCGGTTCACCAACAGGCACCCGCTACTAAGTGAACTCGTCACCGAGACTTGCATTTGGCTGCTTCAGCCTTAATACTCCCGCCCCTTCACGGCAGGCGGCTGAGTCCGTTTCCTGAGGGTCGTGCTGTGCGATGTTGCCGGTGCGAACCGATTTCCTCCACGTTTCTCACCCAGAAACGGGCCTCCTTTTGTGTGAGGTCTCCCAATGAGGCGAACTGATGGCTGCATACAACAAGACCGAAGTTAAGAAGATTCGTAAGAAGCGACAGCGGCTGAAGAAGAAGCTCCGCTGCCGGTTCGCTCCGAATGGCAAGTCGCCACATCCAACCTATGTCGATTACAAGGATCTGAAGACGCTGCGTCAGATGATCGACCGCGAAGGGAACATGTTGCCGCGACGTAAGACCGGCAACTGTGCCAAGTGGCAACGAGCCGTCCGCGAAGCGATCCTGCGAGCACGTTTCATCGGCCTGCTCCCGTATGTGTCGGAAGAATGAACTGAGCCGCCAACAAGTGACCTCGGTCCGCATCTGTGGCTTGGGAACTTGAAGCAGAGATTCATCAGCAGCTCGGCCCAACGGCCGGGCTGCTGTCGTTTCTGTGCCTCACGTCTGGATATCCCAGCGCGGCTCAGCCGCAACCGAAAGGAACAAGAAGATGATGGATAAGAAGATCGGAGAGGAAGCATCTGGACCTAGCTTTCATCTTCTTGTCCACCATTTTCTTGTTGAGGTCTTCTGGCGGCTGTTCGTGCATGAAGTGGGCTAGTGACAAGCTTTTCCGGCAGCGAGTATCACTCGGTGACAGTGCGGAAATCTTCGCGCCCTGCAAAGAAGCGAAACGTGAGTAGTACGATCTGTGTGCCCGCCCCTCACTCCATAAACACGTCGCCGGAGGCATCTGATGTGGATCAAAATCTGCGGCATCACGGATGTTGCGACGGCGGCGGCAGTCATCGAACTGGTTCCCGACGCGATCGGTCTCAACTTTTATGCCGAGTCCCCCCGCTGCGTCTCCGGTGTTGAGGCGGTTCGGATCGGGAGGCAACTTCCGCGCGGAGTCACTCGCGTAGGAGTCTTTGTCAATCACACGGTCAATGAAATCGAAGACCTCGTGAATGACGGCTTGCTCGATCAGGTTCAACTGCACGGTGACGAATCGCCGGATCAATTGGCGGTGTTGTGCAGCCGGCTGCCGCAGGTGCCGCTCATTCGCGCGTGGCGGATGGCGGGCGAAAGTTTGGCGGACTTGGATGAGTATTTGAAAGCGTGTCAGGCACTGAAGGTTTCGTTGGCAGCCTGCTTGATTGATGCTCGTGTGGTGGGTGTTTATGGGGGCAGCGGCCACACCGTGGCTTGGGACGCCCTCGCACGAGTCTATCCTCGCAACACTTGGCCACCGCTGATCTTGGCTGGAGGATTAACTCCCGACAACGCCGCTGACGCGGTTTGTGTAACTCAGCCTTGGGGAGTCGATGTGGCCAGTGGCGTGGAGTCGCAACCGGGTGTGAAAGACCTCGAATTGGTGAGGCGCTTCATCGCTAACGCACGGTCTGCGTGAGCGACTTCATGTTGAGCCAGCGTAACGGGCTTCGACTGGCCTGTGAGTCGGTCGGCTGCAAGTCATCAGCGATGTTTGTCCGCCCTTGTTCGTAGACCCGCGTCGTGAGTGCATCGAGTGCCGGTTCGTAGTGCCAAGCCCGCGAAGTCCAGCGGCGGTCGAGCCGAACTTCCAATTGTGAGGCTCGTTCGGATGCCGCGACATCACGCGACAACAATTCACGGGAGAAAAAACCATGTGAATTGAGTTCCCGTACCAAGACATCCAGTTCGGACCTCGGCAGATCGAATTCGACGACCGTCGTTCTGTCTTCGCTGGGATGACTCCGTTCCCAGAACCAACGATCACGACGGGTCTCGCGCCGCGCCTTACGAATCTCGACGCCTTCCTCCAATGCGGATCTCAGGGAATGTTGTTCAAACGTCTGCCCATAGTCGATCGGTTGCCATTGAAGCGTGACACGCGCGTAGTTTTCCCGCTGGTCAGGGTGAGGATACTGGACTCGCAGTTCTGCCACCGACCAGTTGAGTTCGGAGCCAACGGATTCTGATGCCGCAGCAGAGATGGACCCGGCCGAATCGGACTGGGCTGAAACGGTCACGATCCCCGTTTCGTTTGGCTCGGCCAATCGGGAATCAGGAACGGATGGAAATTGAGAAGCCTGAAGTAAGACGCCCTCAGCCAAGTGGGCGCGGTAAATGATCTCCAACCGGTTGTAATCGTGCGTTGTCCGAGAATGCGTGATGGACTCGGGGGTGACTTGGCAGGAGACCAGCCCGAACGGGAGCAAGCACGCGGCGACGAGCAACTTTCTCCACGCGCCGATTCCCAATCCGTTGGACATGGCAAGTCGCTCCTTAAGACAAGGCGAACCCCCTCAAGACCGGAACGCGTTGGGTTGTGAGGAGAAGGGGGACGCGCAATGGGCGCGGTAAGACTGATCGGCATGAAGTGCATTTCCGCTGCAAAGGACTCAATGTGGCTGGAAGAGTCCGCCCGTTGTGCATTGCCCCCCACACTACCAGAGCGACTCTCCGCCCATTTGCTCCTATCGCAACGGTCGGTTCGGCCGGATGTAGCGGCTGAAGCGTGGTCGCCAGAGAATTGCGGTACGAGGCCACTCGGTGGACGATAACCTGCTGAAGTCTCTCGCCCTCATTATTGGGTGAAGTTCGCTTTTGAGGGTCGTTCCAACTGAGGGTGCCACTCCGTCGGAAGGGTTCGCGACCGAAGAAAGTAGCGACTTCCTGCAAGTTTTGATTGTCTATCGGATTTGAAGAGGCTTAGAATCCGCCCCACTTCAAACCGATTATCCTCTCACTCCATCGGAAGATCAGCCGTCTCGGAGACTCCGAGCGTCGGCCGATGTGTTCGAGAGACGGCTCGCCATGGTGAGCTGCGGTTGTACTGCCCTTGAGAAAGGAACGTCCGATGGTTCGTCGTTCGTCCGCTGCCGTGATCGTGTGTAGTTTGGCTTCCTTGGCATTGGTCTTGTTGATCGCGCAAGTCCCCGAGCTTTCAGCCGCCAATAAAAAAACACCCTATAAGAGGCCCATCAAGAATCCGAAGTTCGACCCGACTGGTGAGCCTGTCGAGCTCTTCGCCGCGATGGAAGCGGGGCAGATTGAAGCTAAGCTTATTCCGAAGAACGCCCTTGGCGGGAACGTGTTGATCGAGAACAAAACGGACAAGCCCTTAAACGTCAAAATCCCCGAGGCGCTGGTTGGCGTCCCGATGAACTTCCAGTTCGGCGGTGGCCAGCAAGGTGGCGGTGGCCAGCAAGGTGGTGGTGGCCAGCAAGGTGGCGGGCAACAGCAGCAAGGTGGCGGAGTCGGCGGTGGCCAGCAAGGGGGTGGTGGTGGTGGTGGGCAACAGGGCGGTGGTGCGGGTGGATTCTTCTCGGTCCCTGCCGAGAGAGTCGTCTCTTTGCCATTCAATTCCGTATGCCTAGAACACGGCAAACCCGAACCGACTCCCAGCAGCCGCTACAAACTCGTGCCGGTCGAACAAGTGTCTCAAAACCCCGTACTGTACGAACTGTTGACGGTTGTCGGCACCGGCAAAGTTGATTCGCAGGCGGCACAAGCTGCGGCTTGGCATCTCACCGATGACATGTCGTTCCAGCAGTTGAGTTCCAAGACGGTGACGCATCTCGGTGGACAGCCGCCAACGCCATACTTCTCGGTGGCACAGCTTCAAGGCGCTCAGCAGTTGCTCGGGTTGTCCACATGCAAAGCCGAGGAGCGTAAGGTCAAGCAGCCTGTCACGACAGCCAGTGAAACTCCGGCGACATCATCTGCCCGAGTGCCGTCGTCGAAGTAAGTTCGGCTTTGCATCACGATCGATTCCAACATGGTTCTCGCGGGCTTGCCGAATGATCGGCAAGCCCGTTTCGCTTGATGCTCGACAAGAACGCAAGAGCTGCTCCTATTCAAGCTTTCGAGGGGCGCTCGGTGTGTGGTTCGCCTGGTAAACCGTGAGCGAGTGAGGATGGCACAATTCACACTAACCCGAAGCGTAAGCGAGGACGTGAGTTGCATCCTCGCTTACGCTTCGGGTTAGTGTCAGCTTCTGCCGCGTGAGGTATAAGAATCCAACGGCTGAGTCCGCCCGGCTCAGCTGATTCGGACTTTTGTCGGTCGCGTCAAAATGTCCGTCCCTTTTCGGTGGTCGAGGCTCGGTGTCAGAGTTTGCTGGCACGAGCGACTCGCGGCGTTTCCATTCAACTGCGACATTTTGCTGTGTGATGTTTAAGCAACATGGCGGTCGGTGCGTGATCGGCTAGGCACGGTGTCTACCGCTCGCGGGTGAGGATGGCATATTTCACACTAACCCGAAGCGTGAGCGAGGACGTGCGTTGCATCCTCGCTTACGCTTTTTGAAGTGGCATTTTTCGCACGCATTGGACCCATTCCCGCTGACAATTCTGCGGGATTCTTCCGGGCTTCATCCGTGCCCCGGCATTGCCATCCGTGCTACGTCTTCTTAGACGAGATAGCACGGATAGCAAAGCCGGGGCACGGATGAAGGCCAAAACGCGACGCAGCGACATCTTCACACTGCCTTCATCTGACAAACAGCGCAACTTCAAAAAGCGTCAGCGAGGACGTGCGTTGCATCCTCGCTGACGCTGCGGGTGAGTGTTAGCTTCTCCCGCGAGCGGTCTATGACTTTGAGCAGATACCCGGACCGAAAAATGAAGACTGGTCGGAGCCTCACCATGCAGGAGAGCCATCATGACGGACATCCGTGAAGCGTCCTGCTCGTGTGCCGGTGGCGTTCATCGCCGGGCATTTCTCGCAGACATGGGTCTCGGGTTCACGGGCCTCGCGCTGGGGGCGATGCTGGCGCGGGATGGCGTTGTGCGGGCGGAGGCTCCTGCGGAATGGGTGCCGCCGAATGGTCAGGCTCACTTCGCGCCGAAGGCCAAGAACGTCGTCTGGCTGTTCATGAACGGCGGTGTGTCGCACATGGAGAGCTTCGACCCGAAGCCCGAGTTGACCAAGTACGGCGGCAAGTCGATCAATGAGACGCCGCACAAGGAGACTCAGAATCCGGAGAAGCTCAAGCTGGCGCGCGTCACCGTGGTGAACGATGCGAACGGGCAGCAGCGGAACAAGCTTTACCCGTTGCAGGTTGGACATCGGAAGTATGGCCAGGCGGGGATCGAGCTGAGCGACTGGGTGCCGCACATGGGGAGCTGTGTGGACGACATGGCCATCGTTCGTTCGATGTGGACGACCGATGACAATCATGGCGCCCAGACGCAGTTTCATTCGGGTCGCCACATGCTCGACGGCGAATACCCGACGCTCGGCGCGTGGGTTCATTACGGACTCGGCAGCCTGAACGACAACCTGCCGCAGTTCATTTCGATGGGGAACCGCGAGTACTGGAATGCGAAGGACGGGCATTACCTCGGTCCCGCTCACGACGCGATTCCGATCCGCGTCGATCCGAACAACCCGCTCGACTTCGGCAAGTCGGCGGGAGGACTCAGCCGCGAGGAACAGCAGATTGGCTTCGACTTGGTCGGCGGACTGAACCGGCTGAAGGGAGTCGAATACCCGAACGACTCGGCGCTTGCCGCGCGGATCAAATCGTATGAACTCGCCTTCCGGATGCAGACCTCCGTCCCCGATGTCCTGAACCTCAACGTCGAGACTGAAGCGACGCAGCAGCTTTACGGGCTGGACGATCCCGCGACGCGCGACTTTGGGATGCAGATGCTCGCCACGCGCCGGTTCATCGAACGGGGAGTCCGCTTCATCCAAGTGCAGCACGGAGCCGGCGGGGCCGGTGTCTGGGATGCACACGGTGGCTTGAAGGCGAACCATGAGAAGAACTTCAAAGCGGTCGATAAGCCGATCGCCGGGTTGCTGAAAGACCTGAAGCAGCGCGGGTTGCTCGACTCGACGATCGTCCTCTTCGCGAGTGAGTTTGGTCGCACACCGGGGACGCAGGGGAGCGACGGCCGCGATCATCACATCTACGGCTTCTCCGTCTGGATGGCGGGTGGCGGGATTAAAGGGGGCCTCGTCCACGGAGCGACCGACGAGATCGGGTTCCACGCCGTCGAGAACCGACACTACGTCACCGACATCCACGCCACGATCCTGCATCAACTCGGCCTCGACTCGCGCCGTCTCGAAATCCCCGGCCGCAAACGGCTCGACATCGACCACGGCGCACCGATCCGCGAGATCATGGGTTAGCTCGAAATGGCAACACGCTTGGGGTCAGGCACCGCAGACTTCAGATTTGGCGGATTGAGAGTCGCCACTTCAAAACAACGTTTCACCCGCCAAATCTGAAGTCTGCGGTGCCTGACCCCTGATTCACTCGCTTGGTGTCTGACTGCTGAGTTACAGGGGCAACTCACAATCGGCTTTCGTCACGCGGAGCGATGACGGCTACTTTGTCGGCATGCGAGGATCGCGCAGGGCCTCGACCGCGTCCTTGATGCGCTGTCCCGACGCGATCAGTTGCGAGACCACGCGCCACGCCTTCACGCGATCGTGGTCGTGATGGACCGAGCGCACGAGCGAACACGCGCGAGCCTCATCCAACTGCAGCGCGATCACCGGGAGCAGCCACTCCTCGACCCCGAAGACGCGGTGCCGTTCGCGATCCGTGCAGACGGGGACGATGCTGGCGAGACCTTCCCCCGCACCCAGTCCCGCGCTCCCTAGTCCCGCACTGCCAAACCCCGCAGTGACCGACTGCCGCGCGTAGTTGACCGCCTCGCGAATCGAGACCTCTTTCGAGCGAACCGGCTGCGACCAGTCATACGGCGGCGACCACTCCATCACCGGGCTGAGTCCGTCGATCTTCGAGACGACACCGACGACCGGAGGCGGCTTGAGGTGATGCTGTTCTCGAAACCAACCGAACAGTTCGGAGACCATCGTCGCGTCGGCTTGTTTTGCCGGGGAGGTCGCGGCCATGACGAGCAGGATCAAATCGGCTTGCCGCACCGCTTCGCGCGTCGCTTTCAGTTGCTCGCGCGTCGCACCCGCATCGCTGTAACCGGGCGTGTCGAGCAACACCAACCGGTCGTTCGTTTCGTCCAGCCGCAATTCGTAGCGCGCGACATCCTGCGTGAGCGGCAGGATGTCCACCGCCGCCTGTTGCTCGCCAAGCAAACAGTTCGCGAGACTCGACTTCCCCGCCTTCACTTGGCCGATGATCGCGATCGTCACGGTGACGGGTTCGTGTGATAACGCGACTTTCGTTGAGACCCCGTTGTCCGCACCAGCCGCTTCGCGCGGCCGCGCTTCCAGACGCGACATCGCACTGCGATAGCGCGCCGATCCGCCGCGCAGTCGTCCGCTATTCAGTTCGATCAGATAGAAGCCGACCTGTCGCAGGTAGAGCATGAAGAACGCGCCGAAGACATTGTTCTGGACCTGCTTCGTCACCGGATCGACGAAGACCTTGCTCGCCGCATAGCGTGCGATCCCGGCGAACGGATTCATCACGACGGCGGCGATCCAGCCCGCGTTGCTCACCGCACGCCACCAACCCGGCACCTTCGCCAGCATCCGCCACTGGCCGATCGACACGAGATGACTGCCGGGGACGTTCTCGTCGAACCAGACCTCCATGTCCTCGGCGACCAACCTCACGACGGCCATCACTTCCACGACCGACAGTGCATCGAGCGGCTCGGCCACTTTGGGGTGATAGTGGCGTGCCACCTTGGCCGCGAGATCGAGCGTGCGGTCGCGAAAGAACGTGTGATCGGTCAGTTGCTCGGCCGTTGCCTCATCACCGATCCGCTTCTGCTCGGCCGCCACGATCTCACCGGCCGCCTTGTCGTGAGGAGTCCAATGAATCCGCGATCCGATCTCGGGCAACGGCACTTCGACCCGCTTCGACTTCCTGAGCAGCACCCACGCCAGCCCCCAACAGACGGGCATCATCCACGACAACCACAACAAATGCCCCGACTGCCAAATCGCCCACGCCCCGACTCCGGCAAACAGCGCGATGGGGAGCAGAATCAAAACAGCGATCAGCAACAGTTGAAGACGCGGCATCGTGACCATTCGTGGTGAGGGAACTGCGTGATGTTGAGACCTCACGCAACTCAAGATGAGAGAGTGGCGCGCCGCACGCAGTCAGGCTGCGGGTTCTTATACCTCACACGGCACACCGTGAGAGGTTTCCGAGCGGGGCGGCGTGAGGTATAGCAGGAGCGGAAAGCCGAACACTCCTCCAAAACCAGGACCCATGTCCACACGGCCTAAAACGGGGCCATGCCCCCGACAGCCACTCTCGAACGTCGTCAATGCGCCGCCCCTCACAGCCAGTTGAAAGACCGTAGCACGGAAGCCCTCGTCCGTAATTTCTGCTGGGTTTCGGGCGGACGAAGGCGTCCGTCCCGCCTTGTTCAACAGACTGCTCAGCGTTGCTAGCCAGACTTCTCGCGGAGAGGACGTGTCCCGTCGAGAAGTCCGGCTTTAAGAAAAGCCGGACTTCGGATGAACTCCAGGATCTCGCTCATTCGCAGCCGCAGTTCAAATCGCCTGTCGCCAATTTGTTGCGAGTCTGCCGCTGGACATTGCTAGCGCTCCCCTGACCTTTTACCTTTCGCCCGCCTTCGACCGAGCGTTCGGTGATCGAGTAGTTCGTTTCACCGCGTGGGCCACGCCCCGTGCGGCGTGTGATGTTGGACCTCGTTGTGCCACACGACGCGCGGGGCGTTGCCCACGCGGTGAAACGACAGAAGCGTCTCCAGCCGACAGCCCGTTTGTTCTCGCCCTCTTTCTCCTGCCACGAGTTCCCCGCCCATGAAATTTCGATTTCCAATCGTCATCATCGACGAGGACTTTCGTTCTGAGAACACGTCCGGTTTGGGGATTCGCGCGTTGGCCGATGCGATCCAAGGCGAAGGGATGGAAGTGCTGGGCGTCACCAGCTACGGCGACCTCTCCCAGTTTGCTCAGCAGCAGAGCCGCGTCTCGGCGTTCATCCTGTCGATCGACGACGAAGAGTTCACGCCGGGGCCGGAACCCGATCGAGCCATCGTCAATCTGCGCGCCTTCATCGGAGAGATCCGCCGCAAGAACTCGGACATCCCCATCTATCTGTACGGTGAAACGCGCACGTCGAGTCACATCCCGAACGACATTTTGCGTGAGCTGCACGGCTTCATTCACATGTTCGAGGACACGCCGGAGTTCGTGGCCCGGCACATCATTCGTGAGGCCAAGGCGTACACGGACGGCCTCGCCCCGCCGTTCTTCCGCGCGCTGGTCGAGTACGCGAACGACGGCTCGTACTCGTGGCATTGCCCCGGTCACTCGGGCGGCGTCGCGTTTTTGAAGAGTCCAGTCGGACAGATGTTTCACCAGTTCTTCGGTGAGAACATGCTGCGGGCGGATGTCTGCAACGCGGTGGAGGAACTCGGCCAGTTGCTCGATCACACGGGACCGGTCGCCGCGTCGGAACGGAATGCCGCACGCATCTTCAACGCCGATCACTGCTTCTTCGTGACGAACGGCACGTCCACGTCGAACAAGATGGTCTGGCATTCGACGGTCGCGTCGGGTGACATCGTGGTCGTGGACCGCAACTGCCACAAGTCGATCCTGCACTCGATCATCATGACGGGAGCTGTGCCGGTTTTCCTGACTCCGACCCGCAATCACCTCGGGCTGATCGGCCCGATCCCGCTGAGCGAGTTCACGCCTGAAAGTATCCAACGGAAGATCGAAGCCAACCCGTTTGCACGGGAAGCTCAAGCCAAACATCCCGAACGTCAGCCGCGCATCCTGACGATCACGCAAAGTACCTACGACGGCATCATCTACAACGTGGAGACGCTGAAGGGGCTGCTCGACGGCCGGATTGGCACGCTGCACTTCGACGAAGCATGGCTGCCTCACGCCACGTTCCACGAGTTCTACAAGGACATGCACGCGATCGGAAAAGACCGGCCGCGATCCAAAGAGTCGATGATCTTTGCGACGCACTCGACCCACAAACTGCTGGCGGGAATCTCGCAGGCATCGCAGATTTTGGTGCGAGATTCCGAGACGCAGAAGCTCGACCGCAACGTGTTCAATGAGGCGTACCTCATGCACACTTCGACCTCGCCGCAGTACGCGATCATCGCGTCGTGCGACGTGGCGGCGGCGATGATGGAGCCGCCCGGCGGCACCGCGCTGGTCGAAGAGTCGATCAACGAAGCGCTCAATTTCCGGCGGGCGATGCGCAAGGTCGAAGACGAATGGGGCGAAGGCTGGTGGTTCCAAGTCTGGGGACCGGTGGAACTCGCCGAGGAAGGGATCGGCGAGCGAGATGCTTGGATGCTGGAGGCCAATGCCGAATGGCATGGCTTCGGGAACTTGGCTCCCGGCTTCAACATGCTCGATCCGATCAAGGCGACCGTCATCACGCCGGGCCTGAATGTCTCGGGCAAGTTCGCCGAAACCGGGATCCCAGCGTCCATCGTGACACGTTACCTCGTGGAACACGGCGTCATCGTCGAGAAGACCGGGCTGTACTCGTTCTTCATCATGTTCACGATCGGCATCACCAAGGGCCGTTGGAACACGCTGGTGAGTGCGCTCCAACAGTTCAAGGACGACTACGACAAGAACCAGCCGATGTGGCGCATCCTGCCCGAGTTCTGTCAGCAGTTTCCGCAGTACGAGGGGATCGGGCTGAAGGATCTGTCCCAGCAGATTCACGACACGTACAAGGCCAACGATGTGGCGCGCGTCACCACCGAGATGTACCTCTCCGCAATGGACCCCGCGATGAAGCCGTCGGATGCCTTCGCGATGATGGCGCACCGCGAGATTGATCGCGTGGAAATCGACGATCTCGAAGGCCGGGCCACCAGCGTGCTGCTCACGCCGTATCCGCCCGGCATTCCGTTGCTCATCCCCGGTGAGCGGTTCAACACGACGATCGTCGAGTACCTCAAGTTCGCCCGGATGTTCAACGAACGCTTCCCCGGTTTCGACACCGACATCCACGGCCTCGTCGAAGAGACCGTCGATGGCAAGCGACGCTACTACGTCGATTGCGTCTGGCAAAAGCCGTCCAATGAAGCGTTGACGGGGTGAAGTGTCGTAGTGCGAGTTGGTTCGTTGAGACCTCTCGCGGCCAAGAGTGAGATATTCCCGAGCGGGGTGGTGTCAGTCCAATTTCGTTCGGCACGAATGGTGTCGGCCGCAGCGGGGCGGAGTCAAGCGGGTGGAATTGGCTCATCCGGTGTTTCGGGGAGGTCACTGGTTTTGGCCTCCATTTCCCACAGAAATCATCTGGCAATGAGGGTGTTGTCCAGCCATCTTGAGCGACCTCCCCGAAACACCGGATGAGCCGCTGCGATTAGCCGATCGATTCACGTCGCCGCTTCACTCGTCCGACATCCATTCGAGAGCCTTGTCGTCGTCGTTCGGTTCGCCGCGCGGCGGTTGCTGGCCGGGCTTCTTGCCGTTTGGCCCCTCACCGTTTTGCGAGCCATCGTCTTTCGGAGGAGCCGTGCGACGCGGTCGTGGATTGTCGCTCCAGCCGGCGAGGCCCGCCTTCTCCAGCAGGCTGATCGCGAACGGATCGACTTCTTCGGGCGGAGCGGCATGTGGATCGGGCGTGTACTCGATCTCAAACTGCGACTTGGCGAAGGCGATCGTGTCGCCCGGCTGCACGAATTTCTCATCGACGCGTTCGCCGTTGACCTTCGTCCCATTGCTGCTGTGCAGATCGCGCACGCGCCAAAAGCCGTTGATAAACGCCAACTCACAATGCTGGGACGAGACGTTGGCAAGGTCCAACCGAATGTCGCAACTTGGGCGTCGGCCCACCAGAAGCATCGGTTTCTTGAGCGGGATCGGATCCCCGCCGCCCAACGGTATTAATTGGCCCAACATGATCATGACTTCCCGAAAGCAGAGTCGCTCACCGAACTGTTACTTCTGCTCGACTCTTTCGACGCGGGCGGGCTGGCGTTGCCGCGCGAGTCACTCTAGTTGCCCCAACACCGTGCGTCAAATTGCATCAACGAGGCGATCCTCGGCACTTCACTTTTCCTCGTCGCCTCGTCGCTGCGATCCATTCGATCCGTCAAAAGCCCTGAATCCGGAGGGTTGTCGATGCAGGAAGAGCTTCCGTGATCGTCGCCTTCCAATCGCACCGTGTCGGCCAGTTCGCTGGTTGAGGCAATTGTCGCGCCGACGAGATGCTCCGCCCACTCACACCCCATGTAGGCTGGACCCCTTGTCTGTCGTTGATACACAACACGGACAATTCCAACGACGATGGGCGGTTCCGTGGCCGTTAAAGTTGTGTATCAACGACAGGTCGCTTGCCCTAGGCTCACTTACGACTGCCCCCTTGGGGCGGAAATCCAAAACAACGCCACTTCAAATGGCGTGAGGGAGGGCGGAATGATCCGGCTTCCTTGCTCACGCTGCGGGTTGGTGTTGGCTGATCGTGACGACTCACGACTCACGACTCGCATCACGCCGCGACCGGCTGGCTCGACGTGCGGATGTGGCCGTCGTCGGAGACATCTTCAAACCGGACGCTCATCCGTTTGGAGACGCCCGATTCTTCCATCGTCACGCCGTACAGGACATCGGCGACCGTCATCGTTCGCTTGTGGTGAGTGATGACGATGAACTGCGTCGATTGCTGGAAGGCTTTCACGACGGCGGTGAACCGTTCGACGTTGGCTTCGTCGAGTGCCGCATCGACCTCATCCAGGATGCAGAACGGGCTGGGCTTGCTTTGAAAGATGGCCATGATGAGTGCGATGGCCGTCATCGTCTTTTCGCCGCCGCTCAACAGAGAAATGCTGCGCAGCTCCTTGCCAGGAGGACGAGCAGCGATGTCGATGCCGCAGTCGAGGACATCGTTCGGATCTTCCAACACGATGTCTCCCTCACCGCCGCCGAACACCTGGCGGAAGAGCTGTTGGAAGTTGGTGCGGATCGTCTCGAAGGTCTCGGCGAACAGGCGGCGCGACTCCAAGTTGATTTTGCGAATGATGTCTTCGAGCGTGTTCTTCGCCTCGACGAGATCCTGCAACTGCGCCGACAGTTGCTCGAACCGGTTCTCCAACATCTCCAGATCACGCAGGCTGTCAGTATTGACGTTGCCCATCAGCTTGAGCTGCTTGCGCAAGCGATTGACGCGGGCTTCGAGTTCTGGGCGGAGGTCGGTGAAGGAAGGTTGAAGGTTGAGGGGTGAGGGTTGAGGGTGACGAGCCGGATGGTCGGCGTCTTCGGTCGGTGACACTTCGGGTTCGTCAGGCTTGACCTTCAACCCTCGACCCTCAACCTTCGCCCCGCGTTCTTCGAGCAGCAGTCGATACGCCGATGCGCCCGACGCGACGACATCGGCCAGCTTGAGTTGGTACTCCTCGTCGAGCCGTTCATCGAGCGTCGTCAAGGCGTGCTTCATGTCGCGCACGCGAATCTCATCGGCGTGGCGACGCTCGGCCAGTTCGCGCCGTTCCTTGCGCAGATCGAGTTCCTGTTCGACGAGTTGGCTCCGCTCCACGCGCAGCGCCAGCTTGGCCGCATGCAGCGTGCAGGCTTCATCGGCGACGTGTTCGGCCGCCAGCAATTGCTCGTCACGCGTGGCCCGCGTGTTCAGAACGTGCAGCGTCAGTTGTTGGCGTTTGGCGAAGGAAGCCGTGCAGCGGCGATCGGCTTCGTCGTGTTGAGACAACCGCTGTTGAAGCTCATCGGCCAGACGATGGACCGTCGCACGCAGCGATTCCAACTGCTCGGCCTGTTTCACCAGATCGAGTTGGTTCGCGGCCTTCTGTTGTTCGAGCTGCTGGTACTGCTGCTCGGTGGCCAGCAACTCTTCGGCCGAGGCCGCAAGGCTCGTTTCGAGGTGATGCAGCTCTTGCTCGGTCCCGGCGGATCGATCGACGGCCGCGTTCAGTTCGAGTTGCCGTACTGCGAATTCATCGCTGCCGGTGCGCAACTGCCCGGTCAGCAAGAGCCGTTCGCGGCGGAGCCGCTCCAATGTTTGGTCCTGTGCCGCGAGGTCCGCCTTCAAATCGGCGAACCGCTGGTTGGCGTAATCCAATTCCGCCGCGACCGCTTCCAGTTCCGAGTCGGCTCCCGTCAGCGATTGATAGACCGAATGGAGCGCCGACTCCTCTGCCTGAATGTCGCGGTCGAGTAACGCGAGATCATTCTTGATCCGGCGCAGCTCACTGCGCCGCGACAGCAACGCGGTCTCACTGCGAATCGTGCCGACGTACAGCGTGCCGTTTGCTTCGAGCAGCTCACCTTGCAGAGTGACGAAGCGGAGGCTCGTAGAACGAAGGCTCGTAGAATGGACGCCCTCGTCCGTTCGGCTTAGATCGGCCTCACGATCCGCACGGACGAGGGCGTCCGTGCTACGACTCCCCATCGCCAACCGCACGGCATCGTCCATCGTGCGAACGACCCAGGTGTCGGCGAGGACGGCCGCGGCGAGGCCCGTCGTGCCGCGATCGGACAGCACGAGCGCATCCGCGCGCATCACAACACCCGGTTCGCGTGACAGATCGGGCAGCGTGGCCGGGTCGAGTTGCAGGTGGACGAAGCGCGACTGTTGCCGCACGTCGGGCAACGACTGGCTGGCGGCGCGGTCGGGTATGGCGATAAAGCCGACGCGGTTCGTCAGCAGGACGGTTCCCTGATTCAAGTAGTCGAGCAGCGCCTGGTACTCGCGCAGCACGATGAGCTGCGCGCGGGGACCGAGCGCCACTTCGAGCAACGCGGCGTGTTCGAGATCCACATCGAGCAGATCGGCGACGCTGCCGACGACCGAGTTCCACGGCGGATGCGGCGACGAACGTGCTCGATTGAGAATGTCCTTCACGCCGATCCCGAGTCCTTCCTGTCGCAGTTCGAGGTCTTCGAGCAGGCTCTTCCGCGCGAGGGACGCGCTCCGCTGTTCGCGCTGTTCGGCCAGACGTTGCTTGGCGTGATCCTGTTCGCCGAGCAGTGACACCCGTTTCGATTGCGTCGCGCGGAGAACGGCTTGAGCGGCGGCTTGAGTCTGCACCGCATCGTCCAGGCGCGCGAGGCTCTGGTCGCGCTCCCACTCGCGTTCGACGAGGGTTCCGTCGAGCAGGTCGAGCTGCGATTGGGCTTTCGTCTGAGCCGCCTGCACCGCCGACAATGCCGCTCGCAACGTGGCCACCGCGCTGGATGTCACCGACACCGACTTGGTCAATTCGAGTCGTCGCGTTCGATCATTCTCCTGTTGCTCACGCCGTTGGGTGAGAGCCTGCATCGCCTGTTGGTGCTGGCCGTCGTCAGCCGAGATGCGGTGCCGGTTTTCGGCGTGATCGCGCTCCGATTCGGCGAGCCGGCTCTGTTGGAGCGCGATCTCACCGTGAGTCTCTCGCACACGGTGGCTGAGGACCAATTCCTGCTTCTGAAGGCGCGTCAGTTCCGTCTCGATCTCCAACAGCCGCGCCGTCTGATGCTGAATCGTGGTCTCGTGCCCGGCGATCGCTTCGCGCCCGGTGGCTCCACGACGTTCGACCTCGCGCAGCGTGTCGTCGAGTTTTGAGAGGTCGGCGTCGAAGGCCGCCTCGCGCACTTCAAGCTGCCGCTGATGTTCGGTCAGCGTGTCCATCCGCCCGGATGACGCGGCTAATCCCGTCTCGATCACATCGAGTTCTGCCGTGAAGAAACGGAAGTCGTCGGCCGCGAGACCGTGCCACCACTGCTTCAGTCCAACGGAGACTTCGCGGTACTTCGCCGCTTTGGCGGCTTGGCTACGGGTCGAGTTCAACTGCGCTTCGACTTCATCAACGATGTCGGTCAGTCGTTCGAGATTCTGACCGACTCGTTCGAGCTTCCGCTGCGACTCAATCTTGCGAGCCTTGAAGCGACTGATCCCGGCCGCCTCTTCAAACACCGCGCGGCGACTGGTCGGGTTGGCTTGGAGAATCTGATCGACTCGGCCCTGTTCGATGATGCTGTACGCGGACGTTCCCGCGCCCGTCCCCATGAACAGGTCTTTGATGTCTTTCAGTCGGGCCGTCGCGCGGTTGAGCAGGTATTCGGCGTCGCCATTGCGCCAGATGCGGCGACCAACTTGGACCTCCTGGGCGTCGGAGGGCAGCCAGCCGGAAGCGTTGTCGAACGTGATCGTGGCTTCGGCGTAAGCACTCGGCTTGCGACTGGCCGAGCCGTTGAAGATGACATCGGTCATCTCTTTGCCGCGCAGACTCTTGGCCGATTGATCGCCCAAGATCCACTTCATCGCGTCCACGACGTTACTCTTCCCACTGCCGTTCGGCCCAACGACGCTGGTGATGCCCGTTGAGAAGTCGAACCGAGTGCGATCAGCGAAGCTCTTGAAGCCGAACAGTTCGAGGGACTTGAGCATGGAACGTGACTCTGGGGCGAAAGCCCTCTTCTTCCTCGAGCAAGTAGCGTGTGAGGGGATTCAAGCCGACAGATACATGAGACCTCTGAGCGGGGTGGCGTAAGCCCCCCGGTTCTTGGGCGTCAGCCCGTTTGTAGACCTCTCGCGGCATAAAGTGAGACATTTCTGAGCGGGGTGGCGTCAGCCCCCGGTTCTTCCCAAGAGGGCTTACGCCCAAGAACCGGGGGGCTTACGCCGCCCCGCTCAGAGGTTTCATCAACGGCCGCGCGAGCCTGATCAATCTCTTCTTCCCGGGATCCCTCACTTCTTCGATCCACCAAACCACGGCAAGCGGCTTTTCGGTTTGGTCTCTTCTTTCTTCGCCGGAGACTTCGCTGAGGCGGCGGTGCGGGACTTCGGTTCGTCGGTTTGAGCGGGGGGCGTGTCGTCGCTCGTGGACGCAGCCTTCGGCGGTACGTTGGCCATGCTGGCCGACGAGCCGTCTCCCTCCTTCTTCTCCTTCGCCTTGCGAGCGGCCACTTCGTCCGGTTCGTTCTGCTCGGGAAACAGGTTCGGCATGTAGTTGTCCTTGCCGACCTTCGTCCCCTTCTTGCCGCCCGGTTTGGTCGGGTCGCTGTTCGGGCGGTAGTAAATGCGGCCTCCTTCGGGGAGTTCATTCGCGGCCAGTCGCGTCGGCAGGTTCTTCTGTTTCGAGGCATCGGCCAGCATCTGCACGATGTCGGGGTACGTCGCCCCCAGTTCGTCGGCCGCGCGAATCACATCGGCCACGCGGGCCGAGACTTCACGCCGTTCGTCGGGTTTGCCAACTTCAAATCGGGCCAATGAGACCGTCGATGATCCCGGTTGAGCCGTCACCATGATGTGGCGACCGGCGGTGAGATACAGCGGGGCGAGGAATTCCTGACCGGCACCGAAGATCACGATCTCGGGCCGCGTGCGCAGCGTCGCGTGAACCATCGGTTCGCCCGTGGTTTGCAGGATATGCAGCTTGTAATCGCCCAAGTTGCGGTTCTTCTTCGCTTCGACGTTCTCGGGCAATCCGAGCGTGACGCCGCGGATGAAGGGGTCTTTGGAGTCGAGTGTCCACAAGGCACGGAACGCGCCGTAGCGCGTTTCGGGCGTCGAGTCATTCATCAGTTCGCGCAGGCCGAGATGGGCTTCGGCATCTTCGAGAGTGGAGAGTGCGGCAAGAGCAAACACACGGAAGGCTCGTTCCGTGCGCGATGCTTCGATCAACACCGGCAAGCCTTCGGGGCTGCCCAGATAGGCGAGTGCGATCGCCGAGTGGAACCGGACTTCGATCAGCGGCGAGGTCAGCCCCTGCTTCAAAATCGGAACGGCTTCACCCCCGATCGCCTCCAGTTGCAGAGCGACTTCGTCGGACTTCTCGGGTTCAAACAGCTCCTGCTTCAGCTTCTGCATTCTCACACGCATTGCGACACTGTCCTCCTTGAAGGCCATGTGCCGGATCACTTGGAGGTAGCGCGGGTAGTTGTTTTTGTACTTCGGATGCACGGACAGCTCGATCTTTTGATCGGTCTTCGCCTCGGCCATCGGCTTCTTGATCCCCTGCTTATCGAAATCGTGGAATCGTTGTCCGATGGATTCGGCGACGCGCGTCGCATTACGGATGCTGCGGTAGTCGTTGCGCAGATAGAGCGAGAGATCACGTTCCTTGAGGACCGTCGCCCCGCCGAGGACTCGCCCCTGCTTGAGCAGCGCGGGATTGTTCGCCGCGTCGCTGCCGATCCCGGAAGTCAGGATCGCCCCCTCGGCCTTCGCGTAGGCATGGCCCTTCAAAACGCCGCGTCCCGGAATGAAGGCTTGCTCGGTCAGATAGACCTCCATCAGCCAGCCGCCCGCGATACTCGACGCCTGCGCACTATCGGGAACGCGGACTTCGACATCGATCTTTTCGCCCTTGCTGAGCAGTGGGGGGAGCTTCGCACGAACGAGGACCAGCGCCGTATCGGGCCGCTGCAAAATGGCGTTCGGGTTAGCGAGACCATTCTTCTTGAGGTCTTCCATCAGCGCGGTGCGAAAGGCAGATGGAGCCGGATCGCCGCCGGTCCCGTTCAGACCGACGACCAGTCCGACACCTTCCAGTACGACCGGTTCGAGGCCCGCAAAACTCGTGAGGTCCCCGATCAGAGGTGTCGCAATCTTGGTCGCGAAACGCTTGGCTTCTTCTTCCCCTTCTTCATCATCGCTGGCAAACACGGGCGGACTGGCCGCAGGTTTACTCTTCGATTTGGTGTCTCGTGCCGATAGCGCGAGCGGAAACGAAACGCAGACGACAACGAGCAGCCACCAGTGGAGAGGTCGCAGCCGGCCGAGTGAGTACCGATTCAGAGAGTGCAGCGTAGGCATGACCAACGACTCCTTTCGCGGCGCGGTCGCGCACGATCCGCGCAGGTCAGCGTCCAACGAGACATCAGCAGACGAAACGCCGTCCGCTCACGCAATCCTTCGCGCAGCACGAATCGACGAGTGGGATGAACCCAAAGACAAGAATCTGGGACAAGGGGAGGGGGAGGGCGGGAACTTATGCCGGTCCCCAAACCCGGTCAAGACGACTTCAGGAACGCCAACACCAACCCGCAGCGTGAGCGAGGAAGCGGCGCAGCAAGTGAGGAGCGTGAAGTCTTCGGAACGCACCGACGCAGGAACAGAGACCCTCCCGCCGGTACGTTCCGAAGACTCCAGCGAGGGCCGCGCCTCAGTGCAATGAGGGAAGGCGATTGCAAATTGATCATTGGCAATTTCTAAATGCAAATTGAGAAAGGAAGACTGACGTTTCCGACAAAAGTCCCCGTAGCACGGACGCCTCGTCCGTGCGTCTCAAATCGCCCATGACATTGGCGCACGGACGAGGCGTCCGTGCTACGAAACGCTGT
>JAYTGQ010000981.1:0-8472 GCA_043733345.1 Schlesneria sp.
TCCGCCACGACGCGCTTCATCCGGTCGGCATAGACCAACTCAAAGTCCGAGATGTGGCAGACAACCTCCAGCGCACTCCATCGCCCCGGCGGCGCAGGCATCCGCACCTGCTCGGCCGTGAGTCCGCGAACCGACTCCCGCAGCAACGCCGGCCCTGCGGAATAGGCCGTCAGCAGTTCTTCAATGGAATTGGGCAGACTCGACACGATGCAGACTCCTTGGAAAGCATGGGTTTGGACAGAGACGTTCGCGGTGCGCATTGAAGGCGGGGCGTAATCGTTTGGGTGGCCGGGGTTGGAGCCGCTTTGGGCGAAACCCCGGTCTGTGGTGGGTGGTCTGTCATGAAATTGACCCTTGGTCCTCAAGCCAGTCCCACGGGATCGGATCGGGTTTCAGATCGTTCAGTGGTATCCCTTCGTACCATCCGGCGCTGGACCATTTCCAATCGCGAGCGTGATCGACCAAACCCTTGCGAACCGGATTCATGTGAACGTAATCGATCATCCTCAGCAAAGTGCGTGTGGTCGTGATGTTTCGGTCGTGGCCTCGTCCCGGCTGCCAGAAGTGATGTTCGACAGTCTCTCCCCGTTCCACTCGAATTCGAGTGAGCCAATCCGGGGCTTCGCGCTTCAAAAACTGCACGGCTTGTCGGCTGACGGGTTCTTTGACTCGCTTGAGGAATTGCGACGTGTCATACACGTCGTCTCGCGGACAGACGATCAAGTGCATGTGGTCTGGCATGAAAACGTAGGCCCAAAGCCAATACTTCAATTCACAGCACACCTCACGAACCTCTGCTGCCAGCCATTCGCACGTCCGATCCTTGGAGAACATCTGGAGCCGCCGAAAACAGGAGCATGTCAACTTGTGAGCATGTCCCGGATCGTTGTAACCACGGGGACGTTGAACTCTGTCACGATAGTGCATCGGTGCCTCACGTCGATAACGCTGGGGTGGCCAGCAAGGTGGTGGGGTGGCCGGGGTTGGAGCCGCTTTGGGCGAAACCCCGGTTGATGACAAGGACTCAAAAAATCACGTCAGGCATCATTGCAAACGCAGGCCGAGTCATCCATCTTGGCACGCGAGAACGTCGTCCAACTTCCCGCCACCGGGGTTTCGCCCAAAGCGGCTCCAACCCCGGCCACCCCGCCGAGCGGTACCCTACCCCCCGCGATGGCAGGCCGACAACCACCCATCGCGGGATAATTGTGTTATCCCGCGATAGCCCCATCGCGGATAACACCCGCATGGACACGTTATCCGCGATCCATCGCGGATAATGACTAGTTACCCGACGGAACTACATCTATGACAGCAGCTGAACCGACTTGGCAGCTATCAGAGATTCGCAACGAATCGGGGCCGATGATCATCCGAAAGCTTCTCGACGCCGTGTCGCTTAAACCACCCAGCGGCCGCGACTATGTGATCTACCTGACGTTCGGGTGCAACACGCCACCGAAAGGTGACGGATACTACACACCCGCAGACACGGCGACGTTCGCTGAGATCGACGACGTTGACATACCCGAAATCGAGACCGCCAGTGATGCGTTGCTTGTCGGTGCTGTGTCCGCGCCACGCGTCCGCGACTTTATTTTCTATTCTTCCGATCCGCAACGATTCTTAGATACCGCCGCTCCGCTTCGCTCGAGATACCCTCAGTTCCAAATCGGATGCGAATGTAGTCCCGATCCTGAGTGGGCGCAATACCATGATCTTCCGCCTTAGAAATCGCCAAAAAGCCGGGTAACAAACCGTTGCACACGGAGCCGCGGGCCGCGCGATTTATAAAATCAACGTCGTTCGCCGCGGCTCGGTGAACGGTGCCGTTAGGGCATACATGACACCACACGAGATGGATCCGAGATTTGCCGCAGAGATTGCGCGAATGAAGAAGCTCATTATCGAAAAGAACAAGCGGGATGGCCGTTGGCTTTTAGCGGCCGCTGTCGCAGGGCTTGTGGCTGGTGTTGCCGCATGGTGGTCGGGCATAGTAGGACCAGATCGCACCTTCGGAGAGAAAATGGGAGTTTCAGCCTTAGCAGGAATGTTAGTTTCAGTGATAGTGTATGTTATCGGAAGGGTCTCGACCGACCACAACCGCCCCACCTCCTATTGTCCGCGATGCAGCTATTGCTGGGGAGTAGCAGAATACGAGGATGAGTGGCTTAAATGGAACTGTTGCCCTAGTTGTGGACTGAAAGTCAATGATGGCGTTGAAGCTAAAGAGTGGCCCTAACCATGCGCTGCAGCGAACCCGGCCGGTGCGCTACTGTTGCAATCGTGGCGTCTCGTGCGCCGGGTCGCTGAGCTTGGGTCGTTAGGCCGCTGCGCACCGCGCCATGAAAACAGTCATCGCATACGCGCTCGTTGTGATTGGGACTCCGGTCTCCGTCGTCCTGCTGATGGCGCGTTTCTCGGGATACCGGTTGTATGAATAAAATTCCGACTAATCAGACGCTTGATATTCACGGGACGACAAACAGTTCCGAGAAGGTCGCTGCACGGCTCATTGGGGCCGTCGCCTGCGTGGGCCTTGGAACTTACCTTTTGCTACACGTGGAGACCTCCTGGAGTGCCGAAACAAGTTACATTGTCGCCGTGATATCGTTTATCATTGTTGCGATTTTGCCCTACAACGAGCATGCTTACGTCGATTTTACGGATCGCCAGATTCTTACGTTGAAGCACTATTGCGGGTTTGAGATATCCAAACGCTGTCGTCCTTTGACAGACTTTAGCAACATCGTGGTTCGGCATCTCTGTCACCCCGGTGGCGAAGGGCCGGACACATACACGGGCAGCGTCGGTCTTAAACCTGTGGATGGAAGAGCTGTGTTATGGGTGAAGAGCTTTCCCACAACCGAAGATGAAGTCCCTCGGACTGCTTATGTGTTTGCGAGGAAGTTGCAAGAGATGACGGGATTGCCGGGCGCACCCGGGGGCGAATTCAAAAACGAGACGCAGTAAATTGAGAGTATGACTTTGGACTGGCCTAACAAAATCGGCAGGGTGGCACGACCAAGATGAGCCGTGATGAGTGTGGCACGCCCTGAGTCTTCGAAGGGCGTGGAAATGAGCGTCCACCACTATCCCACGCCCTTCGAAGACTCAGGGCGTGCCACACATCCGCGATCAAGTGACCAACTCTATTCAACGTCGTCATCCTTCCAATTCGACGCCGCTTTCAAGAGATGCTCGTCGGGGGAGATGCGGAGGTAGACGAGGGACTGCTTCAGGATGCTGGCGGCGGCTGGCGCGGCGACCTTGCCGCCGAAGGTTTCTCCTCCGACCGACGACTGGTTGACGACGACGAGCACCAGCAACTGCGGGTCTTCCACGGGAGCACCACAGACGAACGAGCTGATGTACTTGCCGTGAACGTACCCGCCGCTCGGCGACAGACATTGGGCGGTGCCGGTCTTGCCGAAGACGTTGTAACCGGGAACGCGGGCACGTTTGCCGGTGCCTCGCGTGATGACCTCCTGCATCGGACCTGAAACCAGCCAGCGTGCGGTCTCGGGGCTGACGGTCTCTTCGGCGATCGATCGCACGGCGGCGGTCGAGTCGTCGGCGCGCGGCAGCACGATGCGCGGACGAAGCAGCAGTCCGCCGTTGGCCCTAGTGTCCGGTCAAGTCTTAATTTGGGGGGTTGATAAGTGGGTGGCCGGTGTTGGAGCGTCTTCGCGAAACCCCGGGGCTTCCTTCGCAAAGCCTCAGTCCAGCCCCGGCCACCCAACCTCAAAATTAAGGCATGACAAGACCTTGGGCGTTTTGCCGCGTTCCTTCTTTGAGAACGCCTTCATCGGTACACTCCCGCCGATTCTTTTACTCCCGCCAGAAATGTTGACCTCCATGACATCCGACCTGCCTGCCGATCCGCTCTCCGAACTCGACGACGAACCGACTTCGACGACATCTCCCTCCCCCTCCGCTGCGGCGCGTGCGCGGCGGGCCTCGCGCCGCAGTGCCTCGCAGGATGTGACTGAGGAATCGGATGCGGACTCCGATGAAGAATCCCTCGACGACGAGGGACTGCTCGATCTCGATGAGGCCGATGCTGAAGCCATTTCTGCGCCCAAGCCAAGTCGCGCGAAGACGGCTGCAAAAGGAACTGCCACAAAGTCCGCGACGCGCGGAAAGTCCAAGAAGGCGTCTGCTGATGAGGACTTGGACGAAATCGGTCCCACCACCGAGCGACTTCAAAAAGTCTTGGCCTCCGCTGGACTGGCCTCGCGCCGGCATTGCGAAGAGTACATTGTCGAAGGCCGCGTGACGGTCGATGGCAAGACGGTTCGTGTGCTGGGAATCAAGGTCGATCCGGAGACGCAGAATGTCTGCGTCGATGGCGAGCGAGTGAAGATCGAACGCAAGCGGCACTACCTCGTCCACAAGCCGCCGGGCGTTCATTGCACGAACGCCGATCCGATGGGTCGAGTCCGCGTGATCGATCTCCTGCCCGAGTCACTCGGTCGGCTCTTCACGGTCGGGCGACTCGATGAAGGCTCCGAGGGACTGATCCTCGTCACCAACGATGGAGCGTTGGCCCATCGGTTGGCTCATCCAAAATTCCAAGTCGAGCGACTCTATCGCTGCTTGGTGGCCGGGACTCCTTCCGATGAAGTGTTGCGCCAACTGCGTGACGGGATGTATTTCACCGAGGGCAAGTTTCGCGTGCGCGACATTCGGCGCGTCAAGACCAACGGCAAATCGACCATCTTGGAAGTGGTGCTGACCGAAGGCCAGAACCGCGAAGTCCGGCGTCTGTTCGCTCGCGTCGGGCACAAAGTGATGCGATTGAAACGGATTGGCTTCGGCCCCATGCGGCTCGGCGACTTGCCCATCGGAGCCTATCGCCCGCTGACACCCATCGAACTCAAAGTGCTGACTCACTTCGCCACGAGTGCCCCGACGCGCCGAGCGCCCGCCCGTGCCCGCCCGATTCGCAATGCGTCCACCGCCAGCCGCGCCACGAAGCCGGTCACACGCGGCCATGCGTCGCGCGGTCCCAAAGCCGCCGTCAAGCGCAGCCCGAAGCCGAACAAGCGACCTCCCAAGAACCGGGGATGAATCCCACTTCGGGATCTCGGTCCCGATCTCGCCGCACATCACGCCAACTTTTTGGATTGCATCCAAACCGGCGCGAGACCCAATGCCGACATCGAGATCAATCATCTCTCGACTGCATTGTACGACTCACGTTTCGTTTCTTCGCCGGGCGCGAAGATTTCCACACCGTCAACAAGTGACACTCGCTGCCGGAGAAGCTTGTCACCCTCCCACGTCATCCACGAAGAGCCATCAGAAGACCTCCACCAGAAAATGGGGGACAAGAAGATGAAAGCCAGATCCAGATGCTTCCTCTCTTGTCTTCCTCTCCGATCTTCTTGTCCGCCATTTTCTTGTTCCTTTCGGTGGCGGCGGAGCCGCGTTGTGCCATCTCGGCAACATCGCGACGCGCGTTGATCGAGTCATCCACTTTGATCCCGTCAAAGAGCAAATCACCGGTGACGCGGACGCGAGCAAGCTGCTCAAGCGTGACTACCGCGAACACTGGGGCACGCCGAAGGGATAGCCCAGCGCGGGTACCCGCAACCCAACGCAGCGGGAACTGGAACGGCAAAATGATGAAGCACAGAATAATGGCAGAGGCCCGCAAGCAGACCGCCCGGCTTGATGATTCTGTGCTTCATCATTTTGCCGTTCCTCTCTTCTGAAATTCTGCGCGCCCGGCGCAGAAACAAAACGTGAGTAGTACCAGAGAGAAGCCCGGCTAACAAAGCTAAGCCGGACTTCAAGCAGTGGGCGATGCCGTGTCGGGCGCGCCTCGGATGGCTGGCTCACCATGCGCGAGCGTGTCTACAATCCCGCCGAAATTTCTTGGCCGTCTTGATTCTCCATTGGCAGGCTCCATGTCCGAGGCTCTTCCGATTCTGACTGACACGCAGGTGCGCGACTGGTTCGCGAACCTCCCCACGCAGGACTTCGCGGGCAAACGGGTGTTGCTCATTATCCCCGATGCCACGCGGACGGCACCGCTGCCGTTGTTGTTCGATGCGCTCCACAAGCGGCTCAAACCGGTGGTCGCTCATTTGGATGTCCTCGTCGCGCTGGGAACGCACCCGCCGATGTCGGACGCTCAGATTGCCAAGCTGCTCGGGATTGATGAGCGTGAACGAGGGCGGCTCTTCTATCAACTGGGCCTCTTCAATCACGAATGGGATCGGCCGGACAAGCTGCTCACGATTGGAACGCTCACGAAACAGGACACGGCTGAGATCACCGACGGTCGGTTGTCGCTCGACGTGCCAGTGCAGATCAACGCGCGCATCCAAGACTACGACCTGTTGCTCGTCCTTGGTCCCGTCTTCCCTCACGAAGTTGTCGGCTTCTCAGGTGGGAACAAGTACTTCTTCCCCGGCATCGGCGGGCCGGAGATTCTCAACTTTTTCCATTGGCTTGGAGCGCTGATCTCAAATGTCGGGATCATCGGAGTGAAAGACACCGCCGTCCGTCGCGTGGTCGATCGCGCGGCGAAGCTGATCCCGAACGAGCGGCGCGCGATCACGTTCGTCGTCGCGTCCGACGGCAATCTCCACGGACTGTTCCACGGCTCACCGGAGACCGCG
This sequence comes from Schlesneria sp., assembly GCA_043733345.1. Taxonomy (GTDB): domain Bacteria; phylum Planctomycetota; class Planctomycetia; order Planctomycetales; family Planctomycetaceae; genus Schlesneria. The sequence continues at coordinate 6,633 of JAYTGQ010000981.1, forward strand.
TGGAACGAAGCGGCGGATATGTCGAACCGTGTTCACATCAAACGGTGTCCCAAACCATTCAAACAGATTTTGTCGTGTGCCCCGCCGATGTACGACGAACTGTGGGTGGCCGGAAAGTGCATGTACAAGATGGAACCGGTCGTGGCCGACGGCGGCGAACTGATCATCTACGCCCCTCACCTGCACGAGATTTCCGTCACGCACGGTAAGTACATTGAAGAGGTCGGCTACCACGTGCGCGACTACTTCACGAAGCAGTGGGACCAGTTCAAGGACTACCCGTGGGGCATCCTCGCCCACTCGACTCACGTTCGCGGCGGCGGGACTTACGAGAACGGAGTCGAAACCCCGCGCGTGCAGGTGACGCTCGCCAGTGGCATCTCTGAAGCAGTCTGCAAGAAGATCAACCTCGGCTACCGAGACCCCGCCACCATCGACATCGAATCCTTCGCCAACCGCGAGGACGAGGGCATCCTCCTCGTCCGCAAGGCGGGCGAATACCTGTACCGGCTCGAAGAATGAGTCTGCTCTGGTCTTCCGCCTTTTCTTGTCCCCTCGCCCCGGCTTTGCGGGGAGAGGGTTAGGGTGAGGGGTCTTCGCTTCGGATTTTGTTTTGACTTCCACTCCAATGACCGGAACGGAACTAACCCTCACGATCACAACGAAACAGACAGATCAAAGCACGAAGCCAAAGAAGAACCCTTCTCCCCGCAGAGCCGGGGCGAGGGGACAAAGACGAAGACAGCCACGAACACAACCCCGCTTCAAGGTTCCCCATGCCACGCTTCACCCTCCCACTGCTCCTCCTGATGACCACGTTTACCCAAGCCGAAGAAAAACTCTTCGTTGCCACGCCGCTGACTCAGCCCAAGCAGTTCACGCCGGGGATTGAGGGGCCTCAGTGCGACAAGGCGGGCAACATCTACGCAGTCAGCTTCGGAACGGCGCAGAACATCGGCAGGGTCTCGCCCGACGGGAAGGCTGAGGTTTTCATCACGCTCCCCGGCATGAGTACGGGCAACGGGATCGTCTTCGACTCGAGGGGCCGCATGTACATCGCGGACTATGTCGAACACAACGTCCTGCGAGTGGATATGGCCTCGAAGAAGATCGAGGTCTTCGCGCATGAGCCGACAATGAACCAGCCGAACGATCTGGCGATCGCTCCGAACGGGACGCTCTACGCCAGCGACCCGAACTGGGCGATGAGTACCGGCCAACTCTGGAAGATCGACACGACGGGCAAAGTCACGCGCGTCGCCGCCGAGATGGGAACGACCAACGGGATCGAAGTCAGCCCCGACGGCAAGTCGCTCTACGTGAACGAGTCGGCTCAGCGCAATGTTTGGTCGTTCCCGATCCGAGAGGACGGAACGTTGGGAGAGAAGAAACTCATCAAGCAGTTCCCCGATCACGGCTTCGACGGCATGCGCTGCGATGTCGAGGGCAATCTCTACATCACGCGCCACGGCAAAGGGACGGTGGTTGTGATGACGCCTGAAGGCAAGGAACTGCGTGAGATCGATGTCCTCGGCAAACAGCCAAGCAACCTCTGCTTCGGCGGCCCCGACGGCCGCACGGTCTACGTGACCGAGGTCGAACAGACGCGACTGGTCCAGTTCAGAACCGACAAGCCGGGACTGGCATGGAAACGCTGGCAGGAAGCGAAGTAAAAGCGATTGAACCACGAAAAACACGAAACACACGAAAGGGAAAACAAACCTCTTCAGTTTCGTGCCTTTCGTACTACTCACGTTTCGTTTCTGCGCTGGACGCGAAGATTTCCAGACTGTCAACCAACGATGTCCATAATCGTCGAAGCTCGTCACCATTCATCAAC
>JAYTGQ010000982.1:0-8471 GCA_043733345.1 Schlesneria sp.
CGGTTCTTTTCCAACTAAGAAACCGGCGGCTAGCGCCGTGCCGCTCAGGATATTTTCCCAAAGTGAGTGCCATTGGGCTGACGCCGCCCGGCTCACCTGTTTGCGACTTTTGTGGGAAACGTCGAACCGCTGCAACAGCGGCTGCTCACGCACGGCAGGTCGTCCGCGAGTCGTCAAAGCACGAATCGGTTGAGACCGGATGATTTCACGACTGCCGACGAGAACAGCTTGGTTCTGCCGCATGTCTGGCGACATATCGATAGCGGCACTGGGATTGGTCCACGAATTCACGGTGGGCGTGCAAGGGTGATGCCCCCGACAAATCGACTGTCGTCCCGTCGCTCCGTCGGCGAGACGTGCTGAACCGTGAGTCTCCGCATGTCGTGTGCCCGCCAACTCCGCAGCGGTCCTGCCCGGATTACGGTACTTTTGTCCGACGGGCAAGAGTGCCCATCCTACGTTCAGGGCCAATGCCTTTTTCAAATCGGGCAAGATGTAGCAGCCTGTTGAAAAAGGGAGCCGAGCCGTGTGCGTGAGGGAAGTCGCTTGTTTCTCGCGGCTCGGCGGGAGCCTCGCTTGTTTCTCGCGGCTCGGCGGGAGCCTCGCCCTCCCGATCACCGTTTTTCAACAGGCTGCTAGGGTGGGTCGAGGCTTCGAGGCCCACCGTAAATCGCTTGATAGTCGGTGGGCCTCGAAGCCTCGACCCACCCTACATTGACTACGACATGCAAGAACGGATGCAGCCAATCCCCGGCATCGTCGATTTGCAGATCGAGCCGCAGGTCGAAATCTCGCAAGTGCGGCTGAAGGTCAAACGGGATGAAGCCGCGCGCTACGGACTCGCGCCGGGCGATGTCGCCGAACTGTTGGAGACGGCGTACAAAGGCCGAGTCGTCTCGCAGGTGCTCGACGAGGACCGCTACTTCGGTCTGGTCGTGTGGTACGACGAAGCCTCGCGCACCGATCCCGCCGCCATCAACGAGACGATCCTCGAAACGCCGTCCGGCCGCCGCGTGCCGCTGGGACAAGTCGCCGAAGTGCTCGACACGACCGGTCCGAACACGCTCAACCGCGAGCACGTCCAACGTCGCATCGTCGTCTTCTGCAATACGCAAGGCCGCGACCTCGCCAGCGTCGTCGCCGACATCAAGAAGGCGCTCGTTCCGGTCGAAGAAAATCTGCGAAAACTCCCCGGCAGCTACTACCTCGAATACAGCGGCCAATTCGAGGCTCAGCAAGACGCCAACCGCCGCCTCGCGATCCTCGGCTCGCTGAGCATCCTCGGCGTGTTCCTGCTGCTCTGCAAAGCGCTCGATTCGTGGCGTGCCGCATTGCAAGTCTTGGTCAACATCCCGCTCGCGGCCTTCGGCTCCGTGCTGACGCTGCTGATCGTCAACCGACCCGAGTGGGCCGCGCTCCAAGCCGCGCCGTGGTGGGATTGGCCGCGCGTCTGGATCAGTGCGACGAGCCTCTCTGTCGCGCACTGGGTGGGCTTCATCACGCTGATCGGAGTCGTGAGCCGCAACGGCATCATGATGATCTCGCACTACATCCACCTGATGCAGCACGAGGGCGAAGCCTTCTCCGAGCAGATGATCGTGCGCGGCAGCTTGGAACGACTGGCCCCGGTGATGATGACCGCGATGACCAGCTTCATCGGCCTGCTTCCTTTGCTTTTCGGAGCCGGGCAGACCGGCAAAGAGATTCTCTACCCGCTGGCCCTCGTCGTCTTTGGCGGCATGTTGACCTCAACAATCCTCGACCAAGTCGTCACACCGGCGCTGTTCTTCAAATTCGGTCGCAAGGTCTATGAACACTCGCCAGCAACCACCGTGACAAGTTCTCAACCTGCGACAGTCGTGGCGGTCGCGGCACCTCCCGCTTCAACACTGGTCGCATCCGATGTACGACAAACCGGTGGTTCAACCAAACCTCCGTCAACGACATAATGCCGCAATTGGCTGCGATGATGAGATGATGAGCCGGAACGCGCTAGCGTCCGGTTTGTCGTTATTTTTCGTGTCCGAACCGGACGCTAGCGCGTTCCGGCTCATCAAAGTGAGAGCTTGCCATGTGGTGGATCGTCATCAAAACACTCATCGCATCAGGAATCATCGTCGCGGTCTCTGAAGTCTCACAGCGTCTGCCGCGTCTCGGAGCGATCTTGCTCACGCTGCCGACCATCAGCCTGATCGCGTTCGTGATGTCGTGGCAGCAACACCGTGACCTGCCAGCCATCAGCCGCTTGGCTCGTGAGACGTTGGTTCTCGTGCCGTTGGGATTGCCGTTCTTCGTGCCGCTGGCATTCGCCGAACGCTTCGGCCTCGAATTTTGGCCCGCGTTCATGATCGGCTTGGCTTTGGCAACGGTCACGATTGGGCTGTGGTTCTGGTTGGCACCGTCCTCGTAGAACGATCCGTATCGACAACGACGGAATGGTGGTGCGGGTCCGCATGCGTTGTTTCAGGGTTTGAAGTAGCCGTAGCCCTCACTCTGTTTCCGAATGATTTCGACAGCGCCGGAGGGAACTGTGGTCACTCCGGAAAGCAGTTGATCGAAGGCGATCTGTTTCTGCTTCATCGTATTCTCGCAGGCGGCGAAGCGGACGCCTTGCTTGATGAGCGCTGCCACCTGATCGGCGTGCGATGATTTATCCTTCACCAGAAGCGAGATGCCGGCACCGTGGCACACGACTTCGATTTCAGTTTTGCTGCCCTCTTCTCGAAGGATGTTTTCGAGATTTTTGAGGCCGTGCTCCTGGCGTTCTGAGTCGGCAAAGTTGATATGGACGACGGTTTTGAGCATGGCGTTTTCTTTCCGAGAGGTCTTTTCCGGTTGCGGTTGTTTTTCAACGGCGGAAATCGCCACGGCCAATCCCACTACAAGAGATGCTGCAATCAAAAGTCTCATTTCTCGTTCCTTTCAATAGAGGCGGATGACATGTTCTAGCGCTGTGTGCGAGTCATTGTTTTCTTAATGCGACCGAGTGGTAGGGTTGAGATCGGCGGGTGCTGACCAAAGAGAGATCAAGTACCCCGTGATGCCGATTCCAGTCGCTGCGAGGATGAGTGAGACAATGACAGCGAGCGACCATCGGCTGGGTCGATAAGGTTCGCCCCGCTCCAAGCGACCGAGAAGACGAACGTGCTGCACAGCGGCCAGCAGGGTGACCGCCACGCCAAACAGGACCAGTGCCGTGCCGAGAAAGACCGACAGCCCCGGCGATAGTGCGGGTGGCTTCCGTTCGGCGACGGCCGCTACCTCGCGCAGGAACAAGCCGAATCGGGCGACCACGAAGCCGAATCCCATCAGCGCCAGCCCGGTGCGAATCCAAGCCAGCAGAGTTCGCTCCGCCGCCAGATACACGCGAGGGTCTTCCGACATTGTTGACTGCATTGCGTGCGACCTCCAATCGCGACGAGCCTGCCTCCGGGCTGGCACCTTCCGCTTTCCGGCAGTTCGTTACTGATGGGATTCACCGGATCGTGAAACGCTCCAGAGCGAACAGAATGAGGACGAGCAATGGTAGGAACACCAGGGCAAAGGGAACTCGGCGAACGTGAAACAAATCGGCCAGCGTGATCTTGCCGCGATCGCCCCACTTGTTGACCGTCCGTTCGAGAACGCCGGACGCCTCAGCAAAAACATAGGAGCCGGCAATGAGTCCGAGTACGCCGAAGATGGCGTCGTAATTCCCTTGGCCCAGAGCGGCGGCTCCCGTACCGGGGCAGTAGGCCATCAGGGCGAAACCGACTCCGAACAACAGGCCGCCGATGATGTTGGCGGCGTAGCGCGTCGGCTTGATGTGCAGTTGGATCAGTCCGAAATGGTGCAGCGTCAAGATGCCCACCATGCCGACGACGATGGCCGTCAGCATCACCTTCATGACCGTGAAATCTTCGAGCAGCAGCGCGCCGATCAGAATGTGGTACTTCGCGACGCCCCCTTTTTGCAGCAGAAAGCCAAAGACGATTCCGAGCAGCACTCCCAAAAGAAGCTGGCCAGCTTTCGGTTTCTCGGCCGTGGACTTGATCTCTTCCGGCGTCGGCAAATCGGCTTTGGGAAGCGGCGGATCGGCGACGGCGATTGATTCTTGAACGAGTTGTTTGGGCGTCATTTGGTTGAGTCCTTGTCAGACCGCTCTCCTAGAGCCGGTACATCGGGATTGCGACGGCCATTCCACCGATGAAGAAGCAGACAAGAGCGACCCACGATCCAACGGAGAGTTGCAACGCCCCGCTGATTCCGTGACCGCTGGTGCAGCCTCCGGCCATCCGCGCGCCGAATGCCATGAAGGCTCCACCGGCGAATGTGATTGCCAATCGCAACGGCAGACTGCTGGCACCGAAGCGGGCTTCCCACATGGGCGGCAGCCATTCGCCGGTCAATTCGCTGCCATGCCACGCGGCGAGGAACGCTCCCCCGATGGCTCCGACAACGAACATCACTTCCCAGTCGATTCTCGGCTTCGTGTCCTGAAAGTATTTCAGCGATTCGGTGTGGCGTGGCGCGAAGAGCATGCCCATCAAACCGGCGACTCGGGCATAAGCGGTCGATGCACCCACCGGCTTATCCGACAACAAGAACGTGAGCCACACGAGCACCCCGATCAGTGCGCCGACGACATAAGGCGACCAAGCCGGTCCCGAATAGGACAGCGGATCAGTCCCGGCCGACGGTGCAGCGGCAAGCATCGGAGAGAACAGAGTTGGAATTCGGAAAATGTCCATGCGTATATCCTCGTCTCAGTCGAGGCGGATCGAACGCCTCACTTCGCGATCTTGGCTTCCTGATATCCGGCGTTCGTCCACGCCTGCCAACTTCCCGGCACGTTACGCACATCGACGAATCCCTGATTCTGAAGCAGGCTGGCCGCCAAACTCGCGCGATAACCGCTGTCGCAATAGACCGCCACGGGCTTTTGTTTGTCCAATTTTTCCTCGACGGTCTTCGCCGTCTTTCCTTGGACTCCATCGCGCAGATCTGGAAGGAAAATATGTTGAGCGCCGGGGATGTGTCCCTTTTTCCATTCGTCAGGCGAACGGACATCGACGATTTGGAGGCCGTCCGAGTCCTGATTCAATTCGTGAACGGTCATCTGCGGTGTCTCTGCCAGATCGAATCCGGCGTTGTCCCACGCCTTCATGCCGCCCACGAGATAGCCCGTGAACTTGCGATAGCCGGTTCGCAGGAAGAGTCTCACCGCCTTCTCGACATCCTGCTCGTTCTCGACCACGAGCAAGATTGGCATGTCTGGCTCCAGCATCCACCCGGCCCAGATCGACAACTCGGACAACGCGCTGATGTTGATCGCGTTCGGAATGTGCCCGCCCCCGAAGGCCAGCATCGACCGACCGTCAATGACCACCGATTCGCCCGCTTCGATCCCGGCTCGAAACGCTTTCGCAGGCAAGCCGGGGACGACGGGTAGTCCGCCGAGCACCGGCGGGCCTTTCGCGTTGAGCTTCTTCATCCGCTTGTAATAGATCGGTTCCGGCGGAGCCGTCGTGAGCGCGTAATCCTTGAACTCTTTCTTGTCGGCGAACTGCAAGAAGCTGTTGAACCGCCGTTCGTAGCCAATCGAGGTCGTCAACCGATCGCCGATGTCGGCTCCGCAGGGCGAGCCATGACCATGTCCGGCGTTGATCAACACCCCGTCGTCCAGCTTCATATAGAAGCCATAGAGCGTGTCAAACAGTTGGCCTGCCAGCTCCTCGGCCTGCGACTGCCCCATGAGGTCCGGCCGTCCGGCTGAGTCCGCGAACAGCGCGTCCCCGCTGAAGACACCCCACGGAGTCTCTGCCCGTTTCTTTTCGGCGATGACGTAACTCATGTGTTCCGGTGTGTGGCCCGGAGTGTGACGCGCCGTGAGCACGAAGGATCCGAGTTCAAACGTCTGGCCGTCTTTGATGGGCTGATGCTCGAAACCGTAGTCCGATCCGCCTTCATGACTGAGATAGATCTCTGCGGTCTGGACGCGCCCTGCCAACTCGCGCGCTCCGCTCACGAAGTCGGCGTGAATGTGCGTCTCGAAAATGTGCGTGATCGAGACTTTGTGTTTGCGAGCCAGCTCCACATAGATTTCGACATCCGTGCGCGGATCAATGACCGCAGCCACGCCCGTCTCGGCGTCGCCCACGAGATACGAAAGCTGCGCGATTCCTTCGGTGAGAACTTGCTCAAGAACCATCGACATGATCGAGACTCCCTAATGCGGCATCGAAAGCCGGTAAGTTTGCTATCGCGTGACGTGGCCTCGCGAAACGAATGGCGGTTCTTTGACGCCGCCCACTCGGTCGGGTGTTTGTTGCATGGGCTTGCGTGCGAAATACTCAACCGCCGCCAGAAACACGGCGACGACCAGCAGCAAGCCCACGATGACAAGCCACGGTGAGACTCCCAGCACGTTCGGGAGGGCCATTTTTCCGCCGTCGCCAAACCCCTTGATCACGGGTTCGATGAGTGGATAAGCCGCGACGAACACCGTTGCGCCCGTCAGCATTCCGAGCACGCCGATCATCGCACCACGGTTGCCTTCGCCGCAGGCCGCGACGCTGGTTCCCGGACAAAGGCCGAAGACGGCCATGCCGATGCCGAACAAGACCGCGCCGATCAAGACGCCGCCGTACAGGAATGGCTTGATGCTCAACGTGGCCAAGTCCGCCTCGACCAGTCCGTAAACACCGATCGAACCCACGGCCATCGCGACCAGCATCACCTTGAGCACCTGCCAATCCTTGAGCAGAAACTGGCCGACAATCACCTCGAACTTTCCGACCCGCCCCTTTTGCAGCAGGAATCCAAACACGATTCCTGTGAGGAAGCCCAACGCCAGTTTTTCCGGTGAATCAAACATGATCGCCCCCTTCTTTCCCGTACATCGCGAAAGCCGTGACGGTTCCTACCGCGAACGCGAGCAAAACGAACACCCAACTCGACACGGCCAATTGCAGAGTTCCACTGATGCCGTGCCCGCTGGTGCAACCGCCCGCCATCCGAGCGCCATCCGAGCGCCAAACATCATCAGCGCACCGGCCAGAAACGCTGCCGCATAGCGCTTGGCAACGCTGTCGCCAAAACGCCAGCGCCACAAAGGGGGAACCTTCTCATGCTGACGATCCCCCGACAGCCACGCGCTGAAGAACGCGCCCACCAACACGCCCAGGACGAGCATCCATTCCCAGTCGATCTTGGGTGACTTCTCAGCGAAGTATTTGTTGTGCCATGGACCCGCCTCGGCGACGTGAGGCACGACGGCCTTTTCGCCCAGCGCCGCGGTGTATTCAAACGCGGTCGTAATACCGATCGGCTTATTCACCGTGGCAAAGGTGAACCAACTCAAAACGCCTATGCCCAGGCCAACGAGATACGGAGACCACGATTTCATCGCGAAGGAGTTTGGTCATGACTCACCTCGATTTGAATGTTGAGCGTTCTTCGGCCCGGCTTGCTGCTCGGAAGGCGTTCGCTCTGGTTGCTCAGAACCCAACCCGCACCCTCCGCTCCCGCAGCCGACTCCGCACCGACGGGCAATAACAAGCAGAAAGGCGAAAACTCCAACAAACATCACAATTTCGTACCACTCGTTCATGTTCCTTATCCTCAATTTTCCATGAGGTTTGCAACGTTCATGCCGCTGCGAACAAAGGTCATCTACAAGTGCGAACCCGACTTGTCGGGCTGGGCTGGGTGGCTGGGGTCGGCGCTTCGACGCCCCCAGCAGGGCGCGATCACCGGCACGATGCTGGGGGCTCGAAGACTCGACCCCAGCCACACCGTTATGCGTCAGGGGTCCTTTCGCTTTTGTGTTGGCTCAATCTCGTTTCAGAACCACCACTTTGCCGCTGAGCTATCGCGCCATGAACAAGCGTCGTCACCGAATCAACGACAACGACCCCAGCCACGCCCACCAGTTGAACTTCTGCTGTTACCACAACTTTCCGTTCTTGAAAGCCGAACGGACCTGCGAATGGCTGCGTGACGCCATCGACGAGGCCCGTGAGAGACTCAACTTCGCATTGTGGACCTACGTGTTCATGCCAGAGCATGTCCATCTGATCGTCTGCCCGCGCGACGCCGAATACGATGTCGCCGAGATTCGCAAGGCCATCAAAGCTCCCGTGGGCCGACTGGCGATTGCTTACCTCAAGGAACATGCGCCGGAATGGCTGCCGCGACTGACGCGGGAGCGCGGTCAGAAAACGGAACATCTGTTCTGGCAGTCAGGCGGCGGCTTCGACCATAACATCACCGCCGGAGACACGCTGCTGGTGGAGATCGACTACCTCCACCTGAATCCGGTGCGACGCAATCTGTGCCAGCGCACCACAGACTGGAAGTGGTCGAGTGCCGGTTGGTATGTCGGCGATCAGTCAGGTCCACTCCAGATCGATCCGATCCCGCCGGAGTGGTTGTTCGACTGCAAGTGACGGCGGAGCTGAGTGGCGTGGCTTCAGCAGTATGGCTGGGAC
>JAYTGQ010000983.1:0-3087 GCA_043733345.1 Schlesneria sp.
CTGTTGAAAATCGTAGGATGGACGCCCTCGTCCGTCCGTTTTCAACTAGAAATCGCTCGGACGAGGGCGTCCAAGTTACGTTCTTCAACAGGCTGCTAGGAACCGTCCTCATGAGCATGCTTCCCATCGTGCTGGCTTCGGCGGCAATTTTGTCTGTCGCGTACTGGACCTACGGGCCATTGCTGGTTCGGCTGTTGCAGCTCGATCCGCAGGCCAAGACGCCCGCGTTTGAGTTGCGCGACGATGTCGATTACTCGCCGCTGGCTCCGAATGAATTGCTGAGTCAGCACTTTTCGGCCATCGCGGCGGCCGGGCCGATTGTGGGGCCGATCCTGGCCGGAGTGATGTTCGGTTGGCTACCGGCGCTGATTTGGATTCTGGTCGGTTCGATTCTGATCGGCGGCGTCCATGACTTCACCGCGCTGGTGGCCTCGATCCGTCACAAAGCTCGTTCGATCGCCGAGGTCGTGCGCGATCACATGAGTCACCGCGCGTTCGTGCTGTTCCTGACCTTCGTCTGGCTGGCGCTGGTCTACATCATCGTCGCCTTCACCGACATCACCGCCGGAGCGTTCGTGAAGAACATCGTGCTGGAAGGGTCCGGCCCCGCGCAGGGCGGCGATCCGGCAAAGGTCACCATTTTCGGAGCCGGGATCGCGTCGTCCTCACTGATGTACCTGGCCCTGCCGATCATCATGGGGCTGCTGCTGAAGTACGGCAAACTGTCGATCGGCTGGGCGACGGCGATCTTCCTGCCGCTGGTGGGCGTTTCGATTTGGGCGGGCCAGCAACTGCCGGTCGATCTGACGGCGATGTTGAAGCCGTCCATCAGTGTCACGCCGGCGCAGGTCGGTGAATTCGAACAGCAACTCCTCCGGGACTATGCCGAGTCACACCGCGACGTGACGATCACGGCGGCGATGAAAACGGAAGTGACGGTCAACGCGGAGACCCGGTTGATCGACCGGACGGCGGTTCAGCGTGCCCACAAAACGTGGGACGTGTTGCTGTTGGCCTATTGCTGCATCGCGTCGGTCGTCCCGATGTGGCTGCTGCTGCAGCCGCGCGGACATCTCGGCGGCTACTTCCTCTATATCGCACTGGCGGGGGGCGCGGTGGGGCTGATCTTGGGTGACGGCACGATCCGCTATCCCCAGTTCGTGGGCTGGACCACCGCCAAGGGGGAGACGCTGTTTCCGGTCCTGTTCATCACGATCGCCTGCGGGGCGTGTTCGGGCTTCCATGCGCTGATTGCCTCGGGCACAACCTCGAAGCAACTGCGGTACGAGACTGACGCGCGGATGATCGGCTACGGGGCCATGCTGCTGGAGGCGATGGTGGCGATCGTCTCGCTGTGTTGCGTGATGCGGCTCGCCCCCGGCTCGACGCTGCTCGACCCGAAAACGATGTCGCCCGACCAGGTCTATGCCACGGGCATCGGCAGCTTTCTGGAAGCACTCGGTCTGCCCGGCCAGCTCGGCATCGCCTTCGCCCTGATGGCGTTCACGACGTTCGTCTACGACACGCTCGATGTTTGCACGCGGCTCGGTCGTTACATCATTCAGGAGCTGACCGGCTGGCACGACGCCAAGGGTCGCTGGCTGGGAACGCTCCTCACGGCGGGCGTTCCGGTCTTCTTCGTGACTCAATCCCTGACGGGCCCTGATGGCAAAACGGTCCCCCTGTGGAAGACCTTCTGGGCGTTGTTCGGTGCCAGTAACCAACTGCTCGCCGCGTTGACGCTGCTCGGCGTGACCGTCTGGTTGTGGCGAACGCGGCGACAAGTGTGGGTGCTGTTCGTCACCGGCATCCCGACCGTCTTCATGTACACGATGAGTACCTGGGCGTTGGTCCGCATGATCTTCAGCACGCTGAACGAGATTCAAACCACGCCCAACCCCCAGCAGATCAAGTACATCTTGCTGGGCATCTCGTCACTGTTGGTCGTCCTCGCACTGGCAATGCTGGTCGAAGCGGTCCTCGCGCTGATGAAGTTCGACGACGGCCGCTCGCGCCCCAACGCTCCGGCCACGGCGTTGGCTACGGGCTGACATCCATCGAGACTCTGGTCTCATACAGGCCAAGACCATGACTGAGCCACAGGAGCCACGCCATGAATACCGCTCACGCGACCTACCACGATGGACAGATCCTGCTCGACGAGCCGGTCGATTGGCCGAGCGGGACGCGCGCAGTCGTCGTCCCCGAGCCCTCGGAACAGAACTGTGATTCGTCCGAGTCAGACTTCAATTTGAGCGACGATGATCGGCCTTCAACCCCGGAAGAAATCGCCGAACTGCTGGCATGGTTCGATGCCCGCGATCCGTTGTGTTTCACACCCGAGGAACAAGCCGAATGGGAGGCAACTCGTCAACGAGACAAAGCGGTTCAGATTGAACTCACAAGGAAGAGTTGGGAAGAACTCGACAGGATGTTTCCATGAAGCGCTGGTTGCTCGACACGGGAGTCGCTAACGATCTGGTCAACAAGCGTGAGCCGGTAGAATCGCGCGTTCGCGCAGCACTGGCGCGCGGCGAACATGTCGGTATTGGCACGCCTGTCTTGGGTGAGTTGAGAGCCGGAATCGAGAACAGCCATTCCCGAGATCAGAATCTGATTCTGCTGAAGCGCGGTCTCGATCGATTACGCGTTTGGGCGTTTGATCAGCCCGCAGCAGAAGAGTTCGGTCGGTTGTTCGCTGAGCTTCGACGCACCGGCCGGTTGATGCAGCAGGTCGATATTCAAATCGCGGCCATCGCCTTTGCACTCGGCAACTGCGCGGTCGTGACCAAAGACAGCGATTTCAGTCGAGTGCCAAACTTGGAAGTCGTCGATTGGCCGATGCCCGGCTGACGTTAAGGTACTCAGGTACGTCATCAACAAAGGAGTCGCGGTGGTTCCGTCATTCCAATCGAAGGCCCATGCCATGACATTGATTGAGTGCGGCGGATGCAAGGCGCATGCGCGGACTCTCCTCAACGTAAGTTAAACCTCACGCGGCACAACGTGAGCGGTTTCCGAGCGGGGCGGCGTCAGCCCCCCGGTTCTTCCACTGCGGGCTGACGCCCAAGAACCGGGGGGATGACG
>JAYTGQ010000984.1:0-8467 GCA_043733345.1 Schlesneria sp.
GAACGACTTGTGCTTCTCCGTCTGATTGAGGATCGTTTCCAATCGCATTCGCGAGTGCTCCGACAGAGTGTGAGGTGGTCGTCAAGCAACCCCATCATGGCTCCCGAATGCTTCTCAACCCCACCCTCTTCCCCCTCCAAGGACTCTTCTCTTCCGACTTCCGCTGATTCCCGATCAACACCCAAACGTAACCACAGATTCTGCCAGGGAGCCTTGTTACTGGACTTTTGCAAATCAGGCCAAACCGAGTTTTGTGATCACATGCTCATCGCTGCTCTCTTTTTCGGTGACTGGTTGGATGGCCCAGGCCAAGGTCGTTCTCAGGGTCTCGCGCAGTATCGCTCGACAGGCTTCGCCGATGGTCGTCAGCTTTTGGAGAGCCCAGTCCTGCGCACGGTTCTGCCCGAGTTGTCGCACCAACAGACTGTATGCCAGCATGACCAAATACATGTGCCGGGTCTGACCCTGGCCATCGCGCAGCTGACAGTCTCCCCTGCCCAACTCTTGCTGACCGTCCCGATGAAAGGTCTCCGCCCCCGTCCAGCGATACCGGTAGACACCCCGTATCCGACTCACTTCCCAGTGGATCCGATTGGACACCAGCACCTGGCACGGTTCGGCGTCTCGTTTGTGTTTCCAAATGATGACGATTCGCACCTTGTGGTTCACGTTGGGGATTCGCACCGTACACGTGAAGTAGTATTGGCGTGTGTCTCCGCGACGCAGTTCCTGGCGGTCTTCGAAGGGGATCTCGGCTGCGAGTTCGGTCGCCTTGAGCGTCCGCCCTTTCCATTCCCGTTTGCGGTTGGTCTTCAGGTCGCCGACGTCGCCGCGCGCACGGCCGGTCGCGTTCTGTTTCGAGTGAATGTGGTTCAAGTTCTCGGCGTTGCTGAAGTCGCTGTCGAACGTGAAGTCGCCGGGGATGTTTCGTTCGCAGACCCCATCCACCCACTGGCAGAACAGGACGGTGTGGTCTTCGAGCGCCTCGCCCGTGGCCTCGCACTGGTCCCGCTTCTTGAACCGGCGGAACTCCAGCGGATAGTGCTTACCGCTGGTGCAGACGTAGTTGGCGATGAGGTCGTCATGAGCGATCTTGTTCCGCTGCTCCGCATGGTCCCCAAACCAACCGACATCCTGGATGAACTGCCCGTCGTGGTCGATCAGTACGTCATCGACCGCGATCACACCTTGGCTGCTGTAGCGCGTGTCCGACGATTCCTGCATCCACTCCAACCGCTGCTGGTTCAACTCGGCGACATCCCAATCGGCGTCTGTGAGAATGCGGTTCCAGCACGATTGGTCCGTCGTTTCCGCGAACTCGCGGTTGATCCCCGACACACTTTTCCGCTCGGCAATCATCAGCCCGGTGAGATACTCGCCCCCCACTGCGATTCAACAGGGTGCCGCCGCTGCGGCTCGCACGCAAACACGCGAGTCGCTTCTTGAACCACCTGAGGAAAGTCCACGATCCCTAGCATGATTCGACCCTCCCTGATCGCCGTGCGCCATCAAAAACCCAACCAATTTGACGCCAATCCCCCTATTTCTCCAAGCCCAAATCGAAGTTTGCAAAAGTCCAGTTAGTAAAACAACATTCCGAAGGCAAAAGCCTCGCCATGCAACGCCGCCGCTCCGGCTGGAACTTCGACACACTCCTCAATGTCCACTACGCCCAAAGGACTTAGTGTGCGCTGGCCTTGGCGAGAGGGAGCCAAACAATTTGACCCCGTCCTCCCGTCAGGTCACCCCGTCCCGCCGCACCCCTTCAACAGCCGCCGCACCGCTTCGGCTCGTTCCGCATCCGAGAGCGGTAGCAGTCCGAGCATAGCGACCGGTCGATGAGATGTTCTTCCTGCGGGTCGAACGAGCGTGGAAGGGGTGCAGTCGCTCATTGGTGGTCATGATCTTTCGGCCCCACGGGCCAGCAATTCGCCCAGCCAGGGCCATCGGCCCTGGAAACCGCCCCGAGGAATCGCCAGCCCCAACGGGGCGACCGTTCCTCAGTCAGACGAACGATTGCCCCGTTGGGGCGAGAATCCCAATCACAAACTGCTCCCTGGGCCGTTGGCCCTGGCTGGGTGAACGCATCGCCCGTGGGGCCGGAAGAAGTTGACCACCAATGAACGACTGCACCCGCGTGGAGGCTGTTTCACTGAGTTGGATTGGCGACGTTCAGGCACATGAGCCAATCTTCGCTGCGCAGGTAGAGCCGTCCGTGGGAGAGTACGGGTGAGGCCCACATCGGGTATTTCAGTTTCTCAAACGAGGTGCGGCTGACTTCCTTCCAACCTTCGCGGTCGAGCTTCGTCAGCGCCAGAGTTCCTCGCTCGCCGAGGACGAAGTATTTGCCATCGGCAGATGTTTTCGAGCCTCGTCCATAAAACGGCCACGGAATGACTTGGCCGGTTTTTGCATGCTTGATTTGTCCGGTGGACTGGTCCTGTTCGAGTTCATCAATTTTTCCTTCGTAACCATTCGTCTGCCAGAGCAGGTCTCCGGATTTGAGGTCGATGCATTGGAGCGTCGCTTCGTTCTCGTGGCGACCGCTAAAACCGAAGGCGCAGCCGTCGCGATGGATGGGGGTGGACCAGTGCGTGGACAGGCCGCGCTTGTTGCGCCAGACCACTTCAAACCCGTCCCCGCCTGGGAGCAGCTTGAGCAGCGCGGCACCGGTCTCATACGCGGCGGAAAGTAGGACGAGGTCATCCACCACAACGGGCCGCGCCGCGTTGACGGAGTCATTGATCCGCGAGCGAAACCAGTACTTGAAGCGGACTCGCCCCGTCGTGGGATCGAGCGACACCAACCCCTGACGGACCAAGCAGAGCAAGTGACGTTGCCCATGAACCGTCACGGCGAGCGGCGAGGAGTAACTGACGAGCATCTCGTCGCCGGTCCATTTATATGGGGTGTTGCCCGGCCCATCGGTCTTCACGCCGTCCCACGTCGATTTACCAACGCTCTCCCATTTCGTTTTGCCGGTCTCGGGATCGAGTGCCACGACACCCGATTCGGGTTGCCCGCCCACCAACACGATCAGCAGGCCACTCTCAAGGATTGGCGTACACCCGGCTCCGAAGAAGTGACCGGGAACATTCCATTCTTTGGCGGTGTCTCGATGCCAGATCGGTTGGCCCGTCTTGAGGTCGAGACAGACCAATCTTCCCTGAGCACCAAACGTGTAGCAGCGGTTCTCGGTCAGCAGCGGCGAACAGCGAGGTCCGTTGTTGTAGCCGTACGGATCTGAGAAGTCGGTGTCGTACTCGTGCTTCCACAGTGACTCGCCGTTGTCGGTACGCAGGCAGTCGATGACATCGCTGTTGCGCTGCCGATGATGGACGACGAGTCGCCCGCCACGCACGGACGGTGAGCTGTAGCCCTTGCCGACCCGCTGCTCCCACAGCACGGTTGGTCCGGCGGCAGGCCATTCGTCCAAGAGGCCCGTCTCCTGTGAGACGCCCGTTCCCTCGGGGCCAAGAAAGATCGGCCAATCGAGTCCGGCTTGAGCGGCATCCGCCCCGTCAGCATTCAAACCGCCTGTCGTCGAACCTTCGGAACTGGACGAAACCGTCACGAGAGGTTCGTGGTCGATCGGAGCCTTGTCCGCCGTGACGGCTTGCGCCGGCGTGCTACTCGAACTCGTTTGCGATGTGCCGGTCTCGCAACCCGTCAGTGCGAGGCAACAGGCGGCAATCAAGGTCGATGCAGGGAAGTTACGGCTCATGTTCGATCTTCCAGTAAGGCGAGCGGCAAGACTTGTCTACCCCACACCAACCCGAAGTGTGAACGAGGGCGTCGATCGACTTCGCACTCGTTCACACTTCGGGTTGCTGTCTTCGGGTCAATCTTTTCTTGCCGCTCGCTAAAGACGCGAAGCCCGGCTGAGTGACAGCCGGGCTTCGTAAGTTCGCTCGTGGCGAGCGGGTCATTTGTAATCGTTGGGGTTGCCGAACAAGCCGCCGCCCGCCTCGTTCGTTCTGCCGCCACGGAGCGGTTCTTTGCGTTTGCGAACGGGGAGTGGCAGAGGTTCCGGCTCCACATACTTCGCCTGTTCGGGCTTCGCTTTGAGAGCCTTCAGTGAGAGGCTGATGCGCTGGCGATCGGTCGCGACTTCCACGACTTGGACCGTCACTTCTTGCCCGACCGTCAGCACGTCTTGAACACTGCGGACGCGCTGGTGGTCGAGTTCACTGATGTGGACCAAGCCCTCGACGCCCTGTTCGAGTTCGATGAAGCCACCGAAGTCGGTGATCCGCGTCACCTTACCGGTCACCGTTTTGCCAGCGGAGTAACGCTCCGGAACATCGGCCCACGGGTTGCGTGCGAGCTGCCTCATGCCGAGGCCGATCTTCTGCTTCTCGCGATCGAGCGACAGCACAACGACATCGATTTTCACGCCCTCTTGCAGCACTTCGGACGGATGCTTCACGCGCGTCCAACTCATCTCGCCAATGTGCAGGAACCCGTCGGCTCCGCCCAAGTCGATGAAGGCTCCGTAGTCCTTGATCGTTTTGACAGTGCCGTTGAACTGTTGTCCGACATCGACGGTCGGCCAGAAAGCAGCGGCCGATTCCTTGCGTTGTTGGATTAGGATTGCGCGGCGGCTCACGACAAGGTTGCGTTTGGCCTGATTGACCTCGGTCACTTGAACCGTCAGCTTCTGGCCAACGAACGTGTCCAAGGCGGGAGCGAATCCCAATTCAACCTGACTGGCGGGAAGAAACGCTCGCATCGTGCCGAGTGAAACCTCCAAGCCCCCTTTGTTCGTTTTAGTGACCGTACACTCGACGACTTGGCCGACGGACAACTCGTCCCAATTTCCCTTCACCTTGCGAGTCGCTCGTGGCAGGTTCACGAGGATCACACCGTTCTCGGCATCATACTTTTCAACCATGACCAAGAACTCTTCACCCACATGCGGCTGCTTCCCCTGCGGGAATTGACGCGAGGGAAGCAGTCCCGGTGAGCGATAGCCTCCCACCTCGCAGAAGATGTCGTCGGCCGTGACGCTTTGCACTTTCGCTTTGAGTTTCATTCCCGCTTCGAGCAGGTCTTCCGTGGCTGGCAGCTCGGTGACCGCATCGGGTTTCGCGTGTACGGCACTGGCGGGCGGACTGGTTGGAGCGGACATCTGTCCAGCCATCGCGGCTTCGAGTTCTTTCTCCAAGTCGGCATCAATGGCCATCTCAGAAGAGGGGACTTCGACCGGATCGGTCGGCGGGCCGGGCGGAGCGATGAACGGTGGGACGCTCGCGGCGGCAATCTCTTCTTCGGTGAGTGGGACCGGGATCAGGCTCGGCACCGCTTTGGCTTGAGTCGGATCGACGGTCGGATTCAAGCGGGCACGGCGGGCGCGGAATGAGACGACGGTTTTCACGTCGTCGATCCAAGCGCGCGCGGCCTGAGCTTTATCGGTCGAACCGAGCGAGATCGCGCGTGTTGAGCTGTCGTCGCCTCGCACGGTCAACTTCACTTCGACTCGGCCTTCGTCGAGCGACACCGCTTCGACATCAACCACCTTGTCGGCGGAGATCACCTCGGGAGCCGGTCCTCCCTCCTGAGCGTGCGCGACTTCCGGTCGCAAGGTCACGTCACCTGTGTCTCGACTGAGGGCCACGGCCGCAGGTGATTGATCCAAATCGAGATACAAGCCCGCAGGCTCCGACCGAAAACCAGTGATCTGCATGATGACTCTTGTTCTTCCAACGAGGGGCAGTTTGCGAGCCGACTCGCGGGGTCAGTCGGCTTGCAGGCATCGGCGAGGGGCTTCAGAAGAACGATCTCCGCGTGAAGCTGAAGCAGCGAAATGACCTCGCCACACGGCGAGGGTCCAGAAACGAATGCGAGCTGATCGAAGGTTGGATACGCAAGCTCGATCAACCGCGTGAAGTGAAACAGAAAGCGTCGTCATCCAGTGAACGATGCGGAAGAGAGGCGACATCCCCTGAACAACCACACCGAGGAACGACTTGATCTATACCGGAGTCCGCAGTCTCTCGTCAATTCAAGGGAAAGTCCGTGCAGGGCCATCGCCTTTTTCGAGGTAGGGTGGGACCAGCTCGCTTCGAGCGCCGGCCCACCATCGGGAATCGTCGAGAAATTCTGGTGGGCCGGCGCGGCGAAGCGCCGCTGGTCCCACCCTACAGGTTTCGCTGTCTCAACAAGGCGGTGCCATAGAGCGCCGTGGACTGGAAAGCCCTCGCCGCTTCAGGTCCAATCGGTCAGCCCGTTCCCGTGTTACTCGAAGGGAGTCTGAGTCACATGACTGATGCCAATCCGCCGCCTGTCAATTCGCCATCGCCGTCTGTTGGAGTCGAGCCCACACCCACGTTGTTGGGGCACCCGCCGGGGTTGTTCGTTTTATTCTGCGTCGAAATGTGGGAGCGGTTCTCGTACTACGGAATGCGGGCGCTGCTGGTGCTGTATTTGATCGCGAAGGTCGATCATCGCAATGCGGACGGCTTTACGAATCCCGGCCGAGGTTGGGAAGAGGGTCCGGCCAATGTGTTGTACGGTTGGTATGTGGGACTGGTTTATCTCACGCCCCTGATCGGTGGCATCATTGCCGACAAGCTGATCGGGACGCACCGTTCGATGGTGTTGGGGGGAATCATCATCGCCCTCGGGCACATCGTACTGGCGGTGTCCGGGCTGGGTGAACTAGCTCACAATGAGACCGGCATGTCGTTGTTTGTGTTTGGGCTGGCGCTGATCGTCCTCGGGACAGGGCACTTCAAGCCCTGTGTCTCGGTGATGGTGGGACAACTCTATAAAGAGAAAGACCCTCGACTCGACGGCGCTTTCTCAATTTTCTACATGGGCATCAACCTCGGCGCATTCTTGTGCGCCTTCGTTTGTGGAACGCTCGGTCAGCAGGTCGGCTGGCACTGGGGATTCGGCTCGGCGGCGGTGGGAATGATCGCGGGCTTGGCGACGTATTTGATTTTGCGACCCCGTTTTTTGGCTGGAGTCGGTGAAGCACCATCGCCGTCCGCAGCGTCTTATTCTTGGATCGGTTTGCCCATTGCGGTGATCGGCGCAGGCGCGGTCACCCTGTTGTATTCGACCGGGGTATTCGGGTCGGTTCAGGCGTTCTTCAACAAACTGCCCACATGGCTGTCACACGGAATACTGATCGCAATGGTGGGGATGGTGGTGGTGTCCGCCGTCCTGTTCGTACTGAAGCAGGAGGCAAAGGACCGAGGCCCGACAGCGTCGATCTTCATTTTCTTGGCATTCAACATTTTCTTCTGGCTGGCGTTTGAACAGGCAGGTTCGAGCATGAACGTCTTCGCTGAAGAGAAAACCAACCGGATCGTGTATGGAAGGGAAATCCCCGCGACTTGGCTGCAGTCGGTTAATCCGGGAGTGATCCTGTTGCTAGGGGCGGTCTTTGCCGGGATGTGGACGTGGCTCAGTCAGCGACGAATGAACCCCAGCCAACCCGCGAAGATCGGCATCGCACTGATTCTGTTGGGAATCGGATTTGGAATTCTGACGTGGGGAGCAGCCTCCGCAGAGGCGTCCGGAGGAAAAGTGAGCCTGCTCTTACTGGTGTGGGTCTATATCTTTCATACTCTGGGAGAGCTGTGCATTTCGCCGACGGGATTGTCCTACGTTACGAAGGCCGCTCCGGTGCGATTCGTCTCACTGTTGATGGGCATCTGGCTCGTCTCCAATTTCGTGGCGGGCTTGGCGGGCGGCCTGATCGCTTCGTACGTGAAGGCAATCGAAACCGGAAAGATCACGCTGCCGTGGCATTTTGGAGGTCGAGCCGACTTCTTCTTCCTGTTCGTCGTCTCGTCGATCGTGCCTGGCGTGCTGATCCTGTTGCTGACGCCGTTCCTCAAGCCGCTCACAGCCGGACGCGATGCGTAAAGCGGTTCGCAGAAAATCGCGGACCCTTCAAAGCCTGACGCGCAAGCGAAGGACGCTCGGCAACCGATCCTTCGCTTGCGCGTCAGGCTTTGATCTGAGGTAGGGCAGCGGTGTCTGAATAGAAGCTGGCGAGCCGCGTGGCGTGGCGATTCGGCAACGTGAGCGCCGCCGTGGTGAGCGCGCTCCGAAGTCGCTGCGTGCTGAGTAGTTGAAGGTGTTCAGCACGAGAAGCGTCTCAGTGCGTGAGGCGTTTCGGCAACGTGAGGCTTCGCGCGTGCCGCCGCTTTCGACCAGCAGGCGCAAAGATTTCTGAACGCCTTAACTCGTTGTTGCGGCTGCGATTTCTGAGGTTCGCGGCACGAGGTGCGTCAACTTTTCTGAGGGGATGGCGCGAGTGGCATTCAGGTTGCTTTACATCTTGCTCATCCTGCAAGACGCAACCACACGAGACGGCCAGCAGGTTGTCGCCGCTCGAACAGTTTGAATTGCTCACTCACTCGCGTTCCTCAGAAAGGACCACTGCCATGACGAATCTCTTCACCAAGCTGATCCACGACGAAGCCGGTTTCATTGTCTCCGCCGAACTCGT
>JAYTGQ010000985.1:0-3081 GCA_043733345.1 Schlesneria sp.
CGGTTCTTTTCCAACTAAGAAACCGGCGGCTAGCGCCGTGCCGCTCAGGATATTTTCCCAAAGTGAGTGCCATTGGGCTGACGCCGCCCGGCTCACCTGATTTCGACTTTTGTCGGAAACGTCTTGATTACTCTCCGCGACCCGGCAGACATCCTCTGCCGGGTCGCGTTGTTTGATGGCGCGGCTATCGGACACAATAGAATCTAACCTCATGTGTCGTTTCAGAAGCTCGGAGCGTGGCTTGGTCGAGGCTCTCAGCCATCGCTATCATCCGCCCGCGCTCAATGTCCTCGCTTCACCTTCCCACCACTTTGTGACTGAGACTCTCCGATGACCGCATTCCGTATCGAACACGATTCCATGGGTGACGTTCCAGTTCCCGCCGAAGCCTATTACGGGGCGCAGACGCAGCGTGCCGTTGAGAACTTTCCCGTCTCCGGCTGGCCGTTACGAACCGAGATGATTCGCGCGATGGGCCTCGTCAAATGGGCGGCCGGCGTCGCGAATCGCGATCTCGGGAAGTTGACCGGGACCGGCAAGAACCCGCTCAATGAAACGCAAGTCGTCGCGATGTTGAACGCCGCGCGCGAAGTCGCAGCCGGGCAGTTTGATGCCCAGTTTCCCGTCGATGTCTTTCAGACCGGCTCGGGCACGTCGAGCAACATGAACGTCAACGAAGTGATCTCGAACCGCGCCATCGAACTCGTTGGCGGCGATCGCTTCGACCAGAAGAAGCCGATCCATCCGAACGACCATGTGAACATGGGGCAAAGCACAAACGACACGTTCCCGACTGCGATCCATGTTGCCGTTGCGATGAGCATCCAGGCGAGGCTAATCCCCGCGCTGTCACGATTCGCCGATGTCCTGCGCGACAAGGCCCAGCGTTGGGACAAGATCATCAAGATCGGACGGACGCATCTGGCCGACGCCACGCCACTGCGACTTGGCCAGGAGTTCGGCGGGTTTGCGCGGCAGTTGGAACTGTCGGTGGGTCGAGCGAAGCAGGCACTGCAAGCGGTCCTCGAATTGCCGGTGGGCGGGACCGCCGTCGGCTCGGGCATCAACACGCATCCCGAGTTCGGCCGCCGCACATGCGAGGCGCTCGCCACAGAATCGGGCATCGGCTTTATCGAGGCCATCAACCACTTTGAAGGGAACGCCCAACGAGATGGTCTGGTCGAGTCTCATGGTCAATTGCGCGTGATCGCGACGACGTTGTTCAATGTGGCGAACAACATCCGCTGGCTGGGATCGGGACCGCGCTGCGGCTTCTACGAGATCATGCTCCCCGATCGTCAGCCCGGCAGTTCGATCATGCCCGGCAAAGTGAACCCGGTCATGTGCGAGAGCCTGATGCAAGTCGCCGCCCGCGTGATCGGCAACGATCAAACGGTCGCCTTCAGCGGTGCGACGGGTGGCCAATTCCAGTTGAACATCATGATGCCCGTGATGGGCCACGCGACGCTCGAATCGATCGCGCTGCTTGCTCAGGGAACGACGGCCTTCATCGATCTGTGTGCCCTCGACATGGATGCGAACGCCGAAGCGTGTGAGGCGAGTGTCGAACAAAGCTTGGCGATGGTGACGAGCCTCAACCCGTACGTCGGCTATGAAAAAGCGGCGGCCCTCGCCAAGGAAGCGTTCAAATCGGGCAAGACCATTCGCCAACTGTGCCTCGACAACAACATCCTCCCTGCCGAACAACTTGCCACCGCTCTCGATCCGTGGAGCATGACCGAACCACAGGCGTGAACGGCCACGTCGCCGGTTCGCAGAGTGAGTGAAAGTGTGGCTGGGGTCGGAGCTTCGCCGCCCCCAGTCTTCGCGCACTCCTCGCGTTGACTCGCCCTCGCTGGGTGCTGCGCAGTGTGGACCCTAGCCACAACTTTGCTATCCCACACCTAATTCAGAGCCAGACGAGGACGCGAAAGACTCACCACAGATGGCCCAGCGCGGTCTTCGGCCGCAACCAAAACTGAAACAGAAGGAAACAAAGGTCCAGCAGTCGCGTGAGTTCGGCAATACCGTCTGACTCTGCTGGATCGCTCCGCCCTTCGTTCCCTTCTGTTCAAAATCGGCGCGCCGCGCAAAGAAACAAAACGTGAGTAGCACGGATCGCACAGATGAAGAGGGAGCAGAGAAGAGTTCTTGATCTTGGTCTTGACCTTCGTCTGATTGGTGTCATCCGTGAAATCTGGGGCATCCGTGGTTCCGCCTCTGGCCCTTGTCTGAGACCACCAGCGTCCTCTCTTTACCGTCACCGTTTTCGGAACGGTTCGACGTGCAACTCGCCTTCCGGCGTGATGTGGCAGCGAACTGCTCCGCGCTGGGCGGTCGAGAGGACGTGCGTCTCCGGGCCGTACCGAGGGGCCAGTCGCTCTTCGACCGCGCGATCCGACGCACTGGCGATCACCCACTCGGGTGTCGCCCAGCGTGCGAGGTCCGGCGGATTCGCTTTGATACTGCCATGATGCGGGGCGAGTAATACGTCGGTATCGACGCGCGGCGACCTCAACAATCGTTCGAGGCCCTCGCGTTCGAGATCCCCCGTCAGCACGATGCGGCGACCGGAGTACTCGATACACAACACGATGCTATTCGGGTTGTCCTGCCGCGCGTGAAAGTCGGGCGCGGGATGCAGCACGCGCAGCGTGACACTCGGGTCGAGCGACAGTGACTGTCCGGCGGCTATCAAACGGATGCTCATTCCAGCCGCCGAGGCTTTGTTCAATGCCGCAGCGACGGGCGGTTGAGACCAGTCGAGAAACGTCCGATGCACGAACAGCGTTCCCGCCGGAAGCACCTCAATCAGTTCCGGGATCGCGTTGCAGTGATCGGCATCGGCATGCGAAACGACGAGCGCATCGAGCCGCGTTCCACCCTCTGACCACAGCACTCCTTCCACCGTTCGCGCCACGCGATTCCCTCCCAACATCCCGCCCGCGTCGTAGAGCAACGTCCGTCCGTTGGGGCATTCGACCAGCACACTTAAACCGTGTCCAACCGACACCACCGTACAGGTCAAACCGCCGCGCGCTGGCATCCACCACGCCAGCGCCAACCCGAACACGATCCAAG
>JAYTGQ010000986.1:0-20509 GCA_043733345.1 Schlesneria sp.
TAGCGTCCGGTTTTCAAATTCATCGAGAACCGGACGCTAGCGCGTTCCGGCTGATTGGTCTGACATCTCTAAAGTAAGTGCCATTGGGCGTCAGCCCCCCGGTTCCGCATCGATTGCCAAATCGGCTCACGCCAAATCCAAGAACCGGGGGGCTGACGCCACCCCGCTCGGAGAGTGATCGAACGTGAGTGCCGTGCCATGACAACTGAGAACCCCGCGTTGGCCACTGGCGAACATTTTCCATGTTCCCCTTCATTGCCGCTCATCGTCGCGAAACGGCTGGCGATGGCTTTCGATGCTCAGCGCGTCGTGATTCGAGATGTTTCGTGCGACGTGCAGGCGGGTGAGTTTGTCGCGATCCTCGGGCCATCCGGTTGTGGCAAATCGACTTTGCTGCGACTCATCGCGGGACTGATGACTCACACGGCGGGCGAACTGACGGTGGCGGGACAAGCGCCCGCAGTCGCGCGCCGGTCGTCGCAGAATGTGGCCTTCGTCTTTCAAGAACCGAACTTGCTGCCGTGGCGCACGGTCGCCGACAACATCGGCCTGCCGCTCGAACTGCGTGGCGTCGCACGCGACGAACTCCAGCAACAGGTGGAACGAAGTCTGTCGCTGATCGGCCTCACGCCGGAAGACGCCCGCAAGCAACCGCGCGCGCTGTCGGGAGGAATGCGCATGCGCGTCTCACTCGCGCGGGCCTTGGTCACGCAGCCCGATGTGCTGCTCCTTGATGAACCGTTCGCGGCGCTCGATGACGTGCTGCGGCAACAACTCAACGAGGAACTGGTACGCATCTGGAGGACTCGTCATTGGACGGGGCTGTTCGTGACGCACAACGTCGCCGAAGCGGTGTTCCTCGCGCAGCGCGTCCTCGTGATGAGCCAGCGGCCGGGCACGATCGTGGCCGATGTACGCGTGCCGTTCGGCTACCCGCGCGAACTCGGATTGCGAGCCACTCCCGATTTCGCGCGGCTCTGTGGTGAACTGTCGGCGACCCTGCGTGAGGCCGCTCGGGGAAGGGGCGTCGGGGAAAACATCGACTGACCGGTGCGTTCCGAAAACTTCACGCAGCCTAGCAGCCCGTGGAAAAACGTAGGGTCAGCGTCTCGCTTGCCCGTGAAAGCCGTTGAAAAAGAGGCAAGCCAGAGGCTTACCCTACGATTTTCCACAGGCGGTCAACCATGGGGGTCGTCGATCAACTGCTGCAAGCGTGCGGCATGTTCGGGCAGCAAGCGCGGTGGCCACGAGCTGTCGAGCAGGCCCACATCGAGCAAATCGAGCAGATGAACCTGGTCCTTGCGGCGGAATGAATTCAACTTCATCCGTACGAGGGCCTCCAACGAGAGGACCGCGTAGTCCTCGGCCGGAACCGCTTCGCTGACATCGGCCGAGGGCATGGGATACGTCGCACGAACCTTTTCACCGGCATAGAGCAGATGCACCCCATCGCGCGGGCTGCCATCGGGACCATCGATGAAACAATCGACATCCATGATGTTGTGATACTCGAATCCGACCGCTTCCAAGGCCACTTTCACGGCGTCGAAGTCGGAGCGACGGACGAGAATGTCCACGTCCTGAGTGTTGCGGACGGCAGCGCGATCGACGCGCGCCACCCAAGCGGCAACCGCGTTGCCTCCCGCGACGGCATACGGAATGCCAGCGCGTTGCAGCGCGGCGGTGGCTCGACAGGCTCGTTCGCGAACAGCTTCCACGGCTTCGATCATCCTTTTCCACGAGAAGTCTTGGAGTACCACCGCCATCATGCACCTCGCCTGATCTCAAGTGTTGACCGGCTCGTCGTCACTGTACTTCCGACGGCAGGTCCAACAGGTAGACCTTGCCGTCGTTGGCGAGGACCGTGATCTGTTTGCCGGACGGTGAGTAGGTTCCCGAGTAGACCACGGTCGGCAGCTTCTGGCTGAAGAGCGGCTTCTCTTGGTTGGGATCCCAGATGTGAATGTTGCCGGCGTAGCCGACGGACAAGATGCGGTTGCCTGCCGCGTTGAACTCAACCTTGTAGATGTCGTCCTTGTGTCCGGCGAGCGTCTTGATCGGCGTGGGGTCTCCGAAATTCCAAACGAAGATTTTGCGGTCGAGTCCCGCGGCGGCAACCTGTTGACCATTGGGGCTGAGCGAGACCGAGTAGACCGAATCATTGGGGCCGTTGAATTTGCGGACCTCGGCTCCGTCGGCTTGGTTGTAGACGCGCACGGTCTTGTCGCCACCCGCCGTGACAATGAAGTTGCCGTCGGGCGTGAAAGCGAGCGAGTAGATCGCGCCCCCTTGGGCGGCGAAGGTTCTCAGATTGGCGTTCTTCTCGTAGTCCCAAATTTTCACGGTCTTGTCGTTCGAGGCCGACGCGATGAGTGGCAGCGTCGGATGGAATGCGACGCCGTAGATTTGCGACTGATGGCCGTTCAGAACCAGCGTCGCCTGTGCCGACGCGATGGTCCATGTGCGAACCGACCCGTCAGCGGCGGCACTCACGGCCGTGCGGTTATCGGGCGTGAAGACGAGGCTCGTCACAGCGGCCGGATGTCCGTCGGTCACTTGAGCCGGCTCTTGTGACGGCGGCATCGGCGGGACCGGGTTTGGCGGTGTCGGGTCGTAGCCGCGAATGAGGTGATCGCTGCCCGCCGCGATCAATTTTTTCTGGTCGGGACTGAACGCGATCTGCACGACTTCGGCGGGCGTCGTGATGTCATAGACCGGCTTCGACGGATCGTTGACGTTCCACAGCTTCAGTTTCTTGTCGCTGCCGCCCGTCGCGAGGAACTGCTGGTTCGGATGGAGCGCGACCGATCGCACCGGTCCGACATGACCTTTGAAGTCTCGCACCAACGTGCCGCCTCCCGCGTCCCACCATTTCACGATGCCGTCCTCACCCGCCGTGAAGTGATGGGCTGAGTTGAGATGGACATGGAGCGCGTTCACCCGCTTCTCGTCGGCAACGTGCGTAAGCTGGATGCCGTGGTTGTCCCAATAGACGGACTTGTCGGCTCCGGCGAAGACAAGGTTGACATTGTCGTTCCACCAACCGATGCCGTTGATCGCGCCGCCTCCCGCCGCGACGTAGTGCTGCGTCGGACGACCGAGGGTCAGGTTCCAACCTCGCACCGTTCCATCGAGACTCGATGAGAGAAGCTTCACGTTGTCGCGGCAGTATTCCAGTGACGTGATCTTGTCCGTGTGGCCGGTGTAAGTCGCAAAGAGATTCCCGTCGCCGAGGTTCCATACGCGAATGTTTTTGTCATCGCAACCGGCGGCGATCCGCTGGTTGTCCCACGAGACAGCGATGGCTCGCACGACCTCGACCGAATCGTGTTCGCGAATCTGCGCGCCGTCGGCCGCGTTCCAAACTCGGACTCGTTTGTCGGCTCCTCCCGACACGAGATGCTGCTGGTTCGTGGCGTAAGCGAGAGCAAAAGTCCCGCCCGCGTGACCGGCCAGCGTACGGACCTCGGTCCCTTCGTTGGCCTTCCAGATTTTGATCGCCCCGCTGGCGTCGGCAACGGCGACTTCCTGATTGTTTGGATGAATCGCGACCGCCGTGATGGCGGCGGCCTGCTCGGGATACGCCTTGATGAGCATCCCGTTGTTCACGTCGAACAGGCGCGCGATCTTGTCGTCACACCCGGTGACAATCCGTCCGCCATCGAACTGGAAGCAAAGCGATGTGACTGCCGCCGTGTGGCCGTCCAGATTTCGCAGCGGCTGCTGGTTGCCGTTGTTCCACAGGCGGCAGGTCTTGTCGTTCGAGCCGGTCGCGACCATCGAATTGTTCGGATTGACTCGCAGCGCGCGGATGATGTCTCCGTGACCCGCAGCCACCTTTGGCGGAGGCCCTTGATTCGGGAACCGCTTCACCAGCCCATCGGCTCCGCTCGTCATGATCCACGCGTTGTTGGGGGGATAGCCAAGACCCGTGATCTCGACTGCATGTGCCCCAAACACGCCCTGCGAGGCACCGTCGGCCGGATTGAACAGCCGCACGAACCCCGCCGCATCGGCCGCCGCGATCTGTTGCTTGTCCGCTCGAAACGCGACCTTCACGATTGGATGCGGCAACCCACCGATCTCTTTCACGAGAACACGATCGGCCGCGTTCCAGATACGCAGCACCTTGTCCGCGCCGCCCGTCAGCCACTGCGTTCCATCGACATTCAGCGCGAGACTCGTCGTCCCCGCGTTGGCTTGGTGCGAGAGGAGCGGCTTCGCGACCGGCACGTCCCACAAGCGGATCGAATTATCGAGCGACCCGCTGACGAGTCGGCTCCCATCCTTCGACAGCGCCGCACACAACACCAACCCGGTATGTCCCGACATCGTCCGCAGCGTCGTCGCCGAGTTGAGATCCCACAACCGTAGCGTCTTGTCGAACGAAGCCGTCACCAACTTCGTCCCGTCGGCCGAATACACGGCGGCATACGCCGGGTCGGTGTGCCCGGTGAGAATCTTCGGTTCGACGCCTCGAACGGGAACGGCGATGGCAATCATCAAGAGCGACATCACGCAGGCACGATTGAGCATGGGTGGACCTTCTGGAGGACGTTGTGTTTTGGTGGCGGGTTCAAATTTGGCGAGGCGGCTTCGTCGCCGAACGAGTCGTGTTCTTCTTCGCAACCGCCTTCTTAGCCGAGACTTTTTTGGCGGTGGCTGACTTCTCGAGAAGGGGTCTCGCCGTTGATTCAGGCTTCAGTGGCGTCTTCTTCTTGGTTGCCAGCCCGCTCTGGCGTTTCTTCGCGGCGCGAGCGGGCTTGATCAACTGTTCCGCTGGCGAACGGTGATGGTCGATGGCCCCATCGTGCCGCAACTTGTCAGCCCTAGAACGCAGCCGGTCGCGGATCACCAGCAATCGTTCAAAGTTTTCGGCGATCTCGGGCATTTCAGCGACTTCGGCGAAGCGGTGCGCCCAGAGGCGAACTCGGGCGACATCCAAATCGGGATGGACATCGAGGATTCCCTCAATGTCGCTCAAATCGTGCGGGCGGCTGGGCAGCAGCTTCATCACGATGAGGTCTTCTGGAGACGGAAGCGGGACATCGAAACCGAGGCTGGAATCAATGCGGGAGCGGTCGAGCAATTCTTCCTCGAACGGCAGACAGCCGCTGGAAACATCAATGTGGATGGCGCTCGCCGGATGTGTGAGCAGCATCACGCGGTTCGTGCGGGCAAAGGCGACGGCATCCTCAATTCGGGGAACGATCCCAAACCGGGCGGCCAATGCGATGAAGTCGGCCGTGCGGTCATCATCTCCCAGCCAGACCATACCATCGACATCGCGCGTCATTCGCGGCCGACCGAGCAATGTGCTGGCGACTCCGCCGATAATCACGCCGCGCACCTTTGCCGCTTTGAACCAGCGGACCAGCGACTTCATCGCCGCCAGCAGAATCTTCAGCGGCGAGGCATCAGTGACCGTGGGCACGATAGACCTCCAACCAGCGCTCGCGAGCGATCACCACCTCCGACTCACGGGCGGCGGGACTTTGAAAGTAATCGGCCGAACACATCATCGCGGCTAACTGTTGAAGCTTGATGCTCATTGGCGTCTGGCGTAGCTCTTCAATCTCACGCCGATTGGCGGCGTCTTGACCGGCCTTCCACGCGCGGACCAGCTCGGCATTCATCACGGGTTTCGACATTGAACCATCCTCGTCGAGACTGCCTTGGGTCAGAGTCAACCGGCGCGGGAGTGTGTCAGATCAGGGAACCGTTCTCAATCGCCGAATGAGTTTCAGGATCAGGTCTTCGCCTCCGCTTGGCGCGCCTGCGGTCCCCATGACTGATCGCGTGATGTATCGACGACAGACCAAGGGGTCCAGACTACGGGTGTCGGGAAGTGATTGCCGCCCCTTTCTTGGTGAGGGAGTGCGGGCACCCTCCCTGCGACCGTCACAACCGATCTCTACGGCTCAGGCGTTTCCGCTGAGTTGGAGTTGCGGCAGTTGACTGGTTGGTGTCGTGACCTACGTTCCCTAGGTCAGAGGATGCGAAGATTCACAGCGCGGCAATGTCGTTCCGTCGCGCGCTGAAGCGTCCGACTTCTGCCGCGACTTCCGGTCGGCAAATGACTTGCACCGGACGACGACTCCCACGCTTGGCGGTGTCTCCCACCGCCGCCCCGGACCTACTCCATGACTGCCGTCTTAGAAGCTCGACCCACGATTCCCTCACGACTGCGGACAGTCTCAGCACCTGCGGCCGCCGAAACACCCGGTCGGCGAACGCCCTCCGAATCATCGCAAGCGCTGCTGGGATTGCTGCTACTTTCCAAAAGGGCCGCCGCCGATCTGTCCGACAGTTCGATTGAGCTGGCACTGGATGGCGTCATCAGCAAGTCCGTGTTGCGAAGTCTGCTGGGAGGACTGCATCACCGTGATCTCGCCACGATGCGGCATTGTCGTCGCGTGGCACTCGTGGCCGTCGGTCTCGCCCAGCATCTCGGCTGGGACGGTCGGCAACTGCGGATTCTCGAAGTCGCCTCACTACTCCACGACATCGGCAAGATCGGCATCCCCGACAACGTGCTGTACAAGCCGGGCAAGCTCAGCCCGGATGAAGTCGAACTGATGGCGTTGCACTACAGCGTCGGCAGCGATGTCCTGCAGGCGTGTCGCGTCGATCCGCTGGTACTGGAGATCATCGACCAATCGCAACGGGCTTACTCGCCGGGCGGAGATTCGTCGCGGTCTCTGGGACGCGAGATTCATATGGGAGCGCGGATTCTGGCGGTGGCCGATGCGTATGAGTCGCTCTGCACCGAGCAGGTCTATCGGCAGGCGAAGTCTCATGACGAGATCATGAAGCTGTTCACCGAAGGCTCGGGCACGCAGTTTGATGGCAACGTCGTCAGTGCCCTCGCGCGATGGGTGCAACAGGACGGTCTGCCGTTCGCGGCGCAACCGTCCGAGATCAATGACGGGGGCCGGCTGCGTGGAGGCCAATGCCCGATTGACGAACAGGAAGCGGCCTCGATCCGCCAAATTTTCACGTACCTGTTCACGCTCGAAAGTCTGTACGACGGCTTCCATTTGCTCGATGCCGCCCACAAATTTCTGATTTGGAATCGGGGAGCTGACAGTCTGCTCGGGCGTCGCATTCGGGACATGCTCGGCCAGCAGTGGTCGTGCCACCTGCTCGGTTATCGCGACCTGCAAGGACACGCCATCCACGACGACGACTGTCCTCTGCGTCAGGCCCTCGATTCCGGTCGCACGGCGATGTCACAGATGGAGGCTTTGCGTGCTGACGGTCCGCCCGTCCGGCTCGAACTCCAAGCGATCCCGCTCTACGACGACAACGGTGAACTTCAAGGCGTGGCCGAAGTCTTCCGCGATCTCGCCCGCAGCGGTGGGAAGCGACCACAAGAGTTTCGCGACCTGAAGCTTGCCGCCACCCGCGATGCCTTGACGAACGTGGCCAATCGCGGCGAACTCGAAACGCAATTGACGGCGCTCGTCGGTGAATTTGTCCGCAACCCGGCAGAGCCATTCAGCGTGATCTTTGCCGACGCCGATCACTTCAAGAGTGTCAACGATACGTACGGTCATCAGGTCGGTGACCAAGTGTTGATCGACCTCGCCAAGCTCTTCACGCGCGAGACGTATTCGGGTGAACTCGTCGGCCGGTACGGCGGTGAAGAGTTCGTCGTGCTCTGCCCCGGCACCGATCTCGAACAGGCCGTGCGTCGCGCGGAACGACTACGGACCACGCTGCAAGATTCCAAGATCGGCGGCGTGGATCGTTTGAAGGTCACGGCGTCGTTCGGCGTCGCGCAGTCGGAACCGGGCGACTCGGTGGAAAGTGTTCTGCGCCGCGCGGACAAGGCCCTGTACACGGCGAAGGAAAAGGGACGCAACCGCACCTGTTCGCTCACGAATTTAGATCTACTCCAAGAGGGACGCGCCCAGCAGGCTGTCGCCAAACCGACGGACCCTTGGCTCTATTCCAGTGGTTTCAATGCGATCGTCGGTTCTGAAATGGTCGTCTACAAACTCGGCGGTTTCGTCAGCGACTATGAAGCGCTGCTACCGGAAGTCACGACGGAGCGCGTCATCATGCGCATCGGCAGTTCGAGTTGGTTCTCACGTTTCAGTTGGAATCCCGGACCACCACCGGTCGAGATCGAACTCATCATGGCGGGGTTGGCGGACAGACGGGCCAAGAGCAACTCACAACGCCTGCACATCTCGGTCAACGTCCGACCGCGAGGCTGGGTCCGCGACTCGCAAACCTTTCAAGACCGCGCCCACGCGTTGGTCAAGGAACTGAAGCAATACTTCGCTGCGGACTAAGCCTCCCGCTCGGACCTGATCGTGAATGCCGCACGTCCGTTCCATCCCGAGGGCTGGCAGATCGATCAACCGTCGAATGTCATCTTCGGGCAAATGAACTCGAGTGGTTTGTCAGGCTTGAAATTGGGGTAGCCGAACTCGTGAGAGTTCTGGCATTTCTGAAGTCTCACGACTTCAACTACCCAAAAACTGAAGGCTGACAAAGCCTAGTAGTCACGGCACTCCGTGACACGACAGACTCGTCATGAAGTGTGGGGCCACCGCCGCGCCAAATACGCAGCGATCATCATCGCCCGTACTCGACTTCAATTGTTTGGCTCTTCTCAAATGACAACAGCCCGGGGAGCGAACTCCCTCGGGCGGTTGATTTCATTGGTCATCGTTCATCGTATCGACCGATGCGATCACTCTTCGTCGGTTGGGAGCGGGACGAGGCCGGTCTCGGCCGGAGCGTTTGAGCTGGAACCCGTTGACGAGTTCGCCGAGGCGGAGCTGATCGGTTGCGGGCGGGACTCCATCGAGTTTTTGGAAACGCGGATGGCGGTGCGGCCGTCGAGGATCAAACGGGCGGCCTGACGCATCTCATCGTCGCTGAGCCGACGCAGGTTGCCGAGTTCGACGAGCGGCTTCATCATCCGCGAGACTCGTGATACGGTCGTCTCCATCAGGCCGATCTCAATCAGGCTGCGGCGCATCTCGCTCAACACCTGAATCTGCGAAGTGAATTCTTCTTGGAAGCCGCCCAACAGCTCCAGCGTCTGAACGGCATCGGCGATAGAGTTCGTCTTGCGAGCCAGCGTGTCCTGCAACTTGAGCATCCCGTCGAGGTTCTCTTGGGACGACGTGACATCCACGCTCTTGCCACTCAGTTGAGTGTTGAGAGCGATCAGATTCTCGGCTCGTTCCGCGGCGACTTCCACACTCTGCCCCCCCTCCGCCAGACGCTGCTCCAGGGCGACCAACTGATCTGAGACCGACTGCGCGACTTCGATGTTCTCGGCGGCCTTCGTCAGGCCGGACTTCAACTCAGCCAAGCCTTTCAACCCGTCAGCGGCTTTCGTCAGGCCGTCGTTCTGGCCACGCAAGTCTTGCCCGAGGGCGACGAGCTGATTCAACGCGCCCTGGGCCTGTTCCACGTCATCCGACTGCGAGCGAACTGTCTCCTTGATCGCGACCATCTCGTCGAGCGTCTTCGCGGCCGAATCGTTCGTCTCGCGTTGAGCCATCAACCGCGACTCGACATCCTGCATCTTGCCGAATGCGGCGGCAGCGATCTCGGTCGCAGCACGTTGTTCGATGAGTCGCGTCTGCAACCCGGAGACCAGCGCCAGCGACTTCGTGGCTTCATCGTTGCGTGAACCTTCCGCAACCAATTCGCCACGCAGTTCACGGATCATCTGCAACGCCGTGCGCGCGTCTTCGATCTGTCCCTGCTGAGCCTTCAAGCTGGCCAGCAGACTGTTCGCTTCCCAAACCTCATCGCGGGCACCGACCAAATCCTGCATCCGTTGCTCGACCTGCGTCAGATCTTGCTGCATCCGCTCCAGCTCTTTTGTCATCGGCCGTGCCAGGAGAAAGTGGAGTCCCACGAACCCCACTGTCACACCGACGACCAGCATCGCCCACGATTGCTTTTGCTGATCGGCCAATTGATTTTCGATCGACTTCAACTTGCTGACTTCTGACGTGAACACGGTAGCTCCTTCCAATCCCTGGGCGGGATGAGGCTTGAAAATGAGGTCGTCCGAGACCGAAAAGGATGTCCTGCTCAGGCCCCCGAAAACGCGACGCTCATCGCCGCAGTTGGCCGTTTGTCGGGAGACGTGCAACTCAGACAGAGCCGAAACGGGAGGCGGTTGCTCCCCCAGCAAAGTCTTCTCACAAGGAAGACTATCGCCACTTTAGCGCGGCAAGTTTTGCCGAATCGCGCTCACCCGGCACAATCGTCAGGCTCACACTGCGGGGCGAGACGAGGCATAAGGCGAGCGGCAGGAAATAAACACTAACCCGAAGCGTGAGCGAGGAGGTGCGGCTCAAGCTCCTCGCTCACGCTTCGGGTTAGTATGGGTAAATCAACTCTTGCCGCTCGCCGAAACGGCAGAACCCAATCAAACCTACGTGGGCCAACCGCTCAATTCCCAGCGGCAGGATCCGTCACGGCGGCGTCCTTTGCTTCATTTCCGTTGGTCAATTGATCGAGCTTCGCCACCGCCGCTTTTCTGGCTTTGGCAAACAGCGCTGCGTCAGAAGGCTTCTTCGATTTGGCGAAGGTCGTCAGCGTCTTGGCTTCTTTCTCCAACGCGATATAGACGCCGACCATGCGATTGATGAACTCTTCATCGTCATCGGACAAGTTCGTGTCGGCCAAATTGCGCAGGAGCTTTTTGACGGCCTCGATCCCGTTGACAGTGCCAATCATCAGCTCTTCAACTTTTTTCGCGTCGTAGATGTCGCGCGCGAAGGCATCCGCAGTGACACCGATCAAACCGAGCGTGCTTTGAATATGACCCACACCCAAACCACCCACCGCCTGCAACGCCGCGTTCCCACGCTCTTCGCTCTCGATCGAGAGCGGAGCAGGCGCGAGTGTTTCGGTTGGCACAGGTTTGATTGGGTCCAGTTCGCTGTCCTGTGAACGAACGGTGCCAGCGAGCGACCCGACGTAAACCACACCACACAGCACCACCAGCCACGTAACTCGACGAACACACAGCACAGACATTTGTCGCTCCCTCCTTGGAAACAGCACCCACGCAGCCAACTCACCGGCAGTGTTAAGCGGCGAGATGGTAGTAACGGCCTGAAAATCGACCAAGAGAAGATTCGGCCGTGCAGAAAGTTGCTCTCTGTACGGTGTGTTAATGCGAACGGCAGGAGTTACCTGACCCGGAAGTGCCCCGGACGCTCCGAAGCGTCCGGGGCACTGGGCGCGCTGTTTCTAACAAGGGCGGGACTTTTAACTTTGAACTCTCGGCAAAGTCGTCCTTCGTGACCGTGTTGTCGATCGCGAGCGGGACACGCCCCGACTCAGGTGCTGAGTCGGGGCGTGTCGTTGTTGCTTCTTCTCGGTTCTTGCTTCTACTCGACGCGGCCTGTTCAGCGAGGCAGTGGAAATTGCTCGGCCCACTTGGCCGAGCCGCCATGTCGCAGGGCGAGGTTCGCGAGGTGAGCGGCCGACGCGGCCGAGACGCCTGCCTCGATGGGGGCGTTTGGTTGCTGGCGGCTGCGGACACAGTCGATCCAGTTCGTGAGGTGGACCAACTCGCCATCGGGCTTGTTGTAGAAGTCGGCGTTGCGCCAGGCCGGTTCCGTACCGAGGATCAGTTCGCTCGCCGGGACTTTCGACTTTCGTTCGGGGATGACCTGATACCCGCCGCGGTCGATGTGAATGGAGGCTTCCGTCCCCTGGAACTCGATCCGCGCACCATTGCGGGCGTTCGAGAACGTCCCTTCGAAGTGCATCTGGATGTTGCCGGGATAGGTCATCACCGTCTGCACGGAGTCGGGCGTCTCCCACAGTCCCTCGCTGTTGATGTGCTGGCCGATGCTCACCGCGTGTTCGGGATGATCGACGTTCAAGACCCAGTGCGCGACATCGATCCAGTGAACCATCAGGTCGGTGAAGATGCCGCCGCCAAAGTCCCAGAACCAGCGCCAGTTGAGCAGCCGGTACTCGTCGAACGGCTGGTCCTTCGCGTTGCCGAGGAACTTCTTCCATTCGACAGTCTTGAAGTCGAGCGGCGGGATGACTCGCTTGAAGCGGTCCTGGTTGCGATTCCAGCTCATGTGGACACGCATCACCTTGCCGATGTGCCCGGCCTGGATCAGATCGCGAGCGGCGACGATGTGAGGCATCGATCGCTGTTGAGTCCCCACTTGCACGATCCGCTGGTGTTTCTGCGACGCCTCCAACAGCGCGGCCCCTTCGGACAAATCGTGCGTCAGCGGCTTCTCGACATACACATCCTTGCCCGCCGCGCACGCAGCCAGAGTCAGCGGCGCGTGCCAGTGATCGGGAGTCCCGATCACCACCGCGTCGATGTGCTTGTCATCGAGCACCCGCTGCCAGTCCTTCACGACAACCGCCTTGTCATCCGCCAGCGGCTTGGCGAGACCAATCGGATGATCCCAGATGTCGCACAGCGTCGTGATCTTCACGCCGGGGATGGTCCGCAGCGACTCCATCAGTTTGCGGCAGCGGCCTCCCACCCCGATGCAGCCGACACGAATCGTCTCATTCGCGGCGAAGGCCCGTTCGGGTGAAAAGAGCGCGGACGAAGCGGCGATTGCTCCGGCAGCTTGCAGAAATTCACGACGAGTCGGGTTGGGCATGAGAATCCTTTCGTGGGATCGATGCAGAAAGAGGAACACAGATTTGAGGCTAATCGAAGCCCCCTCATCCCAGCCCCTCTCCCCGCAAAGCCGGGGCGAGGGGAGAGGTATTCAGTTCAGGCTGAAGTTCGGCGGGAACGGTCGTTCGAGCGCGGTCGTCTGTCGTTGTTCGGCTTGCTTGAGGAGCTGCCACAGCATTCGGCTGCGGATGTCTGGATCGAGTTCTTCGAGGAACTGTTGGCTCAATTCGGAAGCCATCGGAATCGTCGAGGCGATCGTATCGCAAATCGCTCCGAGTGACAGATCGACCGAGATTGCCTGCTGGACCAGTTGTTGGAACTTTTGTCCGGGAAAGAGGCGACAAAAGAGCAACACGATTTCTTCGGCCCGCGACCGTCGGTCGAAGTCGCAGACGGCGGAGACTTCATCATGGCACAGTTCGAGCCGCCCGATGCGATAAGGGAGATCAACGCGCTCCTCACACAGGACTCTTGCCCGCGCGAGGCCGCGCAGCACGAGCATGTAGCGACCATCATCCATGCGCTGGTGAGCGATGATCTGGCCGAGTCCGACCATCGAGTGAATCGGCGGCGGCGTGTGGGCCGGTGCGTTTTGCCAGCCGGGACGCAGCAGACTCATTGCAATCAACTGTTCCCCTTCGAGAGCATCGGCCGTCATTTGCCGATACCGCTCCTCGAAGATGTGCAACGGCAGTAGTCCGTGCGGGAACAGCAGCGCGTTGGGGAGTGGAAAAAGAGGGGCGAGTCCCGAGAAGTGTTCGAGAGCGGCTGGGATGAGACTGGGCGTCGTCATTCAATGAGGCCCTCCACCGTGGCGTGGATTTTCGGGACCAGTTCATCTTGGATCGCCACCGTTGTCGGATAGGCTTCGGCGTTGTCGAGCAGTTCTTGGAAGCAGACTTTGAAATCGGCAAGGAACCGGCCGAGAGCGATTCCCATGTACTCGTCGCCAAACGGAGTGAGTTTGTCGCGGGCTGAGTTGTAGAGCTTCTTCGCGCCACCAAAGTTTTCATTGCCGAAGTGGAACAACGCGACCGCCGCTTGAATCAGCCCCTGCAAAAACTTTTTCGGTTCGCCGAGCGTCTCGGACCAAAGCTCCTCGATCACCTCGTGACACTCGAAGAAGTCCTCGGCGTTGAATAGCCGCAGCCCCTCGCGATACTGTTCGGGATAGTCGGTTGTCACGCGAGAAGCTCCTGTTCGTTCGGCAAAAATCGGATGGCGGCGGATTCTAGCCAGCCCGTCCCGCCTCGTGCCACGACGAACTTCATCAAACCTTCATCGACTCAACCCTTCACCCCGGCGAGATCGAGTTGCATGGCCAAGTCCCGTTCTCGCAGCGCTGCCGATGACCGAAAGCCACGAATTCGCCAGATCGTGGTGAGCCTCGCCAAGGCGTATCCGGTGGCAATCTGTGCCTTGAACCATGAGTCGCCGTTTCAGCTACTCGCCGCAACGATCCTCTCGGCACAATGCACGGATGAGCGAGTGAACTTGGTGACGCCCGAACTTTTTCGGCGCTGGCCAACGCCACAGACTCTCGCCGTGGCGAAGCAATCCGACGTGGAAGAGGTCGTTCACTCGACCGGCTTCTTTCGAGCCAAAGCGGCGAATTTGATCGGCATGGCAACGGCATTGGTCCAGCATCACCACGGTGAACTGCCGCGCACCCTTCCCGAACTGACCGCCCTTCCCGGTGTTGGTCGCAAGACGGCGAACGTCCTCCTCGGGACGGCATTCGGTATTCCGAGTGGCGTCGTCGTGGACACGCACGTCAAACGGATCACAACACTGCTCGGCCTGACTGAGGCGACGAGCGCCGAACGGATCGAACAGGATTTGATGGCCTTGTTGCCGGAGACCGAGTGGATCAACTTCTCACACCGCCTGATTCACCACGGCCGCCGCATCTGCATCGCCCGCCGCCCAAAATGCGACGAGTGCCCGCTACGACCGCTCTGTCCGAGGATCGGCCTGTCAGAGTGAGCCGTCCCCCCCCTACGAGTCTCCCAAGTTGTGTGAGCGGCCTCGATTTGTGTCGAATGCACCCCACCCAACGTGAATACCAACTGCCAACTTGCATCGTGTTGAATCGGCTACTACCATGTCGCCCCTTCCGCCCTCGGCTGAATTTATCGGGGGAAACGAATGAGAAGCGATCCGGCTGCCGTCAGTTGGCATTCCGCCGAGATTGAAATACGTGTCCGTGTGAGGGTGCGAATCTGCCTGCCAGCGTAGGCCGGATTCGCGAGAGGAGTTGGTCAACGTGTCGATCGACAAGAGTTTGAAGCGTCGCAGTCGTCTCGCCCGAGTTCGCAGCGTGCTGACGCGGCCCGAGCGCATTGAGCAGATGAAGGCGAACGAGCAGTGGGTCGAGGGAACCAGCCCGTTTGGAATTCCCAAGACGCGCATCATCAAGTTGGTGCTCGGCAAGAAGAAAAAGAAGAAGGTTGCTGATCCAGCCGATGCCAAGGCTGACAAGAAAAAGGGCGCTAAGAAGAAGTAGTCGGCTGCGGTGGTTCACACCGCTTGGTGGCGGTGAAGCCTTCGCTTTCTATTCGCTGGGTTGTGTAGATCGGGTTGCCGTTTGAATACAGGGCAGTGCGGGATCGACCGAAAATGGTCGGCTCCCGCGCTGCCTTTTTTCGTGCGCCAGCGACTTCTCTCACAAATACAGAATGGTGGGCCGGCGCTCGAACTGAGCTTGTCCCACCCTACATTGAAAAAGGCGATGGCTCCGCAGCGGCGGGAAGCTCGGTTGAAGAATGCGGAACGGCCGAATTTCGCTTCAGCGCGGCTTGCACGAGCGACAGGGAAAGGCCAATGAAACTGAGTACGACGTAGAGCGGATCGACCAGATAATCCCAAGCATTCTCGGATTCGAGGCACCCGACCTGCCAGGCGACTCCCGCCGCGAGCAGGACCAAGCCAAATGAGTTCTCCCGCCAGATCAGGATCGCCGCGAGGATCGCTGCGACGCAGGCCACTCCCGGCCACTGCCAGCCGAGCGAATAAGGGTCGAAAGGGCCGAGTCCCAGCGCGAGCGGATAGAGCAGCAGCCCGGCTGCACATCCGAACCAGCAACTCGCGCGATTCGCCCGTTCGTTGAACAGCGGTCGCTTGAGCCAAGGTTTGAGGATCACGCTCAACAGAACCGCGACGAGCGGAATGCTGAAGTTCGCGTTGTAGCCGTGCAACCAGCGTCCCAGCGGCAGTCCTTGAACAGGCATGACGGCTGCGGCACCTGCCAGCAGCGGTAACCAACGTGGGCCGATGCCTCGCAACAGAACTTGCATGCCGCGCGTGGTCGCTCCGAAAATCAATGCCCAGACGAACAATGGATAGCACCAGTCGATCACGGTTGCCGCTCCTCCAGCAAGCCGTGCTTGTCGCTCAGTCGGCGTTCGATCCAAGCTTCGTTGAAGGCGACGTGGCGAATCTTTTTCATCTTCCACGCATAGGCCAAGTGAATCAGACCATCGGTCGCTTGGATCAAGTACGGGTACGCGAACAGTTCCTTCGGCTGCCGATCCAACACGGCGATCCGCTTCCAATCGTTCACTCCGTCGGGCGAGACCGCCAACGTGAGGTTCTCGCGGGAACTTGCAGAATCGTTGAAGGCCATCAGCACAGAACCGGATGACAGACGGAGAGCGGCGATGCTGGAGTTCGGATTAGGAAGATCGAGGTGTCGCGGTGGACTCCACGTGAAACCTCCGTCTTGTGACTCTTGAAAGTCGATCCGTCGTGCGGGGGACGTATTGCGCAGGTAAGCGACAGCCCGACGTGGCCCGAGTGGAACGATGGCCGGTTGGAGGAATTCGCGGCCACCCGTCAGCCGCGTCTTCGTCACCAGCAGCCGATCACCGGTCGGATGGAGCCAGAGCATCTCCGGAAACTGACCGACACATTCGTGATAGATCGGCAGACCGATTTCACCCGATTCGAGCCTGACGGGAGCGGCACGAACCAACTCACTGACGTTGAGGAACGGGCTGAGCGTGAGCCGCTGACTCGGTTGCCAAGTCGCTCCCCCGTCGAGCGAGCAACACGCGTTGAGCGAACTCCCCGACCAGCCTCCCAACGCAATCGTCACGTAAACCAACCACAGCCGCTGCTCTGCATCGGCAAACACGACGGAATTGCCGACCTTGCGGAGATAGCGGTCCAGTTCATCTCGGGCTTGGTCGCCATTCATGACCACGCGTGGAGAACTCCACATTTCAACGTTCGATTCAGACGAGTCCGCTTCAACAGTGTCCGTTCGAGTGAAGTCTGACATCCAAATCGCCACGTCCTTGGCTCCCTCGCGCGAGCCTGCGTACCACGCGCAGGCGATCTTGCCGCCAACGGTCTCGCTCAGCGATGGGCAGTGCGCGTAAGCCAACGGTAGGTGATGCTCGATGAAGTGACTGACGAACCGAGGGGCTTCATTGCTCGGGACACTTCCGGTTGCAGACAGCTTGAACGAAGAAGTTGGGAGCGCCGCTCGATCTGGACTCGGCCAACACCACAACGCAGCAGCGGAAGTCATCAACAGGGTTCGTCGAGTGAGAGATGCCATCGTTGTTCCGCGCGGGACAGACACACTAGAGCCTTGTCGTGACTCGATTTAGGGGTTGAAGTTGGGTGGCCGGGGTTGGAGCGTCCTCGCGAAACCCCGGGGCTTCCTTCGCAAAGCCTCAGTCCAGCCCCGGCCACCCGACCGAGTCAGACGGTGGAGATCACCCATTGATAAGCGTAGGACGGGCACTCTTGCCCGTCGGCTCTCGTGGGACAAGACGGGCAAGAGTGCCCGTCCTACAGGCTCTTTCCATCGGCGGTCAGATGCTGAAGTCCGTCGTGCGGCCGAGCAGACGGTCGATCAATTCTTGCGGAATGTCGATCGCGAGTGATGTTCCGCCGACATCGGTCGGGTTGATGCCGCAGTAGACCGACCACGGTCCCAAGTGACGCCAACGACCGGCTCGCTTGGGTTCGTTTGGCAGGACGGGTGTCGTGCAGCGGTTGCAGCCGATCGTGGTGAAACCCTGCTGATGGAGCGGGTTGACGATCACTTGATGCTCAGCGATGTACGCGTCCATTTCGTCGTTCGTGAAATTGGCGAGCGGATTCACGCGGACGCAATTCATCGCGGGATCAACCGATAAAATCGGGCAGCCGCCTCGCGCTCCCCCCTCGGCACGACGCAGGCTGCCGATGAGACAGTCGAACTGTCCGCGCGTCGCCAACAGCGGCTCCGTCTTCCGCAGGTCACAGCATTGCCGCTGTCCCTCGGGCGTTAGATAGAGAACCCCAAGCTCCTTG
This sequence comes from Schlesneria sp., assembly GCA_043733345.1. GTDB lineage: Bacteria > Planctomycetota > Planctomycetia > Planctomycetales > Planctomycetaceae > Schlesneria. The sequence continues at coordinate 17,963 of JAYTGQ010000986.1, forward strand.
GTCTGCTCTTCCATCGACTGCTTCGGTTGCAGTGTGATGATGTCGAGACCGTACTCGCGGGCGAGCCGGTCGCGCGTGTCCAGCGTCTCCTGAAAATTCACGCCCGTATCGACGAATACGACCTTCATGCCCAGCTTCAAAACGCTGACCATGTGACAGACGACGCTCCCGGCCATTTGCATGGCGGTCAGCGCGGCGACTCGCTCTCCGAAGACGACCTTCGTCCAACGGAGCAACTCGACCGGGGAACGGTCTTCAAAGGACTTGTTGAGTTCAATCAGATCGGCCTGCGTAAATCGAGCCATGTCAGTCCAAGCTTTTCAAGGGGAATCAGCGGTTCGGTCGGAATCTAGCAGATGCTTTGGAAACGGAGCAACGCCGTGTGGAAGCTCGCAGGCTGAAGTCCGGCTTAGCTTTGTTAGCCGGACTTCCCGACGCGATAGAAAGTCCGGCTTTCAGAGAAGCCGGACTTTTGCGATGGCCCTCACGGCGTGAAGTCACTCGACGCATCGACCGACAGGCAGAACCGGGCGATCAGTTCTGCCGCTTGATCGAGATCGTTCAGCGAGACCACTTCGACCGGGCGGTGCATGTACCGGTTCGGAATGCAGACGAGTCCCGTCGCCACGCCGCCTCGTGTCAGTTGAAGCTGAGCCGCATCGTTGCTGGCCGCCGTGGCCAGACCGTTGATTTGAACGGGGATTTCGGCGAAGGCCGCTCCTTCCACGAGTCGCGTGAACTCGGCCGGGGGCCGCTGGAGCGCGAACTGGGACTTGGTGATCCCAAAAAAACTCTTCGGCATTGAACGTGTGTGTAATCGATGCTCCGCGCGGTCTGAAGTGAGACGTTTAGCGGCGACGCCAACCGCGTGCGTGCAATCAACGGTTGGCCCTTTCGCTCCCACGCCGTTGGCGTTGGGGCTAAACGCAAACGTCTCATTCATGGCCATGTGAGGCATCAGTGATCGTGTCTCTTTCTCATTTCTTGAGAGGAGGTCTGCTCATGCGAGCCTTCCACAATCTCGCGGTCTCGGCTTGTCTGCTGTCGCTGGTCGCGGTGAATCTGGCGTCCAATCCGTTCTTGCTGCAGGTGTGGGCTCAGTCGGAGACATCCTGCGAGGATCCCCCCGCCCAGCCCCGACGGTGGATGTTGCGAGGAGTGCGGCTGCTGGATTTGCGAATGCACGTGAGATCTGGTTTGCGTTCTCGACAGCCAACTACACCACAGTCACCAAGCCAAACTTGGCTCTATTCCCTGTCTGTCTATTCTCAAGGAGATTCTGTGATGTGTCATGACAATCGGAAGCAAGAGTTGTTCTGTGGGTTCTTCGATGCCCTGAGGATGAGTTTGGTTCTCGCCTTCGTACTTTTCAACACGAGATTCCTTCCCATTCCAGGTTCGCAGGCAGAGAGTTATGCCGTCTTCGGGGCTTGTCCTCAGTCACCGTGCAAGAAGTGCAAACTGACTTTTCCTGGTTGGGGAGTCACAGACTGTAAGGTGGGAGGGTGGATTGGAACCTGCACGGGTTGGTGCGGCTGGTGCGACAATGGTAGTGCCACGACCGAGAATTGATCGTCCATAAAAAACGAATTTGTGTCATGACTACATCACCTTTAACGGAGGGTGGTGCGATGCCAAGGAAGGCTGTGGGGATTGAGGCGACGGAGCGGCAACTGGAAATCCTGCGGCCGTGGAGCGTTTCACGTTCCGAGCCGGGCGGTTTCGTCCAGCGGGCGAAGATCATTTTATTCGCCATCAAGGGACTCTCCAACAAGCAGGTTGTGCTGCGAGTCGGGTTGGAACGGCATCAGGTGGGCCTGTGGAGGACTCGGTGGGCCGCGGCTTGGGAGGCATTGTGTGCCGTCGAACAGACTCGCGATTGAGAGCTGGCGCGGGCGATTCGCGAGTGTCTGCGAGATGCTCCGCGAGCGGGATCGCCGGGCGGGGCACCCTCTGGGGCCACCGCCGAGCAAATCACCCGCGTGTTGGATTTGGCGTGTCAGTCGCCGGAACTCGCCGGGCGACCCATCACGCGCTGGACGCAGCGTGAGCGGCAAGACGAATCGGCATTGCATGGCGAGGATTTTGCCTTCGGAATGTTGTTTTAATAACGACAATGAGAAGCGATTGAGCCACGCGCAGTTCTCGCGCAGCCGGGCTTCGCGGATGCGGGACTCGTCCTCTCTATAAGTGACATCGAGGCACCAGTGGCAGGTGTTTTCGATACTCCAGTGGCGGCGGACGGCATGCGCGATTCGTTTCACGCCCATCGCCAGACGGCGGATAAAAGTGCAGCGCCCCAACCCCGTGGCCCGATCAGGACTCCGACGCAGCGTCTGGCCATCCACCGCATAGATCGGTTGAGTGACGCCCGTGGCCGTGGCCGCTCGCGCCTGCATGGTCTGCAACCCACTCGCGAAACAGGTTTGAAACGCCTCCGGATGGAGTGCCGACAACACTCGCCGGAAAACATGTTTAACCGCGTGGGCAACGCCCCGCGCGTCGATGGCAAAACAGGCTCTAACATCGCACGACGCGCGGGGCGTT
>JAYTGQ010000987.1:0-8408 GCA_043733345.1 Schlesneria sp.
CCCAACCCAAACGAACCCACTCCGGAAACGGCCAACACGTCGCCACCGCAAAACTCCTCTGCCGATTGGTATAAACACCCACGTTCACGGGGCTGGGCAAGGGGATCCATCCTCCATCGCGGTACGACAACTCCTGCCGCTCGCAGGTTTACTGCTCCTTGTCCCATTTCTCGATCACGAGCGGTGACTCCAATGTGCGGGCACCTTGATCCAACGAACTGTGGGACGTGAGGGCGACAAGTGCCTGCTCCATGTCGAAGTTTTCACCGACATCGAACTCGAACGTCGCCTGACGCTGAGATTCAAACAGTCGGCTGCGCCAGTTGAAGGGGGCTGGCAGGAAGCGGGACTCCACCTGCGACTGCTGGCCGAGTTCCACGCGCACGTCGGCGACGTTGACTTTGGTCGCGTTCTCGCCCGCCTGCAACCGGACAAGCACCTTGCCGGGCTGTTGTTCTGCGGTGATCGTCAGCGACTTTTCAGGCCATCCCGGCAGCGTCGCCGACTGCGGCTCCTTGGCGAGCAGTGCGAGTGGCAACCGGGTATCCGGTTCGGTGCGAGTCATCTTCCACGACGCCTGCACCTCGGGCATGCTGTTGGCTGGCCAGCTGCGCAGCTCGACCTGCCAGACCGGAATGGATTGACCGGGCACCAGCTTCCACGAACGCGAGAACTGACTGCGACTGCCGCGCGGCACGATGTCGATGCGGATCTCGGCCGGTCGCTCGATCATGCCCAGTAAATCATCGCGATCCAGACAGAACAGAAATTCGGCGCGGCTGGGGGTCTTCTTGTCGTCGTCCGCCTTGAAGTGATCCGCTTTCAGGTAGCCGAAGCGATTCGGTTCGCTTTGGGAAAGTGAGGTGGCGGCTTGTACGGGGCGGATCAACAGTGGTTGAGGCCGTCGCTGTTTGAGGCGGTTGTTGGCGGAATCGAGATCGAACTCCAGCCGCTCACCGCCGATGATCGTCGCCGGGAACTCACGAAAGCCGGGGAAGGAAATCTTGTAGTCGTGCGGCGGAAGTTTTGTGATCGGATCGCCCAGACTGGTCGAGAATTCGTTTCGGGGCTGCGCTTCGCGGATCACGGTATACGGCCGCGGCTTGATGACCTTTTTGAGCGTCTGAGCCAGATCGTCTCCCTGCGGAGCATTATGAAACTTGCCGCCGGTCGCCTGGCACAGCGCCTTGAGAGCGTCAATCTCCTTTGGTTTGCTAACGTTGAAGGCCACAACGTGCAGTGACAATTCGGAATATTGGGCAAACAACGCCTGCAGTCTGCTGAAGCGCGGTCCCGGTTTGCCGGGAGCAAATGACTCATCGTTAAACTCCCCATCGGTGATCGCGACGATCATGCCCCCCTGTTTTTTATCGATGAAGGAACTCACGGCCTTGAGAATCGCCCCCAACAATGGGGTTTGCCCATTCGGCCCTGCCACTTGGAGATCGGCGAGATCCTTCTTCAGGCGATCATGTTGCTCGGCGAGGAGCGCTGCGGGCGGAGTCAGGATGTCAAAATCATCGACCCACCCCAAATTGGCCGGAATTGGCCGATTCCAGAGGGGGTTGTTTTGACCGTTCGGCTTGACCCGGTGGCCGTAGGCCATCAGGCCCACGACATGGGGTGGCTCGTTCCTGAGGCGGGGCTGATTGGCGAGATTGTTGAGCGAATCGGAGAGTGTCTGCCATGCGGCATGGAAACGATTGCCGCCCGGTCTGATCTCATCCTTCATGCTCAGCGAGCAGTCCAGAATGAAGAGCGTGTCGCGGCGGTCGGTGCCGTGGACCACGATTTCGCCCGTCGTCGGCGGAGACTGATACTCCTCGTCGATGGAGTTTGGCAGACACGGATTGACTTGAATGAGATCCTCCTGGTCGTCCCAATACCGCGCCCGGAACAACAGGCGCGGACGCACGGCGATTTCCTCGCACTTCGCTCCGGGTGGCGTCCGCTGTTTGCGAACCGTCAACTCGGCCGTGAGTGCTGTGGACGTGATGGCTCGCCGACCCGCCGGCAGAAACTCCAGGTTCATCGCGGAGGGGTCGGCATCCTCGACGAGCCACAGCGCAGCGACACCGGGCGGCACCTGATCGTTGATCTCCGCGGCGACTCGCAATGGACGCTGTGTCGCCAGACTGAGATCGACCTTCGCATCGACCGGGACGATCTTGAGCCGCGCCGTCTGCCGGGACTGCAAGCGCCGGGCGACCTCTTCGCGCGCGGTCTTCAACGTTGAGATCGACAACACGTCGTACTGCCGGCCGGCGACGCGCAGACACTGGTCCACGGCCTGGACGTACCACGACTCGCGGTCGTTGGAATAAACCTTGCCCCAGAAGTCCTCCAGATACCGATCGGCCTGCCCGATGCAGAGTGCTCCCAGATCAAAGTCCTGCAAGCGGCGCAGCGGATCGCGATCGAGCGAGAAGTTGACGGCGTCGTAACCGTGCAGCGTGCGCGTGGCCCGCTCGGCCACGAGAAGCGTGCGGAGCACATCCTCCAGACGATCGGAAGACGCGGGCGTCGGTTGAGCTCGATCGACGCGATCATGGTACTCGTGCCGCACCGCCTGCCCCAGTTGCACCAGCAGGTCGATCTGCTTCTTCGGATCAACCACGGCATTCTTCCAAATGACCCACCGCTCGTGCATCGGCGTGTCGGACGCACCGAGCGACAGCGATTGCAGTGCCCACAGCGCCTGCCAGCAGCCATCCACTCCGCCCCAGTCATCGCCACTCCACTCGGCCGCTGTCGCGACGGGGATTTTTTGAGCGTTGGCGTGCAGGATGCGATCGCTTTGTTCGAGATCGTCGAACAGGCCACGGCGTGTTTCGGCAGACAGGCCCGACCACTGCAAGGCATTCCGCAGTCGGAGCCAGTGGAAGTATTGCGTCTGCCCGAGTTCCGCGCCGTCCGTAGGACGGGCACTCTTGCCCGTCGTTGGCGCGTCGGCGGGCAAGAGTGCCTGTCCTACAGGTGCGTCATTTGATGCCGCACCGATCAAGCCTTTCGCATGGCGGGTCAGTCGGCTGCGCAGCGCATCGAGACCCCGTTCCGGATCGGTCAGCGTCTGCCTCAATGCCTTGAGTTCCTCGCGCCATTCAGAGCGGGCGGCGAATGACGGTTCGGCATCCAGTTCGCGATCAATCAGCCGCGCCAACTGCCGGGTCTGCTCGAACAACAGCAGCAGGTCGATCTCGGTTTGCTGGAGACTGGAATCATCCGACTCGTCGCGCAGCTTCTCTTGCTCGGACAATGACGGCGGGCGAAAGCCCGCTTCGTCGATCCTCAGCGAATACTCCTTCATCAGGCGCGCACGGCGCGACAGCAGCGCGGTCGAACGCAGGTTCTCGACCGGCAGCCGCTGCGCCGCCCACCAGGCGAGATCAGGCAGTTCCGCCAGCAACCGATGATGCAGACGATGAGCCTCGGACAACTCGCGCACGATCTGCTCGCGCTGCTCCAGCTTCGTCTCGGCCGATTGCCGTAGCGTGGCGGACTGATTGAGTTCCGTCTCACCGCCCACGAACAACAGGTCTTCGGCCAAACGGCGATCGCCATCCGCATCGGACAGCAACGTACCAGTCCACAACCGCGAGCGGAAACTGTGCCATGACTGCTGTTCGGCTCTCGTTCGCAGGCGCAGGCTTGCATCTTGAGGTGGCTTCGGCAGGCTGTTCGACGCGAACGCGTCCAAGGCGATTTTCAGTTGCTGTTCCGGCAGGACCGGTTCGGTCTTTTCAAATGGTCCTGAACTGGTCCGCCGGGAAACGTTCGTCGAGACAAACCGGAAGCTACCCAAGTCTAGATTACGATTGGCGTCACGATTCTCCAGATCCCGCACAGCCTCCCCGCCGGCTTGAAGATGCGGCTCCATCCCTTCCGGCTGACCCGCCAGCCACCATTGTTCCGCCCGGCGCAGGTGTTCGAGGAACCGACGCCAGCCGAGCGGATGCCATTGCTCCGGCTCCCGCGCGTTCCACTTGTCGCGTGCATCCCACAGGCTCTCCAATTGTCTGAGCCGCGCTCCTTCAAACTGCTTGGCAGCTTCGAGAGACGGAGGCGAGACCTTGCCGAACACCTCGGCGACGACCGTGTCCAACAGCCCGTCGTTCGATTTAGGTGCGATCAACAATTGAGGGTGCTGGCCACGGAGATCGCGGTTCTGCGAGACCCAATGGTTCGTGTGAGTCAGGACAAAGTTGTGGATCTCGGCGAGCGTGACTCGTCGATCCCGAGTCCGGCTGCCGCTGCCATCCGCCTCACCCGCGATCGCTCGCATCAGAAAATGAGCGAACACCGAACGCGACAGGCTGGGGCTGCTCCAACTCACTTCACCGGGCGCGCCCGAGGTGAGGATCGCGAGATTGGGGATCATCGACAGCGCTGACTTCATTCCCCCGGTGGCGTCGGGCCGGTTCGCAGCGACTCCGAGTTCGGGTCTGGCAAACTGACCCCAGCGCCAATCGATGGGACCGCGTGCCAGATCGATCGCAAGAATTTTCTTCTGCTCGCGCGGCAGCTTTTCCAAGAACTCCCACAGTTGATCCAGTGGAAGATAGCCTTCCGGCTCATCCGGCCCGGAGTCCACGGAATAGAGCACGACGCCTTGGTCGGTTCTCCCCGCCAGCGCGGTGACGTAAAGCAACAGCACGCTGCGAGACGACGATTTCGATCCGGCGAGCGGCTGTTTCTGTCCCAATAGTCCCGCCAGATTCTCGACGGGAAATAGAGGCCGGGAAAACTGATCCCGAAAGTTTTCCCGGTCTTGTTGCGCAAATGGATGCGGCGGCAGACCGCCATCGCTGTACGGCGCGGGGGCCAGCACGGCAAAACGTGTCTGAGAACACCCTGGCACGAACACGAGAAAGATAAACAGCGTGATCGCGGCGAGTGCGATCAGCGCCGACAGTAAGCTCAGAATGGCTCGCAGCCAGCGCGATCGTAGCGGCCATGTCGTAACGGGACCGCTCCCCGGTCGTCGCCACGAACGAATGCCGCCGCGCGCGGGCGTCTCCGCAGAACCGCGCCATGAGGGACCACGTGCAGGCGACATGATGCTCGATCCTCGTATGGAACCACGGGGTCTGGGGTCGGGCGTTCAAATTTCAAAATTGGCCGACCAGCCCGCTTGTATTGTCTTACCTTACCCTCGGCCAATTTTGAAATTTGAACGCCCGACCCCAAGCGTCCTATCCACTAACCTGTGGCCACTTGGGATGCGCGCTCCCAGATGCGCCAGACGAGATAGACATCCAACGCCAAGACACTGATCGTCATCAACGCAATGAATAGTGTCAGCCACAACAGTCGATGGTCACGCGATCTCCATTCGGGCATCCAAGCCACGTCGTTCTGTTCGCTCATCAAGCGTTGCATGACGCCGTGGACAAAGGCCTGCCGCGTCGGTTCAACGCCGGTCGCGGTAAAATAACAGCCGGTGAGTCGCACGGGCAGGCTGAGCCGCAACTCGCCGACGATCATGCGCAACTCGCGCGCCAGCCTGTCCCGCCTGACCGAGAGCGCACAGAGGAACTGATACAGTTGGCGGTTCTGCGGGCTGGCGAGATTCTTCGCAAACTCGGCATAGACCCAGTCGCGAAACCATTGCAGACCCCGCTCGACAACCCACGCGGAGGACTTGTCGTCAATCGGCAGTCCCGCGGGAAAGCGCGATCCGGCGCGCGAGTCACGAAACCGCGCATCGAGTTCCTTGCCGCGTTCGATGAATTGCGGCAACCCGGTGACTTCCTCCAAGCCAGCGTGTAGGCAAACAACCGGAAACTGCAGGTGCAGTCCATCATGCAGCGTTTGCAGGTCATGGCCGGCCGCCGCGAACAGCGGTTCGTAGGCGGTGCTTTGGGTCCAACGCAGGGGGATGACCTGCAACAAGCCGTTCAGTGGACAGTACGCACCCCGTTCGGTGACGAGCCGCTGACAGAGATATTCGAGACGCCGGTGATTCAGCCGCAATTCGTCTTGGCTGAGTTTTTCGAGGAACACCGGTCGAGACGCGGGCTGCGCGGTGACAGCCCCCGCGACATCTCCCGGGCGAATGGTCTCGCCAAACCGCCCTTGAGGAGCGGACATCATCGCCCCGGCAGCTGCGGCACCGGGCGAATGAGCCTTGACGATCGCACTCTGCATTTGCTCCGGTCGCCGCGTCTCCTCAATCGCGGCATGAACCTGTCCTGGCCGCAGCGTCGGCTGTCCCACGGGATCGGCGTGTGAGACCGCTGGCGCCCCGCCACGGGCGAGCGCCGGCCGCTTCAACTGACGTGACATGGCGCCGACATCGTTCAGGCAGATGAATAGCGCTTCGTCGCACGCCTGAAACGACAGGGCGGACGACTGCGGATCGCCGCCGCTGTTAACCTTCCATTGCAATCGCGCGCTTTCAAACAGGCTCTTCTGTTGTTCCGACGTGGCTCCGTTGACGAGGAACACCGGCAGCCACTGCACGTCGAAGCCTTCGCGAGCGAGCGCTTCGAGGCCAGCCTCCCAAGCACTGTCGATGTCTTCAAATTCAGAGAGATCCCGCGCTAAGAATAGTTCGATCCCGGCGATCAGCAACCGCACGAAGAGATAGAACAGGAAGAATTGGATCGCGACATAGAACCGCTGCACAAACCAATTCGAGATCGGAACCCGGGCTACCGGAACCCACCGCGAACTGTACCAGGCCAGCACCAGGGTGATCGCGATGATGAGTCCATAGTGGATACACCGGTAGACAGTGGGTGAGAACCGTCCTGATTTGGGAATCAGTCCAAACAGCAAGCCCAGCCACCTCAACATCGCATAGACCACGCGGTGGGCGGCGTTCATGACGCGGGCGATAGTCAAAATGTGCGAAATCGACATCCAACACTCCAGAGGCGAGATCGCCCGGTTCTTATCTCGTCCTCGTCCTCGAGTACGAGGACGAGTTCTATTCCATTTCATTTCGCGGCGGACAAGGGGACGTTGGCGGTTGCGGTCTCACCCACCTTCACGTCGATTCTGGCATCGCCCGTTTCCTTAAGCCCCGTGACCGCATAATTCACTTTGACGCTGATCTGATACTGCCCCGCCGGCAGTTCCTCAAAGGTGATAGTGTCGGATTTGGTTTTCTTGGCATCGACCTTGGGGCCGTTGAGTTGAATGCTGGCCTCGGCCCCACGGGACAACTTCAGATTGACGACCAGCGTTCCGGTGGTCGATTTCTTCGGTACAACTACAACCGGCTTCTGAAGCGTGATCGGGACCACCTTCGTGGCCACCGCACCGAGGCCATTCCGAGCCTGCACGATCAGGTGTCGGATCTCTTCGTCTTTTTCCATCGTCGGCAGCTTCGCCTTGCCGACGATGACTGGCCAAGCGACTCTAGGGTTTTCGAGACCGACGAACGATTGCTCCTCCAGCCGTTCTTCATCCTCCTGCAACTGTTTGTCGCCATTCTTGTCGAAACCGAAGACGACGCGCTGGATGCCCGACTCCAAATCGGAGGCCTCGATCCTGAACGAGAGATCCTTGTCCGCGAAACTTGGCTGGTTGTTCAGGCCCTTCACATCGAGTGCTGGCGGTGCGTCGTCATCAATCGCAAAGCGAAGCTTAGCGACGATGGCCAGCGGTGGAGCCGCTCGGGTCAAAGCGGCCTGGACTTGGAAGCGACCCGAGAGCCCACGAATCTCCGATTCCAGCTCCTCCTTGTCGTAATCGTTGGCCTGGGTTCTCAATTTCCAGACACCGCCCTGTATCGCATCGAGCAAGACGTGCCGCTGGACGGAGGAGAACAGCCGCCAGGAGTGTTGCAGCGGGGTCGGCTCATTGCCGGCCTCGGCCTCTCGCACGACGGTATACGAGAGGGTCCAATCGCTCGTTCCGTCCGTGCGATCCAGTTCCGTCGCATCGACTTGGAACTGAAGACGCAGCGATTCCTTCCCCTTGCGAATTACCGGTTCGAGGCGTGCTGGCGCTTTCGGTTCGGCCGGTGGGAGCAACAGGCGAATCCCCAGTTGAGGCGGCTGTCCCGAAACGGGCGTGACGTTTCCGGACGGTTCGATGCGCCAGCGATGCGCGTGCGGCAAACCGGCCACATCCAGAGCGAGATTCCAATTGCGGTCACGGGCCTGATCGCTCCAGTTCTTCGGCAGCGCGAACGACAGCGTCAGTTGCTGCCCCACGGCGACCGGGCCGCCGAGCGTGTAATCGGTCAGCGTGTTCCGCAGAGAATCGGGCAGGCTGAGTTCGACCAGGATTTTCTTCGGCAACAGCACGTCTTCTGCAGAAGCCGCCCGTCGTGCCAGATTGAGCGTGAAGCGGTCATCGCGAATGATCGGCTGCGGCTCGTCGATGAACTTCGTGGCCGACCAGAACGTCGGGCGAATCAAGTACTCCAGCGGCTTCTGACTCTCGGGCGTGATCTC
>JAYTGQ010000988.1:0-8408 GCA_043733345.1 Schlesneria sp.
CACACGCCCAAACACGGCAGTGGGCTGACGGCTGTTGAATGAACACTGGCCGAGAACGAACTGAGTTCTGTGACTCGCCCGTGCGTCGCTGGCCGCCGCTTCGGCGACATCGAGACCCTGCGCGACGAAACCGCCGCCTGGTCAACCGACGTGAACTCGACCCAACGCGGCGTCGATTGGCAAATGAAAATCGACGACGCCCGTTGCAAGCTGACCTCCGTCTACCCGAAAATCAAGCGGTGACGCGGCACTAGGCCGACCGACGTTGGTCAGTTTGATTTCTGTTTCCTTGGAGGTCGTCGCCGCTTTGCTCCCTTCCAAGATGTTCTGCTTGCCCGACCGAGCCGACTGGATCATCTGATCGACGGTGCGATCGCCCCTGGAAAGATGCTTGTGGGCAAAGCGAAAGGTGATGTCGTAGACGACTTCCGCTTTTTGGAAGGACAGCAGCGTTTGATAGTCGCCGCGAGGCGGCAACAGGCGATTGGGATCTGGTGACGGCGTTGGCTGTGGTTGCGCTGGTTGATGGGATTTATGGGAAGCAGGGGATTTATGATTTTCATCATTCCCCTGCTTCCCGTCATTCCCATTGGCTTTCCCTTTCTTCATAGCAGCCTCCTGATGGTCGCCAGGACTTCGGCACTCTCGGCGTCTAGCGTGGCGATCTCGTCCATGATCACTTCAGGGCTGCGGTGCGTCACTTCTTCGACGCCGTTGGGGTTCTTCACCGACAGGTCGAACGTCGTCGGGTCGATCGTGGCGGCCTCCACGCTCCACGACTTCGGCGAGTCGGCAAACGTCTTTTGCAACTCGACGAAGTCGGCGAGATCATCATCATTCAACGGATTCGTCTTGCCGAGATTGCGCCCGGGATCGAGTTGATAGAACCAAATCTTTCGCGTCGGTGCTCCCTTCTCAAAGAACAGCACGACAGTCCTCACGCCTGCCCCCTGAAATGTTTTTTCCGGGCAGTCGAGCACGGCGAACAGGTTGCAGCTTTCCAACAGCAACTTCCGCAGACTCACCGAGGCGTTGTCATTGATGCTGGAGAGAAATGTGTTCTTGATGACCACGCCGCCCCGTCCGCCCGCCTTCAGAATCTTGATGAAGTGCTGCAAGAACAAGAACGCGGTCTCGCCCGTGCGGATAGGAAAATTCTGCTGAACCTCTTTCCGTTCCTTGCCGCCAAACGGCGGATTGGCCAGCACCACGTCGAAGCGATCCTTCTCCTGAATATCGGCGAGGTTCTCGGTCAGCGTGTTCGTGTGGACGATGTTCGGAGCTTCGATGCCATGCAGGATCATGTTCATGATCGCGATGACGTAGGCCAGCGATTTCTTTTCTTTGCCATAGAAGGTGCGTTCTTGAAGGGTCTTCAGGTCCTTGGTCGTCAGATGGGATTGATGGGAAACATGGGATTTATGATTCCCATGCTTCCCATCAGTCCCATGCCGCAGGTAGTCAAACGACTCACACAAGAAGCCGGCGGACCCGCACGCGCCGTCGTAGATACGCTCACCGATCTTTGGGGCCACGACGCGCACCATCACCCGAATCAGCGGGCGCGGCGTGTAATACTCACCGCCGTTCCGCCCGGCGTTGCCCATGTTTCTGATCTTGGCTTCGTACAGATGCGACCGCTCATGCTTCTCGGTCTGCGAGCGGAACAGCAGTTCGTCGATGTGATCCAGAATCTCCCGCAGGTTGTAGCCGCTCTGAATCTTGACTACGCCCGAGAGTTTTTGGGGGGGAATGAAACACGTAGGATGCGTGGAGTCTTCGGAACGCGTGGAGAGGTGACGGGAGTTCCCGATCACGGTTCGCTGCGAAGACACCAAGCACCCTACGGCCAAACTCGGACGTAGGCGATTGGAGGCCGTGTCCCGGATTCTGAAAGCGTCCCGGACACGGCAAGCAACCGCGGATCCCGCTCTAGAGGCGATGGGCCTGGTGGCACGTTAAACGTCATGGACATTGTGAGGGGGCGCGATGCCCTCGCCGCACGCTCTGATTGCAGCCGACATCGTTACCGGGCTGTCAATTGATAGACGACGCCAGCATCGACCCGGGAAAAGCCTGAGGATTCGAGTACGGCGATTGCGGCGGAGTCGGTGGCCGGTGCATGAGCCTCGGCGATTTGGACTAGGTCATCACGGACTCGCCGACAGACTTCGACGAGCAGCGTTTGGCCGTAGCCTTTTTGGCGGTTCGTCTCACCCACGTAGAGGCCCATCAGGCCGATCGCCCGGGCGCTCCAACTGTGGAGATAGCGGTCGAGGCCGACGACGCTGACTCGCGCCAATGCGCCGCCACCCGACTTGAGCGTCAAAGCCAATTGCATGGCATCGAGTCGTCCGTGGCGTGTCTGCCACCACCAGGACTTGGGTTCCTGACCGATCGAGGCGAGCCGCGTGGTGCGACGCACATTCACGAGTCGAATGCCGACCGGGTCGGGGGCACCCGCCGTGAGTGCCCGTTGAAAAACGAGATGCCGCTCACACGGAACGTAGCCCAGCTTGGCGAAGAACGGTGCGGCAGCCGGATCCGATTCGAGGAAGCCCGCCGATTGGCTTCCACCGTAAAGGCCGCAGTAGAACGAATCGCGTCCGTCGGATTGTCCCGCGTAGATGCGAACACTGCCCGCTCGACGGAGATAGTCCTCAGCACGGCGGATCAGTTCGCGACCGACTCCGAAGTTGCGCTCGTTGGGATGCACCATCACGGCGCAGATCACCCCTTCGTCGGTGGACAGCCACGTCTGCTGTTCGTTGACGCCGAAGCCCGCGTGAGCGAAGCCAACCGGTACGCCGTCACGACAGGCGACGATGACACCCGCCGGATCGAAGTACGGTTGGGCGATGACAACTTCGTCGAATTCATCGCACGAGATGCCAAGCGCCGCGCCGCGCCCCAGTCCGCACTCGTGCCAGAGTCGCACCAAGTGCGGCGGGTCCGAGTTCCGAAACTGGCGATACTCGATCACGGTTGCCACTCGAAATATCGAGAAACAAAAAACCCGGCATCGCTGAGACGCCGGGTTGGAAGACCGACTCATTCAAAATGAGCAGCGGGACATCGAAGCCTGACGCACTAGCGAAGACGTTTTCAAAGTTTGACTTCGCTGGCGCATCAGGCTTTTCTCAAGACCAACTCGCTCAACGCGACTGGACTTTCTCGACAGCGGCGACGACGGCTTCCGCTGTCAGGCCATATTTTTGGAGCAACCCGTGGGGGTCGCCGCTTTCGGCGTAGCGGTCACCGAGATTGACGAACTCGATTGGAACGGGCTTTGTTCGAGCGACCACGCTCGCAACGACGGAACCCAATCCGCCCGCCATCAAATGTTCTTCGGCGACGACAATCCGGCCGGTCTCTGTCGCGGCCTTGATGATTGCCGCTTCGTCGATCGGCTTGATCGTGTGCATGTCGATGACGCGGGTACTCACGCCCTTGGCAGCCAAAGCGGCGGCGGCATCCAGGGAGATTCCGACCATCAAGCCGCTGGCGATGATCGTCACATCCTGGCCATCGCGGATAGTGTTCGCTTTGCCGATCTTGAACTCGGAGTCGGCGGTGTAAATGTCGGGAACTTCGATCCGACCGCAGCGGAGATAGACCGGCCCGACGTGTTCGAGCATGGCGCGTGTGGCCAGCTTGGTTGAGGTGGCATCAGCGGGGACAACCACCACAATGCCGGGCATCGAGCACGCGAGAGCCACGTCCTCGATCCCCATCTGTGACGCACCGTCTTCGCCGATCGAGATCCCCGCGTGGGAACCAACCAGTTTGACGTTCATTCCCGGATAAGCGACCGACATGCGGATTTGGTCGTAAGCATTGGCGAGCAGGAACACGGCGAAACTGCTGACCACGGGAATCTTTCCCGCCGCTGCCAGTCCCCCCGCGACACCGACCATGTTGGATTCGGCGATTCCGACGTTGAAGCCGCGCGACGGGAACGCCTTTGCGAAAACTTCGGTTCGCGTCGAGTTACCCACGTCGCCATCGACGGTCACGAGGTTGGGGAACTCATTCCCCAAATCCTTCAATGCGGTGCCGAACGCATCGCGGCACGCCTTGCCCAATTTCAAACCAGCCGCTGCACCAATCGTCATTGTTTCGGTTCCCGGTAGGGTGGGCATCGCCCACCAATCTCGTGTTCAATCAATGTTCATAGGGAGGAAGTTAGGCGGGCAGCGTCCACTTCACGTTGAAAACGCCGACGCTTCTCAAATGGAAACTACTAGCTCAGCAGGGCCAGCGCCTTCTCGGCAAGTTCCTTCGAGAGCGGTTTGCCGTGGTAGTTCAGGTCGCCGGTCGGTTCGAGGATCGGCAGGATGCCGAAGCCTTTTTTGGTCTGCGAGACGATTGCGGTCGGACGATCGGTCACGGCGCGAGCCTTTGCCAATCCTTCGAGGACGGCTTCCATCGAGTTGCCCTCAATGACCTGCGTGTGCCAGCCGAAAGCTTCAAATTTGGAAGCGAACGGCTTGAGATCGAGCACATCTTTCGTGGCTCCCGTCTGTTGGTAGCCGTTTTGATCGACGATCGCCGTCAGGTTGGAGAGCTTGTACTTCTCCGCCGTAGCGATCGCTTCCCAGACTTGGCCTTCGCCCATCTCACCATCGCCCATCATCACGTAGGTGTGGGCATCGAGACCGTCGAGGCGGCAGGCGAGCGCATGCCCGATACCGAGCGACAGGCCTTGGCCGAGCGATCCAGTGGACGCTTCCATGGTGTCGAGTCGCTTCATGTTCGGATGGCCCTCAAACGGGCTGCCGAGCTTTCGCAGCGTCATGATCTGTTCAAAGCTGTAGTAGCCTGCCTGACAGAGCGCGGCATAGAGGACCGGAACCGCGTGACCCTTGCTGAGGATGAAACGGTCGCGTTTGGGGTCGCGTGGGTTGGCCTTGTTGTGGCGGAGATAGCCACCGAAATAGAGGGCTGTCACCACTTCCACGGCAGACAGGCTGCTCGATGGGTGGCCGCTGCCCGCTTCGGTCGTGATCTGGATGATGAGGCGGCGAATGGCCTTCGCGGTCTCTTGGAGTTCGTTCAGACTGAGTTTGGTCGCGTCGGCCACCGATGAATTCCTTTGGAACGGTCACTCGAAATAAAAGCGGTTGCGTGGCGAATCGGCAACCCGGTCGAGCCATCAAAAATGAGGGCTGTCAGGGCCAAATGTCCTTCGCGCCGCAGAGGTTCTTCAAAGCGGGCGGTATGCTACCGGCGACCTTCTAGGGTGGCAAGGAACCACGAATCACAGCCGAATCAGTGCTTCTTTCGGGTGCAGTCCACTCGCTTGAGCTGTCCGTGCAGGCATGACAGTCGTCCGATTGTTACTCTGCGACTGCGAAGTATTCAAAGGGCCAACGTCTCTGATTTCGTTCACTGCTCAAGGAACTGCTGATGTCTCCTGTCCCCTCCGGAAAACGCGTTTGGAACTGTCCCGATTGTGGTGGCGAGGTGCTGTTGTCGATGACGCAGCTCGATCCGTTGGCGTGTCCGGCCTGCGTGACGAAGTTGAAGGGAGGCAGTTCCAGTACGAGCGCGGGATCGAGCGTGACCGGTGCTGCAGCCCGGCCAGTTCAAATTGTGGCCGCTTTGCCAGAAAGCGTGAAGCTGGCTGCGGTCGGCATCATCACATTGTTGCTGGGCCTACTGATCGGCTTCGTGGCCGGTCGCATCACCGCGCCGCAGTCCACCGTCGCCGCGCGAGGCTCATCGGTGCCTGCGGCATCGTCCTCACACGATTCATCTCGGTCCACATCCCGCGCGAAGGACATCGAAGCGGACGAGGAACCGATCAGGGAAGAGGAGCATCCCAACGAAGCGACTCGCCCCAGCCTCCGCTCGAAATGGAGTAAAGGCTACACGCGGAAAGACGGCGTGAAGGTGAGAGGCCACTGGATACGCGAAGTAAACCGCGACAGATAGACCTCAAACAACTGAACCCCACCGAGCTTGTCCCGGTGACTCGCGGGGCTCTGCGCCACTTCAAAAACGGGTGATGTCGAGTGGAGTGAGTTTCAAAACAGACCCGTAGAAGCCGTTTCAGAAATTCAACCGCGCACCGGTGTCGTGTTCGAGCCATCGCGTTTGACGAGCCGACCGTCTTGCAATTCGCAGTGGCGCGGGAAGCGATTGGCCAGTTCGATGCTGTGTGTCACGCAGATCAGCAGTGTGTTTTGCTCACGGTTCAGATCCAGCAGCAATGAGCCGACCGCTTCAGCCGTGGACCGGTCCAAGTTTCCGGTCGGCTCATCGGCGAGCAGCAGCGCGGGGCGATTGATGAGTGCGCGACAGACGGCAACACGCTGGCGTTCTCCACCGGAAAGCTGCGCGGGGCGATGTCCCATTCGCGCGGCAAGGCCGACGCGATCCAGCAATTCGCGGGCGCGGGCTTCCGTCGCGGGAGTGGCTCCCGTGCCGGGCAGCGTCGGGATCAGGACGTTCTCCAGCACGTTGCATTGCGGCAGCAGATGATGGTCCTGAAAGATGAAGCCGATCTGACGGTTGCGAAACTCCGCCTGCTGCGCCGCATGGAGTTGAAACGGATCGCAGCCTTCGAGCCGGATGCTGCCCGCCGTCGGGATGTCCAACGCACCGAGAATGTACAGCAACGTACTCTTGCCCGACCCGGACGGGCCTGTGATGGCCAGCGCCTCCCCGCGCTGCATGATGAGGTCCAAGCTTTTCAAAATCGACAGCGTGCCGTTCGCTGTGACGTATTCCTTCGCGAGTTGACTGACGCAGAGACTCAGTTCGGTCATCGAAGTTCCTTCACGGCGGCTGGCTGGCAGCGTGTTGCATCGTCGCGCACAATGCTTCATGCGGCTTGGGTTTCACGCACGGGGGCCATCATAGGAACGAACGTCATGCTTCACAATTTGATGAGAGATCAGGCGAAGTCACGAGACACGCTGCCCGCAAACGCGATCACTCGCCGCGATCTGTTGCGTGCCGGAGTTGTTGGCTTGAGTGCCGCCGGTCTGGGATCGCTGATGCCTCACATGCTGCCGCTCGCGTCCGCCGCGGAACCGGTGACGCGCAATGGCAAGCCGCACATGAAGCTCAGTCTGGCGGCCTACTCATTCAGTCGCGTGCTGCCACGAAGCTGGACGCCGGACCAACTGGCCGACGCAAAATACTCACTCGAAAAATTCATCGACTTCTGTGCCGAACACGATTGCGATGGCTGCGAACTGACCGCGTACTACTTCCCGATAGAGATCACGAATGACTACTTGATGAGCCTCAAGGAGCGCACGTTTCGGCTGGGCTTGGACATCTCAGGAACGGCGATCGGCAACGACTTCTGTCTGCCCGAGGGCGAAGCGCGTCAGAAGAACCTGCTGATGTGCCGCGAATGGATCGATCACTCGGCGACGCTCGGTGCGCCGGTCATTCGCATCTTCGCAGGCAACATTCCGAAGGGTGAGTCCGAAGAGGCCGCGCGCGAACGGTGCATCGACGGCATCAATCAATCGCTGGAGTACGCGGCCACGAAGGGCGTCTGTCTGGCTCTCGAAAATCACGGCGGCATCACGGCGACGCCCGAGCAAATGCTGAAGATCATCGCCGGCGTGAAGCCCTCACCGTGGTTCGGCGTCAACTTCGACGGTGGCAATTTCAAGACGGACGATCCGTACCGAGACCTCGCCAAAATCGCGCCGTATGCAATCAACGCTCAGATCAAGGTCGAGGTCGCGCCGAACGGCAAGGCCGAGCCGACCGACCTGCCGCGCGCCGTGAAGATACTCAAGGACGCCAATTATCGCGGGTTCCTCGTGCTGGAGTACGAGGCCAAAGAAGACCCGCTGACGACGATCCCCGAACTGTTGAAACGCCTCCGCGAGTTGATTGCTGGTTGAGGGCACCCCGCGTCCAATTTCTTCCATAAGAATCCCGTCACGAGAAAGGGACCGGAGTTATGCCTGACAGCGAACCCTCGACAAAACCGCAGCGGTTCTCGTGGCGAACACTGTTTGTGGTGGTGTCTCACCAGCAAGAGTCGCTCCGATATGTGCTAGTAAGTTCGCTCGACTTTTTCATGACCTACATCATGCTCCGATCGTCTCCGAACTTCATTGAGTCGAATGTTGTCGCACGGTTCTTCCTGAACCATTGGGGTGTCAAAGGGTTGATCTACTTCAAGCTGGGAATGGTCGCACTGGTCTGTGTGATCTCACAGATCGTCGCTCAGAAGCGGCCTCGTGTGGCGAAGTGGCTTTTGAATTGGGCGACGGTCGCCGTGGCAGGAGTCGTGATCTACAGCCTCATTCTGTTTCTACGTCACACGGGTGCAGTCGGACTGCTGGAAGACTAGAGGGCATTTCAAAACTAGCCCGACGCGCAAGCGAGGGCTGGGCATTCGGTGATGGTGAAGCCCTCGCTTGCGCGTCGGG
>JAYTGQ010000989.1:0-3062 GCA_043733345.1 Schlesneria sp.
AAGGGCGGCCAGCACAGCAAGAGCCTCCGTTCAAAAAAACATCCTCAGTTAAACTCCGCCCCATCTCACAAGACTCGTCAACCCGTGACCGGGAAGTGCTGTGGGGGAAGGCACCCGGCCCGCTTGCATCGGAAGGCGTCGCCGTTATACTCCCGCCCCCGCAAGGATGTGGTTTCATTGGAGTTCTAAGGCTGCGACGCCGTTTTTTCGGCGACTCTCGGCCGCCGAGATCGAAAAGGTGATGCGATGGGTGCTCAGTGTTCAATCTGTGGTAAGAAGCCGGTTCGAGGCAACTCGAAGGTCGAACGCGGTAAGGCTAAGTACCTTGGCGGTAACGGTCGCAAGACGACTGGTATCACCAAGCGGTGGTTCCGTCCGAACCTGCAATCGCTCCGGATGCAAACCGGCGAAACGTCAGCGAAAGTTCGCGTCTGTGCCAAGTGCATCCGTGGTGGCTTGGTTGTGAAGCGTGTCGTTCGCAAGCCGTTCACAGTCGATAAAGCTCCGTCGGCGTGATTCCCGTTGAAGCGGTTCGCCGGTACAGCATGCAACGCCCGGCTTGGATCAAGCCAGGCAATTCCATTGGTGGCGACATGCAACTGACTCCTGAAGATGTTCGCAAAGTGGCGTCTCTCGCCCGACTCAGGGTCTCGGAAGCAGAAGTCGCGTCGCTCACCTTCGACCTGACCGCCATCTTGGGCTACGTCGATGTTCTGAACGAGATCGACACGACCAACGTCGAACCGATGGTCCATGCCGTCGAACTCTCAAACGTCCTGCGCGCCGACTCCGTAGTCGCGTCTCTCCCTCGCGCGGCGGCTCTCAGCAATGCCCCACGCTCCGATGGCCAGTGCTTCCTCGTCCCGGCGATCATTGATGCTGGTGCGTGACAGCTCGCAAAGTCGAGCCGCGTCCTCATTCGACCGATCCCTCTCTTCCCTGATTTTGCCCCTCCTGATTTTGTGAATCGCCCTCTGCAAAATCAAGGAGCGAGTGTTCGCGCCACACAGATGAAACAAGTCGAGGCCGCAGATAAGATGCCTCCTAACGTGGCCATCGCGACTCTGCTTGATGGCTGACTCAACCACTGTTTCGTCGGGCAAAGGTCTTCTGTGGCGTCGCACATCTCCGGTCTTCCATTCAGCGAACTCGTGGCCAAGTTGGCGTCGAGGGAACTTAGTTGTGTTGATGTCACTGCGGCGTATCTCGAGGCCATCGCGAGTCGTGACTCTCAGATCGGCGCGTTCCTGCATGTGGACCGTGACGGCGCGCTGCGGCAGGCGGAGGGAGTCGATGCGAAGCGGGCGGCGGGGCACACATTGGGGCCTCTCGCTGGCGTGCCGGTGGCAGTGAAGGACGTGATGTGTTCAGTCGGCCAACCGGCGACGTGCGGCAGCAAAATGTTGAAGAACTTTATCGCGCCGTATGACTCGGGCGCGGTGACGAAGCTCAAGCAAGCCGATGCCGTTCTGATCGGCCGCACGAACATGGACGAGTTCGCGATGGGATCGTCTGGCGAAAACTCCGCCTTTGGGCCGACTCGCAATCCGTGGGAAACCGATCGCATTCCCGGTGGATCGAGCAGTGGATCGGCGGCAGCGGTCGCGGCACGGATGGCTCCGTTGTCACTCGGTAGCGATACCGGTGGCTCGATCCGACAGCCTGCGGGATTGTGCGGCATCGTGGGTCTGAAGCCGACGTATGGACGAGTCTCGCGGTATGGCCTGATTGCTTACGCGAGTTCGCTCGATCAAATCGGCCCCTTCGCGACGGAGGTCACCGGTGCAGCGCTCCTGCTCGAAGCGATTGCCGGTCACGACGCGCGAGACTCAACCAGCGTCAACGCTCCCGTTCCGAGTTACGCCGCGTCGATCGAACAACCTCTCTCTGGGCTGAAGATCGGCGTCCCGGTCGAACACTTCGCCGATGGTCTCGACCCCGAGATCGAGAAGTCGGTGCGTGAAGCTCTGGCCGTCTACAAGTCGCTCGGCGCGACGTTAAAGGACGTGCATCTGCCGCATTCCAAATATGCCATCGCGACCTACTACTTGATCGCCACATCGGAAGCATCGAGCAACCTGTCCCGTTATGACGGAGTCCATTACGGGCATCGGGCCGCTCAATTTGGCAGCCTCATCGAAATGTACGAGGCCAGTCGCGGCGAGGGCTTTGGTGACGAAGTGAAGCGGCGGATCATGCTCGGCGTTTTCGCGCTGTCGGCCGGTTACGCGGACCAGTACTACACGAAGGCTCTCAAGGTGAGGCGGCTCATTCGCCAAGACTTCGACGCCGCGCTGGCCGATGTGGACGTAATCGCGGGGCCAGTCACACCGACCCCCGCGTACAAGCTCGGCGAGAAATCGAGCGACCCGTTGTCGATGTATCTCGGCGACATCTACACGATCAGCGCGAACCTCGCGGGTCTGCCGGGCATTTCGATCCCCTGCGGCTTCACCACAACCGGCCTCCCCATCGGCCTCCAACTTCAGGCCGCCCCCTTCGCCGAAGAGACGTTGTTGCGCGCCGCGAGAATGTTTGAGCACGAAACCGACTGGCACCGCCGCTCACCCGCCATCGCATCGACCTGATGAGGGAACTACGAATTCCCAGCGCGGCTCCGCCGTAACCGAAAGGAACAAGAAGATGATGGACAAGAAGATAGGAGAGGAAGCATCTGGACTTGGCTTTCCTCTTCTTGTCCACCATTTTCTTGTTGAGGTCTTCTGACGACCGTTCGTGGATGAAGTGGGCGAGTGCCAAGCTTCTCCGGCAGCGGAGATCACTTGGTAACAGTGCGGAAATCTTCGCGCCCGGCGAAGAAACGAAACGTAAGTAGTACGAATACGCACGAATCAGGAAGAGAAGGCTCAGCAGAGGTAACTGTTAAGCAAACCGGTCTGGTCTGAAATGGGGAATGAGGCGAGTGTGTGTGGATCAGGGATGATCTGTGGCGGAAGTTGAAGTCGGTGTGGGTTCGGGTGGCGGCGTTGGAGGCTGCGATTGCCGAGCGTGACATCGTCATTTCTCGTCAGGCGGCGGAGATGGCTTTGCGGGATACTCGG
>JAYTGQ010000990.1:0-20473 GCA_043733345.1 Schlesneria sp.
TTCCCGCTTTTTCGACGAGAACAACTTTCCTTAAGTTGGTGCCTATGGGTGTCGCTTCGCTCAACCCCCGGCTAATGGCTGACATCCCTTCAGGATGAAGACCGGTGGCCGTCGTCCATCGCACTCCAATGAATCCCCCCAAACGGTCGGATGAACCGAAAACAGACAGGCAAGAGTGCCCGTTCTACCTTTTTCAACAGGCCGTCATGGAAAACGGGAACACCCCGGTCGCCTCAAAGACACCGGGGCGCCCGACAATTCAATCAAGTTGTTGATCCGCGATCGGGAGAGTCACGGCGAAGACTCGCGAGGACTCACTGCGCCTTCAGCGGCGTGATGCTGTCGAGAACATAGATTGGCTTGCCGCGCACATCCGTTTGAGTGGCGTCGATCGCTCCCTCGGCCAGCACCACTTCTCCGAGACGGCACTTCGCCAGACCCGGATGGTTGGCGAGCGTGATGCAGCCACCGTTCGAGTCGCGGGAGTCGGGGTTCGATGAATACAGGATCGACCACGTGCTGTTCTTCTGGTCGTAGTCGATGACGCCGCGCAGCCATGTCGGATTGGCGTGCTTCAGGTCGCGACCGAACGGGTTCAACTTGGCAGGCTGCGGTTCTTCGTAGCTCACCCTCTGGATCGGCGACGCGCCGGAAGTCGCCGATGTTCCGAGCGGACGCGGCTGGGTTGGCATCTCGAATAACGGGTCTTCATCCGTTTCAGTGGTTCCATTTGCAGGCTGAACTCGCGCGCCGGAGTTGACTCCCCCCGAGTTGCGGCCACCCGTGTTGCTCGACTCACCGAACGGAGTCGTCAAACCGTCTGGTTCCGTTGCCGAGGTCGTGGGCGTCAGCGATGGCTTCGACGCGCCAGGTCCGTTGTTGTTCAACTCATCGCCCGGCTCTGGAACAGTGCCGCGCCCAGTACCGGGCGTGGCGTTGAATTCGGGAGCGTTGTTGCTCGGCTCAAATCGAATGCTCGGCCCGCTGTTGTCATACGTACTCGGAGGTGCCCCGAGCGGTGTGGGTGACGAACCCGGAGTGGTCACTCCCGGCGTGTAGGTGCCGCCGTTCCCCATCGGCTGCCCTTGAGGCCCATTGAGTACCGGCCCACCCGGATAACCGGGGCCTTGATACATCGGCTGCCCGTAATTCGGCTGGCCGTAATAACCGGGGCCACCGCCGGACTGCCCCTGATAGCCGTAGTGCGAATAGCACCCGGAGAGCAGCGACAACGCCAAGCCGAGAATCACGCCCGGGAGACGCATCGAACGACCGGCGGCGATCGCAGGCGATGAGCCTCTCAACTCGAATCGGCAACCGGAAAAGAACCGGCGGGCCGACAGCATTCGACGAGTGGAAGTGGACGGCATGGGCCAATCCTCACAGAAGAACTCAAACCGCAGCGACACTCCCACGCGAAACCGAGGCGTGAGAACGAGCGGCGATGTAGTTCATCCCCAAAAACGTGTCCAGACGACTTCGGCAGAAACGGCCAGAGGGGAGAGGTCAGAGGTCAGAGCGGCGGGTAAGACGCGGCTCAAATCTCCGTCCTCTGCTGTTCTGCGGTTCTGCTCTGCTGTTCTGCTGCTCTGCTGCTCTGCTGTTCTGCTGCTCTGCTGTTCTGCTGCTCTGCTGTTCTGACCTCTCCCATCATTCCCCGCCATCCCGCGTACTCAGCTTCCGCAGCAACTTCGGATCGGTCTTGTTATTGAGGAACTTCACCGAGCCATCGGCCAGCAGGAACGTCGCGCCGGTGCGAGTCGCGTTGCCGAAGCCGTTCGCGTCTTTGTTGATTCCTCGACCGATCATGCGCCAGTTTTCGGGATCGCCCCACGGTGGGAACGATCCCGGCAGTTCGCCGACGATCAGCGTGTTGGACAGGCCATCGGTCACCTCGTCACGCCTCACCGCTTCGTCACGCTGAAAGATGCCGACGTGAGCCAGCCCTTCGGCATCGTCGATCTCACCGCCGACACCCGCGAAATGGGAGACCGCATATCCCTGAACGATCTTCGCGCGATCGCCCCCCGCCGCGAAGTACGCCGTCACGTCGCGCGTCATCGCCGCGCGATTGGCGGGATCGTCGTAGCTCTTGCCCAAGTCGATCTGGCGATGCAGTTCTTGTTCGCCAATGAACGGGAGCAGAAACGTCATCCAACCGTGCTGACCTTTCACGACACCCGCCGCATCGCGCGTGAAGACGCCGCCCACGGGAAACGCCGCGTGCTGGTCGTGATGCCGGTTGAGGCCAATGCCCAGCTCCAGCAGATGCTTGCCGGTCGCCTGTTGTCCGGTCGCCTCGCGCAGGTCGCGGCCGAGTCCGGTGAAGAAGAGCGGCCCGAGGAAGATGCCGACCGTTCCCAAGAGCATCCCGCCAATCGAGACCGCTCGCGTCGAGAACGGCATCTCGCGCGCGGCGGCTCCGGTCAGAGTCAGATACCCCATGATGATGGCCGCGAACCCGAGTTCCGACGGGAGGAAGCCGATCCACACCTGAGGCAACATGGTCAGTGCCGAAGCCACCACCGCAGCGACTCCACACGCGAGTCCGATCCAACTTCGACGCACCGCCCGAGCGGCGTCCTTCAGATACCGAGGTGGCTCCAAGTCATCGGGGTCGATCAGCCTGAGTGGCAACGACGGCGCGAGCAACTCCGCCGCCTCTACTCCTGTTCCCTCTTCGTTTGCTCTCGCTTCTCCTGTCCCCTCGCCCCGGCTCTGCGGGGAGAGTGTTAGGGTGAGGGGGCCTTCGTCCGAATGTAGAGGGCGGAGGGCGGAGGGTGGAGGGGAAGCGTCCGAAGCTGCAAGGTCATCATCATCCGGCTGAGACTCAACGTTCGTCGCACGCGGCATCAACGAGAACAGTCCGCGCGGTGCGGCGACCGGCGTCAGTGGCTCGTCAGATTGAGTGGCGTCCGCGTTGTCATCGACAGCCGCTGGCATGACAGCCGACATTGGAACAACCGACTCCGCGCGTGGCTCAGCCGTCGCTTGTCCCATCACACTCCACAAGCCGCGCCGTGCAGTGGCGCTCGGAATCGTTTCCTCTGCAGCAGCTTCAATGGGCGGAACGCTCTCCGCCGGCGAGTCCTCAATCGGCGCGAGGGGCAGTTCCTCGGCAACCGCCTCGTCCGGTGAGGCCGTCTGCCCCATGACGGCCCACAAACCACGACGACGCGGCGCAGGAGAGTCGGCGTCGGGTGTCAAGTCGGTCATGGAGAAGTCCCGTCTTGTGCGGCACTCGGTGAAAGGCGGATCGGTTCGGCCGATCGCAATTTGACGCGATCAACAGCCGCTTGAATGACCTTGGCCACAACTTCAGCGGACTCACCGAGGATGTTCAAGGTCATCGACTGCGCCAACGACTGAATGGAGACCCGTCCAAACATCAGCCCAGCCGCCGGTGTCACCTGCACGATGTCTTGCAGACGCATCTCGACTGGCGAAGCAAAGCCGCCGCTCATCGGGAAGTACGACAGCATGTCGTCCGTGACCGTGAGTACTCCCGGAATTGATGCAATCCACAAACGCTTCAGGCAGGGCCACTGTTTCAACATGGTTCACCCCACGAGTGTTCGATGTCCCTTTGACTCATCGGAAGTCCGGCTTTTCTGAAAGCCGGACTTCTTTTTTGGGTGCGTCCTCGCGCGGAGAAGTCCGGCTAACAAGGCTAAGCCGGACTTCAAGATCACTCGCTATCCCTTCGGCATCACGCTGCGTCCGAGGACCGTGTCGAATTCACTGACGGCGGGGACGAGCATCGCGATCACGGTGAAGCCGTAGGCGGCCACTACGAACAGGCAGACTCCGAGCGTCTGGCCGAGCAAGAAACTGGTGATCGCATAGAACGTGCAGAACGGCAGGATGCCCGCCGCGAGGGTCAGCGCGGGACTCGGGTTGCGGTGCGTGAGCGACACCCACAGGCCGAGGCTTCCGCCGAGGATGAACACCAGAAAACTCGGCAGTTGCAGGCCGAAGGAGGCGCGCGCTTGGAGGATCAGGATCATGCAGATGAAGATGCCGACGAACAGAAAAAAGATCGTTCCCAAACTGTTCGCGATGGCCGTGCGAGAGATTTCGTAGCTCAAGCCCGAGTGCAGCCCCAGCATGGCGGCGAACAGGACCAGCGTCACGAATCCGAGAGCCACATAGATAAAATTCTCCGTCGTGATCGTCCCCTGTACCGCGTACCACGCCATGAACAGCAGCGGCGTCAGGATCAGTTCTTTGCTGTTGTAGAGGACGCCGCCGAGCTTCCCGAGGATGAACTCTTTCGCCGTGATGTCGGTGACGAGCAGTAGTTCGAGCGTCCCCACATCGCGTTCCGTCGTCAGCGATGTGACGGCTTGAGCGTTGACCAGCATCATCGTCAGCAGGCTCAGTCCGATGAAGGCCGCTCCTGCCGGAGAGATCATCCCCAGCACGAGACTGCTGTCGGCGGGCGACGACAAAATCAAATAGATCGCAAACGCCGCGACGACCAGATAGGCGAGCTTAATGAAGATCGCTTTGCGGCCGTAAGCCTTCGTCTTCATCTCCCGCCAGATGACGGGACTGTTCCAGACGACGCGCGGCGGACGGACGACACCGGGCATGTTCTCGTCCTTCGTCGCCGCTTCGCCCAGCGTGCGCGAGGGATTCCAAATCCGGACCTGCCTGATCGTCGCGAGGGCCAGCAGCACGCCGAGGCCCGTCAGCGTCCCTGTCGAGACCAGTGCCGCCGTGACGAATGTGGTTCCGCCCGACGTGTTGAACGGTTCGAGGACGCGCAGCATCGCGCGGAACGGATTGAGTGTTCCGACGACGAAGCTCGCGGTGGAGTTCGCTCCCGCGAAGATCGCGGCCCCTTCGACAACGCCCAAGTAAATGACGATGCCGATCAAACTGATGGCCAACGTTTGAAACGTCTTCTCTCGCCAGAAGGCAACAAGCGATCCCCATGTCCCCGCAACAAACCCCGCTGCCGCCGAGATCGCGATCGCGCAGCCAATCTGTTCGAGCGACACACCGCCCAACAGGTGGACGATGAAGAACACCGGGATCGACGTGGCCAACAAGACACCCGGCAACAGCAGACTGGCGCAGAGCTTGCCGAGAACCAGTTCTCGGTCGCGCAGATCGGTCATCAACAACAGCAACATCGTCCGCCGATCCTTCTCCTGCGAGACGTTCCCCGCCGCGAACAGGACCGAGAAGAAGATCAGCAGCGTCAGTTGCACGAACGCGAAAACCTGGAAGACCAGTTCGCCAAACCGAGCGATGTCTCCCAGATTGCGAACCTGCTGCCAGCCGAACGTGGTCTGCGCGGCGGTGTACATCAGGACGAACAACGCCCCGACATAACCCGATCGCACCATGAAATGCTTCAGTTGCCGAGGGACCGTGAGGGCCTCACGAGAAAACAGGGGACCGGCGAACACGAGAGTTGTCCTTGTCGAAGCCGACGACTGCGGAATGAGGCCGAAAGAATGGGCGGGAGTATAGCTGCGGCTGTGGGCACGGTCATCCAACGTCAGCGTTCCGACAGGACCAGTGGATCGACGGCGACGTGTGCGTCGAAAGCGCGCGATGTCGCCGAAGTGGAGTTGCATTTGGCCAATCGACCTTTTTACGATCCCTGCCATTCGCCGCCTTCCTGTCTTGGAGGCGGCTTCTCGCCCTCCTCACTTCAGTCTTCGGGAGCCACCATGAAATCAGTTCTCTGGCAGCGTCGTTCACGGATCTTGGCGGTCGCCGCAGTCGCAGCCCTCGGCTCGGCCGGAATCTATTCACTCCTACCCGGACAGGGTTCGAGGGCTCTCGCGGGTGGCACCGTGCAGCGAATCATTGGCGGTACCGTGGCCAATAGTTCGCAATTCAAGAACGTGGGTGTGCTGAAGGAGCGGGGCTTCAAGTTCTGTACGGGAACGCTCATCGCCCCTAACTGGGTGCTCACGGCGGGTCACTGTCTCGAAGGGATTCTGCCCAGCCAACTCCGGCGGTTTTCGTTTGAGGTCGGTGGCATAAATTACGAATGGGCGGCGACGTACGTTCACCCCACTTACAACTTCCCGGACGGAGATGTGGGGCTGATCAAACTGAAAAGGAATGTCACGGGAATCACTCCGGCCGTGATCCGCACGACTGCCCCGCGCGTGGGCGAGTTGATGACCATCGTCGGCTTCGGACTGACGGGAACGGGCGCTCAGGGAACGACCGGTGGCGCGGGGATCAAACGCTTCGGCAGCGTGATTCTGGATGGAGTCGATCCGTTCTTCGTGACTTGGAACTTCGATGCCCCCGAACTGAACAACACCGCTCCGGGAGATTCGGGTGGTCCCGGTTTCATTGGTGGCCAGATCGCCTCGGTCACCAGCGGCGGATCGAACGAAGACTCAAGCTGGGGAGACGAATCGTTTAACACACGCACCGATGCCTACCGGACGTGGATCAACACCACCTTGCAGCGGTCAGCGGCACGCGACCGTGTCCCGAGTGGCATTCGGGCGCTGGTCGATCCCGTCGCCGCCGCAGAGATGGTAGTTGAGGCTCTCCCCGATACTCCACTCATCGAATCGACCGTCCGAACGATCGTGCTGGATCGCGATGTGAAACGCACTTCGCGCTGAGTACGCACCGGTTCGACGAAACTCCGAAGCACAGACGACCCGAACGCGGACACCGTTCGGGTCGCTGCATTTCTGAATCGAACTGAGTTCGGGCAGCCAACGCTTGGACACTCAACGGCCGCTGTTTACCATCCGCCCCGTCGCAGCCGTCCGTCCTCAACTGGAGCGTTCTCATGTCGCTAGCCCATTCGTCCGATCAACCGCTGGGAGTCTCCCGCCGCACGGCTCTGAGTGCCGCACTTGCCACCGTTGGCACTGCCGCCGCGCTGCACGGGCCGTGGGGATTGGCCAGTGCCACTGCGGCGGCTTCGAGTGATACCGCCAAGCCGGGCAAGCGGTATGCGATGAAGAAGTCGATCAACCAGTGGACGTTTCCCTATCCCGAGAAGATGTCGATCGAGCAGTGCCTCAAGCTGGCCAAGGCCGCCGGGTTTGATGCCATCGAATTGAACTACGACCTCGACAACGACCTCTCCCCCAAGTCGGGGACCAAGGAATACACCGCGATCCGCCAGATGGCCGACAAGATTGGCATCCAGATCAGCGGCCTCTGCTCGTTCCTCTTCTGGCCGTATCCGTTCACCAGCCACGATCCTGCCAAACGCGCCCGCGCGCTGGAGTTGGCCGGACTGATCGCCAACGCCGCGCATGACCTCGGCACGGAAAACGTCCTCGTCGTGCCGGGAGCCGTTCACATTCCGTGGCGCACCGATTACGAGCCGGTCGCCAACGACCTCTGCCTGTCGCGAGCGAAGGAAGCGATCGGCAAGCTGATCCCGACGGCCGAGAAGCTGAAGGTCAACCTCAACATGGAGAACATCTTCTTCAACGGTTTTCTCATGACGCCAATGGAGATGGTCGAGTTTGTGGACGGCTTCCACAGCGAGCGGATTCACGTCCACTTCGACACCGGCAACATCATGCAGTACCAGTTCCCCGAGCACTGGATTCCGATCTTGGGAAAGCGGATCAAGAACGTCCATTTGAAAGAGTTCACCAAGAAGGGAACCGATTCGTCGCTGGAGTCCTTCCGCCCGCTACTCGATGGCACGACCAACTGGCCCGCCGTCCTCGAAGCCTTCGACCAGATCGCCTATCGCGGCTACCTGACCTTTGAATACTTTCACCCCTACCAGCACTGGCCCGAAGCGCTGGTCTATCAAACCGCCGATTCGCTCGACCGAATGCTCGGCTTGAAAGCATAGGCTCAAATGCTGGCCTATCCCCTTTCTACTTTCTCCAACTTTCAATGATGTGAGATGGCTGGGCCACCAAATGAAGAGGATTGTCTGAAGTCGGTCACGCTAGTTGCGAGGTAAATCATGGAAGGTTTTGCAACGATCGCCGCATTAGCGTTAATCGTCGTTGGCAGCGTCGAGTTATGGCTGTCGATTGATCCATCGGATGCTGCTCGCGAATCAGTCGTCAGTAATATCGAACGAGCTGCACGCATGGTGTGCGGTCATCTCTGCCTTTGCACAGCCTTGATACTATTCGTAGCGTCAGCATTATTCGGTCGCTGAATCAATCCCCGGCCAACCACAAGACTATGAAATGTGAACCGACTTGCTCCAATCCTCATGGTGCTTAGCACACGATGCCCGCTCCCATCCTCTACTGCGGCGACACGAACCTCGAAGGTGCCGCCAGCTATCTCGCCGGACTGATGACTCATTTCGGCTGGGCTTTCGACTACGTGCCGAGTCACGTCCCGATGACGCGAGAGCTGCTTGAGCGGCCTCATTCGCTACTGATCCTCAGCGATTATCCGGCCTCGCAATTTGACGAGGAACTGCAAGACATCGCATTGGCGCAGGTCGAGAATGGGATGGGCCTGCTCATGATTGGTGGTTGGGAGTCGTTTCATGGCATGGGCGGTGACTGGGATGTTGCCCCGCTTGCTAAGGCATTGCCGGTGGAAATTGGCGACGAGGATGATCGGGTCAATTTCTCGCAGCCGACGGTTCTTTCCATGTGCTGCTTGCGTGTCACGCGGGATGAATCTCCGGTTGATTTTGATGTTCAAGAGCAGATTCTCGGCAATCTACCCTGGGACGAAGCACCGCCCACGATTGGTGGACTGAACAGAGTGGACATCAAGTCTTCAACATGGCCGCTGCTTGACGCCACCTCATTCCGCTTTTGGTATGACGAAACGAATGTCGAGTGGTGCAAGGATGTCCATTTCACGTTCAGGGCACTTGTTGCAGGCGAGCACGGATTGGGCCGTACGGCCTCATTCATGCCCGATGTCGCTCCCCACTGGGTTGGCGGCTTCGTCGATTGGGGGCCGGAGCGAGTGCAGGCTCAGGCGGCGGGGGCTTCGGCGATTGAGGTCGGCAGCGACTACGCTCAGTTCTGGAAACAATTGCTCTCATGGGTCGGACGGCTGGAGTGAGCGGCGTAGGAAGAGTTTTGGACCACGAATCTCTTGAATGGCACGAATGAAGAAAAGCAGAAGCACCGTAGAGATGAGTACCGATGAACCGGCGGAATCGACCAAGGCATGAAACGATTCGTCCCTCGTACCGAAGCTGCTCGATTCGTTTCCTCGCCTTTTCTGATTCGCGTTATTCGTACTACTCACGATTCGTTTCTTCGCTGGGCGCGAAGATTTTGGCGGTCCACAAGTGATGCTGTCCTGCTCAGAAACTCGTCTCGATCTCGTTTCAACACCGAGCCATCCTCAGAAATGATCCACAAGAAAATGGGGGACAAGAAGATGAAATCCAAATCCAATGACTTCCGCTCCCATCTTCTTGTCCGACATCTTCTTGTTCCTTTCGGTGGCGGCTGAGCCGCGCCGGGAGATTCGTGGTTAAAAACTCTTCGCCTTCCCTACGTTCCCCTTTCGTGTGTTTAGTGTCTTTCGTGGTTCCAACTTCCAAGGGGTCTTGTTGAATGACAACTGGCAACGTGTTCGTCGGGCAGTCGGGTGGGCCGACTTCGGTCATCAATGCGTCTCTGGCGGGAGTCGTCGAGACGGCGATGAAGTCGAAGGGAATCGGTCGTGTCTTGGGGATGCGGTTCGGGATTGAAGGGGTACTCAACGACTACCTCGTCGATCTGGGGAGCGAATCGCCGGAGGTGATTGCCGGGCTGAGGTCCACGCCGGGGAGTGCCCTTGGGTCGAGTCGCCTCAAGCTGAAGGACGAGCATTTCCCGGCGGTCCTCAAGCAACTGAAAAAGTACGACATCCGCTACTACTTCATGGCGGGAGGCAACGACACGATGGACACGATTCATCGCGTGACGAAGTACGCCAACGAAAACGGTCACGAGATGGTCGGCGTCGGCGTCCCGAAGACCGTCGATAACGATCTGTTCGGGACCGACCACACGCCCGGTTATCCGAGTGCCGCGCGGTACGTGGCCCTGTCGGTGTTGCAGGCAGGAGTGCTGGCTCGCGACATGCAGAAGGTCGATCAGTTTGTGATCTTCCAGTCGATCGGTCGGAGCGCCGGCTGGCTTCCCGCTGCGGCGGCGCTGGCTCGCACGAATGAACTCTCTGCCCCGCATGTGCTGCTGCTCCCCGAACGCCGTTTCAATCAGGCCGCGTTCCTCCAAGCCGTCGCCGCCGCACACAAGAAGCATGGCTTCGCGAGCATCGTCTGCGGCGAAGGTGTGACGAACGAAGATGGTTCGCCGCTGAGTGCCTCGCAGACGAAGGACAAGTTCGGCAACGTCGAGTTCGGCGCGATGGGCGGGACCAGTGCGGCGATGCTGTTGCACCGCATGATCGCCAACGAATTCGGTTGGCGGGGCGAGTTCCAAGTCGCCGAATCGCTCCCGATGTGCGCGGCCGATCGCACCACGAAGCTCGATGTCGCCGAAGCCTACGCCTGCGGCAAACAAGCGGTGAAACTGGCCCTGCGCAGCGAGGGGGGAGTCATGGTGACGATGCAGCGCACCAACAAGCCGAGCGAACCGTATCAGATCGGCTTCGGGACCATTTCGCTCAGCGAAGTCGCCAACCACGAACGCCCGATGCCCGACAACTTCATCACAAAGGACGGCTTCGGCGTAACGAAGGCGTTCCTCGACTACGCCGCGCCGCTGTTGGGTGAGTTGCCGAAGTACGCGAGCCTCGCGGCGAAGAAGGCGAAGGCTTGAATGGAGAAGCATGACCCCGATTGTTAGGTGTGTTTCCGATTGCTAGGCGTTCCAATGATCCCGACATTTCTTCGGCGTATCGCGAAGAGCGTTTTCCCCAAGTCCATCTTGGAACGAATTGTCGTCCTTGGCGTCGCTGTGATTGTCGGATGGATGCTGATCGATCTTATGCGGTGTGAATTGGCGTCGCGTCGAGGTGCCAGTGACGCTCAGTCAGACGTTGACGGGAACGATTTCAAGTATCGACTCCGCGGACATGCTAAGGGTTGGGATCGTGATGCGATTGAGATCGCCAAACGAGATTTTGGCATCCTTGTCTCTCGGACCGGCGGTTGCCTGTGTGGTGATCCGGATTGCTCTTACGACGATGGTTACAACCGTGTCGTCGTGGACCATTTTCGGGGGAAACTCGGGTTCGACCCTGTAGCCAAGGCGTTTGACTTGGCTCGTGGAAATTGGATGAAGGAAAGAAGCAGCGATGTAGCGACGACGGAGGCAAACATTACACATTCATCGGACGACCTGGAGCCACAGACGACACCTGCGTCGAGTGAAGCGAGCTCGTCTGTGGCCAAATGAAATGCCTCGTTTCCACATGAAGCGTGGAAACGAGTAATCCATACACAATGAAGGAACCCAAACTTGTTTGCTGACCAAGCCCCGTATTCTCAATTCAACCTCGTCCGCGACATGCTCGCGGCGGCGGATGCGATTCAGGCGTTTGACCCGAGCGTGGTGAAGACGACTGCCGCCGAGATCGCC
Organism: Schlesneria sp.; assembly: GCA_043733345.1. Classification (GTDB taxonomy): domain Bacteria; phylum Planctomycetota; class Planctomycetia; order Planctomycetales; family Planctomycetaceae; genus Schlesneria. The sequence continues at coordinate 11,484 of JAYTGQ010000990.1, forward strand.
TCCGTTGGCAAGCTGCTCTTCACCGGTGAGGGATCGAGCCGTCTGTTTCCTGCGAAGAGTGCCATTCGGCATTCGAGGCAACAGGGGTGGGCGACGACGCTGCACACCGAGGCCGGGCGGCAGTCGCAGGACTACGCGCTGGCCGATTGGGCGGTGCTCGGCATGTCGAACTCGGGCCGCACGGCGGAGGTGATTCGACTGTTCACGAGCCTCAAGGTTGCGGGGCACTCGAAACGGTACAGCCTCACGGCGGCGGCCGATTCACCGCTCGAAGCACTCGCCAACCGAGGCCATGTGCTGGCGTGTGGCAAAGAGGGAGCGGTCGCCGCGACGAAGACTGTTGTCGAGCAGGCGCTGTTCTGCCGGGCACTCGTCGAGAGCATGGCCGGGCATGAGTCGCTCGCGCCGCGATTGGCCCGGCTGGCAGAGCAGGTTCGCACGGCGCTGCACTACGCGATGAAAGACAAACCTCCAAACCGTCCCGGCCGCTCAGACAAACGTGAAGCGTCTCATCAACGCCCAACATCGTCACAATTCAAAAAACGAGTCCCGAAAAACGCACCAACCGAACGCCCAATGGCACTCACTTTGACCAAGCAACCCGAAGTGTCAGCGAGGGAAACAAGGCAAACTTTTCTGGTCATCGCCCTCGCTCAGGCTTTTTGAAGTTGCGCTCTTTGCGTTTTCAGCCCCAAAGGGGCGATGTTATGCCAACCTAGGGCAACGCCCTAGGTTGTCGGTTTCTGCGAATCTCAAGCCCTGAAAGGGCGGCACTACTCTTGCCAACAAATGAGGGCCGCCCCTTCGGGCTTCAAATTCTGTGTCGTTTGGAACCCAGGGCGGCGCTCCCGTTGGTCGCTTGCCCTAGGCGAACTTAGGGTCGCCCCTTCAGGGCTGAAATCCGAAAACGCGCAACTTCAAAACTCACGCTTCGGGTTAGTAAAGTGAGTGCCATGGGGCTGACGCCACCCGGCTCACCAAGACCGACATGGGGCAAATGTCTCACAGCGGACCGCGCGAGGTCTCATCCAATCGTGTCTATCAAGCAGGCGATCAACGCGACATGACGACTGCATCACTTCCGCGTGAGTTTGCCGTCGAGATCGTTCGCAAATTGCGGGCGGCCGGGTTCGAGGCACTGATGGCGGGCGGGTGCGTTCGAGACCTGCTGCTCGGTCGCGAGCCGAAGGACTACGACGTGGCGACGACCGCGCGGCCCGAGCAGGTTCGCACGCTGTTCGGCCACCGGCGGACGCTGGCGGTCGGTGCGAGCTTTGGCGTGATCGTGGTCCTGCCGCCGCGCGGGAGCGACGCCGGGCAGGTTGAGGTCGCGACGTTTCGTACCGAGGGACCGTACCTCGACGGACGGCGGCCCGAGAGTGTCGCGTTCTGTACTCCCGAGGAAGACGCCCAGCGGCGCGACTTCACGATCAACGGGATGTTCTATGATCCGATTGAGGCCCGCGTGTTGGACTACGTCGGGGGCGAGGCGGATCTCGCGGCGCGCGTCATCCGGGCCATCGGCGATCCGCACGATCGGATGCGCGAGGACAAATTGCGGATGCTGCGAGCGGTCAGGTTCACGGCGACGCTCGACTTCGCGCTGGACGAAACAACCGCCACAGCCGTCCGTGAGATGGCCGAGCAAATCACCGTGGTCAGCGCCGAACGGATCGCTCAGGAACTGCGGCGGATGCTGGTCGAGATCCATCGCCGTCGAGCGGTCGAGCTGTGCGAGGATGTTGGACTACTCGCCGTGATTCTGCCGGAACTCGCCGTCGAATCATCTGACTTTCTGAGCGGGGGACGTAAGTCCCTTGGTTCTTCGATCGCCGATGAAAAAGTGATCGAAGAACCAAGGGACTTACGTCCCCCGCTCAGAACGAGGACGGGCGAGCTGACGCTCGCGATGCTGTCGTTGCTGGATTCACCTTCATTCGAGCTGGCATTGGCCACGCTGTTGCACTCGCTCCCCGCGCGATCCGTCGCTCACGACATTTGCCGACGGCTCAAGCTCTCAAACGATGAGACCGATCGCATCGTGTGGCTCATCGCCCATCAAGATGATCTCACCGAAGCCACGTCGTTATCACTGGCCCGTCTCAAACGGACGCTCGCGCATCCCTATCGCGATGATCTACTCAATCTGCTGCGAGTCAAACGTCTCGCCACCGGGGCCGACATGCAGCCGGTTCTGTTCGTGGACGAGTATCTCACACGCACTCCTCAAGCCGAGATCAATCCGCCACCTCTCATCACGGGAGATGACTTGAAAGAGCTTGGTCTCCTGCCGGGACCACGCTTCAAAACGCTGCTCGATGACATTCGAGACGCTCAGTTGAACGGCGACATCACGACGGTTGAGGAGGCTCGGACTCTTGCCCAAACTGCGATCCCATCCGTTTGAACAGTCTTTTGGCGTCTTATTTTCGAGCCATTTGCAAACGCGGAAAGCCTCTGAAACAATCCCGCCCCGCGCGGCAGATCACGAGGCATCCGGAGATACGTTCAGCAACGCGTGAGGCAAGGTCTACGCGGTTAAGGGCCTGTTGAAGAACCGTAGGATGGACGCCCTCGTCCGTCCTCTTCGAATTGGAAAACGCTCGGACGAGGGCGTCCAAGTTACGTTCATCGTTTCTGCGCAGATGCGCACTCACAAACATCATTTAGAACAACGGAGTCAGACATGGCGAATGACAAGGTGCGCATCGCGATCATCGGTGCGGGGTTGGTGTCCGACTTTCATCACGTGCCGGGGATCAAGCTCGATCCGCGTTGCGAATTGGCGGCGGTCTGCGATCCGAATGAACAGTTGCTCGACCAGCGGAAGCACGAGTGGGGACCGGCCAAGTACACGACGAAGTACGAGGAGATCGCCAGCGACCGCGACATCGACGCCGTGATCATCGCCACGCCGAACTTCACGCACCGCGACATCGCGCTGGCGTGCATCGACGGCGGGAAGCACCTCATGTGCGAGAAGCCGCTCGGCGTCAGCTATGCCGAAGCCAACGAGATGTATCAGGCGGCGAAGGCCAAAGGCGTGCGGCACATGACCGCGTTCACCTACCGTTTTGCTCCGTCGATGCGTTATCTGGAACACCTCGTCAAGAGCGGGGCACTTGGCGAACCGAGGCACTTCCGCAGCCAGCGGTTTCTCGATCTGCCCGAGACCAGTTGGGGCTGGCGTCAGTACAAGAAACTGGCTGGAGCAGGTGACCTGTACGACATGACGATCCATCGGATCGACTTCGCCCAAAACCTGATGGGGCCGATTCAATCGGTCTGCGGCGCGGTCAAGACGTTCGTCCCGCGTGACAAAACCGCCGACGGCCAGCCGTGCGAGCCGTCCGAGGTCGATGACTGGTCCGCTTTGATCGGCACGTTTGCCTCCGGCGCGGTCGGCGTCTGGGAGGGCAGCACGCTCATGAAGGGACACCACAACAGCGGCGTCGGCTTCGAGTGGGCCGAGGTCAACGGCAGCGAAGGCTCGGCCGTGTATCAGCTCGTCGATCCGAACTACATCCTCGTCGGCAAACATGGCGGCACGATGGAGAAGTCGCTCGTCCCCGCCGAGTTCATGAAACCGGCAGGCAGTCCGCGCAACCCGGCAGACGGGAAGCCGAGTACCGTGTTCCGCTATGACCTCGTCTACGAACTGGTCAGCGCGATCGTTGAAGGCCGAGACGCCAGCCCCGGTTTCGATGATGGAGCCAGTGCTCAAGCCGTCGCCGACGCCACGCTGCAATCCTTCGCCGAACGCAGGTGGGTTGATGTGCCGCAGTGCTGATTGGCGACCACGCTCACTTCAAGACGATCAACCGGATTTTCGTACTCGATCAGAGCGGCGATACGGCTCGCTGTGAGTTCACGATCAGGGGGACATCGACAGTGGTCACGTCGATGTTTCTAATCCAGTGAACGATGGCCTTTCAGGATGCTGCGGCCAGTCATGCTTAGGAACTGGTTCAAAACATTTCCCGTCCCCCTCTCGAACCCTCGCCTCGGCGGGGAGAGTTCGAGAGGGGGGACGAGTGGCAAATCGACCTGACAATCCTCCCCCCTCCCCGCTTAGGGGAGGGAGAACAGAACCGGAAACCGGGACGCTGTTTCGAGACAATTCCTGGGCGCGGAATGGTAAATAGTGAAACCAAATAACACGCCAGCAGACGAAAGCATTTCCGGGCCATCGAGCTTAGCGCTGGCGGTGCGCGTGGATCGAGTGTGCCGCTGGTTTGAAGATGAGTGGAATGCCGGTTGTCGTCTGCGGTTGGAAGACTGTCTCGCGGAGTTTGACGAGTCGGTGCGGGATGCCTTGCTGGTTGAGTTGATCGCGCTCGAAGTCGAGTTGCGGATGAATGCGGGTGAGTCTCCGGTGGCGGACGAGTATGTCAGCCGCTTTCCCGCTGCGCAGTGGGCCGTCACGCTGGCATTTCAAGATGCGATCAGGCTGGGACCACTGCAGGCTTCCCACTCAGACGCCGCACCCGACGAACACTTCGGCGATTTTCGGATCGTCGGTGAAATCGGCCGCGGCGGAATGGGGATCGTGTATGAGGCGGTGCAAGAGTCGCTCGGACGACGGGTGGCATTGAAGACGCTGCCACACCGTTTTGACGCGTGCGACGACAGGCGGCGGCGTTTTCAACGCGAAGCCCGCGCGATTGGGCGATTGCATCACAGCAACATTGTGGACGTGTTCGGCATGGGTGAACACGAGGGAATCTCGTTCATTGCCATGCGTTTGATCGACGGCGTCGGATTGGATGGAATGATCGCCGCGTGTCACAGCAAATCGGGGCAACACCGACTGACCCCCGAGTCGAACGCCGGTCAGCTCACCTCATTGAAATCGGCTGTGGAAACCTCTGACGCGGCCACATCACCCTCGGTCGCGTTTCACTTAGGCGACCGGCACGAAAAAACGTACCCGCCCGTAGGATGGACGCCTCGTCCGTCCGGCAGTGTTCGGACGGACGAGGCGTCCATCCTACGAGTAAACCAAGACTTGCCGCTCGCCTTACCAACATCTCCCTCGGACACTTCAGGCACGCCGCCACTGTCTTTGGCGAAGTCTCAGACGCCCTCGAAGCACCTCGCAGCCGAGTCGAGCTTTCGGTCGCTGACACACCGAGTCACTCTGGCGGCTCGGATCGGCAGCCAGATCGCCGACGCGCTGCAGTACGCGCACGGACGCGGTGTGCTGCATCGTGATGTCAAGCCGTCGAACATTCTGCTGGATCGCGCCGACACCGCGTGGCTGGCCGATTTCGGACTGGCCAAAATGGTTCACGACGACGAGAGCGTCACGCTGACGGAAGAGGGGAACATGCTTGGAACGCTGAAGTATCTTCCGCCCGAGAACCTGCGGGGACCGGCCGATGCGCGCGGAGACATCTATAGCCTCGGACTGTCGCTGTACGAACTCGTCGCGCTGCGGCCGGCGTTCACCGGATCCGACCGATCGCAACTGTTGAATCAACTGGCCCAACCGAAGGTTGAACGGATCGAGCAGTTCGTCTCGACAATCCCGCGCGATCTGGCGACTGTCATCCACAAGGCCATCGATATTGAGCCTGCGGCACGCTATCAGACTGCGGGAGAATTGGCCGATGACCTGCGACGGTTCCTCAATGACGAGCCGATTCAAGCGCGGCGCGTCTCATCGCTCGAACACCTTGTTCGTTGGAGCCGCCGCAACAAATCTTTGGCCGCCATGCTGATGACGTTGGCGTTGCTCGTGTCGGTTGTGGCGGTCAGTTCGACAGTGGCCGCCGGTTACTTTCGAAGTCTGAGTGCCACGCTCGCTCGCTCTGTTCTCGACGTGACGGTCGCGAAAGCGAATGCCGAACGGCTGACGGACGAAGCAGAAGCCGCACGACAGGCATCGCAGATCACCGTCGCTGACATGCAGACCGAACGCGGCATGTTGGCCTCCGAGCAAGGTGACTTCGCGACGGCGATGCTCTGGTTCGCGAACGCGGCGGAGCAGACACCGCACGATCCGCAACGTGCGGCTTCCAATCGTCTGCGCGCCAAGAACTGGATGAACGAGACCGTACTGCCGGTCGCGGCATTGCGGTTTCCGGTCTCTGCGGTGAGGAAACGATTGGCGTTTCAGCCCACGGTGAAAAGTGAAGTCACCAATGAAACTGGTGAGCCGGGTGGCGTCAGCCCACGGACGGGTCGTGTTCAGATTGTCCGAGGGCTGACGCCGCCCGGCTCACCAAGCCTGTTGTTGTCGGTTGCCAGCGGTCAGGTTGAATTATGGGATGTGCGCACCGAGCAAGTTCTTCCGTGGACGATGTCTGGATCGGGCTTCACCGACGCCTGCTGGCTTTCGGGCGGACAGCATGTGGTGGTGGGGCTGAAGAGCGGTGAAGTGCAAATTCGCGAAGTCCCCTCGGGCAAAATCGTCAAGACGTTCCGATCTCCCGGACCAGTTCAGTCGATCGCTTGCTCGTCGGACGGGAAGCGAATCGCGATAGGTGGCGATGTTGTCCAAGTTTGGAATATCTCTGCCGAGCCGGTTCTTGAGCACGCCTGGCCTCATCCTCAGATGGTCCATTCGCTGATTTTTAATCCGTCCGGCGATCGACTCGCGACCGCTTGCCGCGACGAGCAGGCGCGCGTGTTCGCCGTCGGTGAGCAGCTCCATTCCCCCGCACCGTTGTTCGAGCCGGTTCCGCACCAGACCTTCGTCGAAAGCTCACCGGTGTTCTGGGGTGATCGCGTGGTGGTCACGGCTTTTCATTGGCAGGTCGATTGGAGAGATGCCTCAACCGGTCTTCTCGCTGGGACAAATTCTGCCACCGGCTTGCCGCGAATATTGCGGATGGCAACCAGTCACGACGGTCGTTGGGTGGGAGCCAGTACAGAGGCCTCCGTCGAACTGTGGCCGACGGACGGTGAGCGGATCACGGTTCCCCATTCTCATCCGGTTTCCGACATTGCGTTCAGTCCCGACGGTACGACGATGACCACCGCGTGCGCCGATTGGAATGCGTGGATGTGGCAGACGCCGTGGGGCAAGCCGTCTCCGGTGAAAGTCCCGCAGTTGAAGCGTCCCGAACTCTGCACGTACTCGCCGGAGGGTGGCTTACTCGCCGTCTGCAATGATGACGAGATTCGAGTCTGGAAGTTGCCGACTCCGCATGCGGCGAAGTTGCGTGCCGCCGGTTGGGGGCAGATTGCGACGCGGCCTCGCCTAAGTTTTGATGGCAAGTGGGTCACTCGCGGGAAGTGGCACGAGATGCCTTGGGTTCCCGAAATTCATGAACTGTCCGTGTTGGAAACAGCGACGGGACGAGCGGCTGGTCCGGCCATTCGACTCTTCGGGATCATCGATTCCAGTTTGTGTGCCGACCAGCGCACGGTCGCGGTGATCTCGCGGAAGAACAAGGTGGGACTGCTGTCTTTCTATGATGTCGCCACCGGTCAACTGAACCGGCCACCGCTCGAACTTCCCGCGCCGCCGCACAGTGTTGCCACGCGGCCCGGTCATCCGCAGGTCGCGGTGTTTTGCGAGGACGGCCGTTTGCTGGTCATCGATTCGCGCGACGGCCGCCGTCTGCATGAGTGGACTCACGCCAACTGGAAATGCGAGGATCGCTATGAGACCGACCAGTCGCGGGTGACGTGGTCGCCGGATGGTTCTGCTCTGCTCGCCGTCACCGCACAAAGCGACATCGTCGTGCGTGATGGCAACACGGGGCGCGAGCGGTTCCCGGCGATTCATCCGCTGCGAAAAGGTGGAGTCTGTCGCGCGATCGACGTTTCGTCCGACAGCCTGCTCCTCGCCACCGCCGTCACGGGTGAGAATGCGGTCCAAATCTGGGACATGCAGACGGGCCAATCCAAGTCCGCTCCGCTGCTTCATCCCGGCGATGCTTGGGGCTTGTTCGCCGTGAAGTTCAGTCCGGACGGTCGGCGTGTGCTGTCGGCCAGCAAGGACGGTCTCGCTCGACTGTGGGACTGGCAGGCCGGAGCGTTGTCCTGTCCGGCAATGAAACATGCCGACGAAGTTTATGGCGTGGCATTCACCTCAGATGGAAAATACGGACTCACGTTCGACCGGGAAGTGGCGGTGCATGTCTGGGATTTGGTCACCGGCAAACGAGTCGTATCGCCGATTCGTTACCCCCGGCGGATGGATGGCTTCAACAACGGAGTCACCCAACTGGCCGTGGTTGGTGACCGCGTGATCGTCGGCGCGCCAGACTTCCCAGTCCTGGATCTCTCACAACTGCTGAGCGACTCCGAGCTATCGACGGATTCACTGCGAATGCTCGCCGAACTGTCCTCGGCGCGGCGCATCGCGCTCGGTGAGTCCAACGCCTTGACCGCCGACGAGTGGCAAACGCGCTGGACCAAGCTCAAGGATCGCCCCGCGCGGCAGACTGTTTTCCACGCCAACTCTCTGGTGCGTGAGACGAACGGGGACGACGCCCGTCGATCGGCCGAGCGGCTCGTGTCGCTGCTCCCCGATTCCACCGCCGAGCAAGCCCTGCAAAAAGAGCGGCACCGCCAGCTCCTGAACAGCCGTGAGATCAGCGACTTCCTGATCTTCGTCAGCCTGCTGTCGATCACGGGAGAAGACGCCCGAGCGTTGGAGCTGATTCAGGAAGCCTGGCCGACCGAGTCCACACCCGAGTTCGGCTTCCGGCTCTACGTCATGGCACGCTGCTACCGCCAGTTCCAGCAGCCCGAAGCGGCCCGCAAACAAGCCGACGACCTGCTCAAGTGGCTCGGCGAAAACAAGCCGCCCAAATCACTGGACTGGCTGACTCCGGAACTCGTTCGCGTGGAATATCCGTCTTCAGGCGAGGAGTGAACCGTGTCACAGAAATTAGCCGCGCGGCGCTAGCCCCGGTTCATGCCGTGTAACCGGGGCTAGCAGCCTGTTGAAAAACGTTTATCGGGAGGGCGAGGCTCCTGCCGAGCCGCAAGAAACAAGTGACTTTCCACACGTCACCGGCTTTTTCAACAGG
>JAYTGQ010000991.1:0-20454 GCA_043733345.1 Schlesneria sp.
GTTTGGACGCCCTCGTCCGGACGAGGGCGTCCAAACGACACACCTCCTCGGTATGCGGCAGGTGCGGAGAACAACCTCATTTGTGGGTCGGTGTGCCCGTTCCGCTTGGCCACACCGAGGGTCGAGTTTTCTTCGACATCCTCATTTTCCCATTGGTCCCAACCATCGCGGCGAAATCTGGCGAAGAGTTCCAAATATGGCCCGGGCGAACACTCCTCGACAATGTCGTAGATCCGATCGGGCTTTCTCGAATGCTCTCGTTTCTGACTCACGATGATGTTTGTTTGACGCCGGCCGGGTGCAAGTGTTCGCATGTGGCCGCGAGTGCCGATTTGTCGATGTCACGGACTACATTCCGAAAAAATATGAGTGCTGTGGTACTCGATGTAACTTGTTTTCAATGTGTGCCACGGCTGAACGAAGAGGCGACATGGTTTGATTGCGTTAGATACATGACGCACTTGTAGCGAAAGTGGTTCAACAACGAGTGCCCCTCGGTCAAACATGACATGATGGTTCGGACAGACGACAATGATGTTTCCTTCGACATCCGGTCCGTGGTGTGGCGATCCGAGCGGCTTGAGATGATGGCCCTCAGCGTAGTCACGCTTACCAAGCGGCACAGTTTCGCGGCAGACTTGGCACCGGAAGTTATATCGACGTTTGATGTCGATTGCCAAAAGTGTGTCGCGAAGGCGAACATTGCGTACAACTCGTCTTGTCTCAGGGATCGCGAGTCCGTCGTTGTCACCGACTACTGGCTCCATGGCCAACTCTTGGAATTCAAAGTTGAGCGAATAATTCCCACCTCCTAAGAACGTGAGAAAGCCATCGTCTCGTAATCGTTGCAGAGTTTGCCGTGTCTTTTCTTTGATGTGTCGGTTCTGCGGGAATCGTTGCTGTATGGCATCTTGGAATGAGTAAACGTCACTGATTGAAAACAGAGCAGACTGCTGCGTGTTGACCAGTTTTAGAATCTGATCTGCAACAAACTGCTTCCACGTCCAAGACATTCGTTGCAGTCCTCATTCGGAAATGCAGGGTTCCGTCTTTCAGCTTTCGGTGAGCAAAGCTGCTTCAACAAGAAACCAAACAGCGACGACGGTTCAACGCTGACTGTGATCTTCGTCCTTCATCAACGCGAAGGAGGATTCTGCAGAAACCCATTCCACGGGTTCAATCTCCTTAGTGGAGCATGCAGGGCAGGTGCTGTTACACGCGCAGGACCACAAGTCAAACCACTCGACGGATGGGTCAATCTTACAGTCGTAGTGGCGGTATCGAATTAGAAGTGTGTCATCCTCTGCAAGCATTTGAAAACCTCGGACGTTAGGCAGTTCAGATATGAAAGGGTTGCTGGACCATCGGAGAATGCGGCACAGCCTCACCCAAATGGCTGAAGCCGAAATCGCCCCAACACATCGACGAGATCATTCAGTTCATTCGGAATGTCCTTCGCCAAGATGGCGCAGGCGTGCCGCCATTGGTGAATCTCGTAGTTTTCGCGGATGAATTGGGGGAAGACATCGATAGACATGGTGAGACGTTAGCGACCCCAGTTCGCGAACGCGAGTGATGTAGTTAGGAGATGTGGTCAGAAGACTCGCTCGCATTGATGGTCCGTACAACGGTGGTCACTCACGACGCGATGGCAGGCTGTGGGGTGGGGGTATAGAGTCCCGGGCGTCGCTTGCAGCCTCGGGGTTTGTGAGCCTTTGGCCCTCGACCCTCCACTCTCTGACCCTCGACCAATCCATGTCTCGCGATGCCATTTTTGAAGCCAGCGTCGGTTACTTTCTGACGCCCATCCGGGCGTTTCTCGAAGACGACACCGTGACCGAAATCATGGTGAACGGCTTCAACGAGATTTACATCGAGCGGCGCGGGCGGCTCGACGCCTCGTTCCCGAGTCACGATGCGCTGCTGTCGGCCATGCACAACGTTGCCCAGTTCGTGAACCGCGAGATCGACCTCGACCGAACGTTTAGCTACTGCCCCCGACTTTCACATCGTGAATTCACACCAGCGTGAACTCGGGCAGCTTGATCGGCATTCCGCCTTGGAGAGCAGATTCGTGGGCGAGGATGCCGACGCAGGTCCAGTTGGCGGAGAGGGTCGCGTTCGGCCACGGGTCGCGGTTGTCGCGCAGGGCACTCACCATTTCGTTGACGAGGTGCGGGTGTGAGCCGCCGTGACCGCCGCCCTGAATGAACGACAGATGTTCGGTGTCGTGAATCTCGGACGGCAGCGTGAACTTGCGGATCGGTTCTGGAAGCAGGTGCGCGAAGTCCGGGACCGTGATCTTCGAGGCGATCTCTGGCTCGGGGAGTTTTGCCGTGTGGATGACGTGCTGATCGTGTTCGGACAGCGTCCACTCGAACGATTTCTTCGTGCCATAGACATCGAAGCTCTCGCGATACTGACGGGCCACGTCGTACAGGCACCGCCAAATGTGAGCGGTCACGTCGCTGTCCTTGATCTTGATGTGACACGACTCGACCGCGAATTTGTTGCCCGACTTCTGCGCGATGTCGTCGCGCACTGTTCCCGAACCGAAGCAGCTCACGGTCTCAGCGCGGCCGTTCAAGAGGCCAAGGCACGGGCTGACGACGTGTGTCGCGTAGTGCATCGGGATCATCTTCTGCCAGTAGTCAGGCCAGCCGTCCATGTCCTGCGGATGCGACGCGGCGACGTGCTGAATCTTGCCGAGTTCGCCCTTCGCATACATCTCCTTGATGAACAGGAACTCGCGCGAGTAAACGACGGTTTCGGCCATCATGTACTTCAAGCCGGTCTGCTTCACGAGTTCGCAGATCTTGCGGCAGTCCTCGACGTTGGTCGCCATCGGGACCGTACACAGGACGTGCTTGCCCGCCTTCAGGGCCTCCATCGACATCCAGGCGTGTTCCGAGATCGGGCTGTTGATGTGAACAAAATCGACATTGGGATCTTTCAGCACGTCAGTGTATTCGGTGTACCGCTGGCCGATGCCGAACTGATCGCCAACCTTGTCGAGCTTCTCTTTGTTCCGCTGGCAGAGAGCGTAGACGTTGACTCCGGGCAGAGCCTGGTAAATCGGAATGAACTCCGACCCGAACCCGAGACCGATCATGGCGACGTTGAGTGGCTTGCTCATGGATGTGTTTCCTCAAGGATGGCGAAATAGGAGAAGGCGAAACTTTGACGGATGGGCACAGATGCTCATCTGTCTGGTGAACTTGGTGAACAACGAGAATTGACCTCTGTGGCGGGCGACTTTGTAATCCTCTCCGTTCGGACTTACCATCGTTTTGGCGAATCAAAGTGGTCGAGGTCAGTGCAAATCATGAGATTCAACGTAACAGCCTCCTCGGCGAGACAACAAGGGCGGGAGAAAGCACATGACGACATTGAGCATTGACGTTGCCCAAAATCGACTGCGCGACATCGTGGCGGCACTGAGTCCCGGCGAGGAAGTCTGCCTGACCGATGACGGATGTCCAGTAGCAACGGTCACTCGTACGCCGCGATCCGCTTGGCCGTGTCAGGCAGGCAGCGCGAAACAGACTTCACATTGGATGGCCCCGGACTTTGATGCGCCGCTGGACGACTTTCGAGAGTACATGCAATGACACTGCTACTGGACTCGCACACTCTCTTGTGGTTCCTGTGGGACGATCCGCAGTTGAGTTCCACAGCCAAGCATCTGATCGAAGATGCCAGCCATCGGAAATTCGTCAGCGTGGCGTCGTGTTGGGAAATCGCGATCAAGGCTGGCATCAAGAAGCTCGATCTCGGTGAACCTGCGGCGACGTTTCTGCATCGAGAAGTGTCACGAAACAACTTTGATTTGCTGCCGATCAGCCTCATCCATGCGACGGCTGTCGAGGCGCTTCCGTTGCATCACCGCGATCCATTCGATCGACTGTTGATTGCTCAGGCCCTGCACGAAAAATGCCCGATCGTCAGCGCGGACAATGCCTTCGATGCCTATCCCGTTCGCCGACTTTGGTGACTCTTGTGAGAACGCGAACGCCGCAACAGAGGTTCGCGGGCCAAGCATTGTCGCGAGTCACGACGGGCGTTTGCCGCGTTCTCTCAGCAGGTCGCTGACTTGCTGGAGCTGGCGTTGTTCGCGCGCGGTCAGCGACGCCATGCCGTGCTCGTGAACTTTGGCGAGCAGGCCATCCAACTGCTGCTCGGCATCGGCCCGCTCGCGTTGTTCATCCAGTTCACGCTTGATGCGGCGTTGTTCGCGCCAGCGTTGCAGCGGGTTGAGAGTGCCATCCGGTTGCGAGGCAGACTCGGTGCCCGATCGTTCCAAACTGGTGTAGCCTTCCGAAAAATCGTAGCCCTGAAACTCTTCGTCCATGAATTCCGAAGTCTGTTCTTCGATGAGTTGCACCACGTTGATGACCAGCAGAATCGCACCGACGAACACGACGACTGACCAATCTCCAATTAATCCGGCGAGCATCAACAAGCCCGAGAAGGACATTGAGGCTTTCGCGGCGGCTCGAACGACCAACTCGGGATGAATGCGTGTCGCCATCACAGCCCGCAGGATCTGGCCTCCGTCGAGCGGAACAATCGGCAGCAGGTTGACGACGAGCAACAACCAGTTGACCGCGAATCCCAACAGCATCAGGTCGCGCGAAAGATCGTCGCTCAACTGACCAATCGGCAGCTTGAGCGGGTTCAAGATGTCCCAGATCGACTTGGAACCTGAGATGCCAGGGAACACTGCCAAGCAAACCAGCAAGTTCATGAACGGCCCGGCCGCCGCCGTGAAGATTTGAGAAAACGTGTCGCGTCCGGGTTGCACGGTGGCCAAGCCACCCAGCGGCGAGAGATGAATTTCGCTGGCACTTCCCCCTGTCAGCCGCGCCGCAATGACGTGACCCCATTCGTGCAGGAACACCGAGACCAAGAGCAGTCCGGTCAGAGTCAGCCCGAACGCCGCGCCAAAACGCAGGACAAAGATGGCTGCAAAGACGAGGAAGAACCAATTCACACGGACCCGCAGCGACCCGAGTGATGGGAGCGGAAAGGACAGGAGCATCCAACTCAGTCGGTCGCTCATGGCGATCAAATCCTTGCTACGCAACGGGCGAGGTCACGTAAACCGGACAGGGGAGATGAATCTCATCGACGCACAAAAGGTCGTACGAGACGACGGGCATCCTAGCCCCGCAGTTGGGGTGTGACAATCAGGGAGTTTTGGGCTGAGCGAGACCCTCTCAGGCAACACCGGGAAATGATTTACCCAGCGAAGCCTGACGCGCAAGCGAAGTCCTTCTTCGCTTGCGCGTCAGGCTTCGATGAGCGAGTACGAGTTTTCGCCAGGATTGCCTCAGAACTTGTGACCTGGCAGCGGGCCGTTCTGGGTAAAGGTCAGCACTTCGGGACCGGACTCGGTGACAAGGACTGTGTGTTCAAACTGAGCCGACAGCGCAAGGTCGATCGTGCGGACTGTCCATTTGTCGCGGTTGTCGAGCATGGTGCGCCACGTCCCCGCGTTGATCATCGGTTCGACGGTGAAGCACATGCCCGGTTCGAGGATCAAATTGGAAGCGTTCGACTTCGGGACATAGTGCGGGACGCCTGGCTCCTGATGAAACTGCCGACCCAAACCGTGACCCTGATACTCCTGCACGACGGAGTAACCTCGCACGCGCGCGAACCGCTCAATCGAGCGACCGATCTCGGTGAGCTTGCCGTAGGTTTGAATTGCGTCGATCCCAACGTGCATCGCATCGAACGCGGTCTGGACCAGCTTGCGTGCTTCGTCGGCCACTTTGCCAATCAAGAACGTTTCGGACGAATCGCCGTGCCAGCCGTCTACGATCGTGGTCAGGTCCACGTTGACGATGTCGCCGTTTCGCAGCGGCACGCGATTGGGGATGCCGTGGCAGACGATCTCATTCACACTGGTGCAGATGCTGTTCGGATACTTCTTGTAACCGAGACACGCGGGGGTGTGACCGTGATCGAGCGTGTACTCATAGACGAGTCGGTCGAGTTCGATCGTGGTAATGCCCGGCTGGACGTGCGGTCTGAGGAAGTCCATGACTTGCGCGTTGAACCGCCCGGCGATTCGCAGACCTTCGCGTTCGTCTTCGTTGTAAATCGGAACTTTTCCCTTGGTCTTGCTGCGGCCCAACGCTTGCATAATGTTCAACCCAAGACCCTTCAACGAAAAGCTGTTCCAAAAATCAAACGGACTCATCCTGCGACGACCTCCGCTGTGAAGTGGCTGCTCGGTGAGACAACGCCCTGCCTCGCAGTCACGGCCTCACGACACAACCCGGAGCGTTCCCGTGGCAGATCGGACACGCTCAGTGGGGAGCGTTCGGCGGAGACATCAGCCGCACATCACACAATGAAATCGACAGCCTCCGCAGCGGTTTCTCTCGGGGCCATCCTCCAAGAGGGCGACAGTGTTGTCTCGCGGCAGTCGTTTCGCAAGCGAGGTCATCGGCCTGATGTCGTTCGCTTCGTTTGGCCGCGTGGGCAACGCCCCGTGCGTCGAGTAGTGTTTGAGCGTGTTTTCCCAATCGCCGCGCGGGGCGTTGCCCGTGCGGTTCAACGACTCGTCCTTTGCCGTGTGAGGTGGATAACGAAACATGAGTGACCTGCCGCCCGAAGAACTTCTCAAATCCACGCACCGGTTCCCCGGCAAGTTCGTGTTCAAGGCGATCGGCCAGAGTGGCGGAGAGTTCGCCGACTCTGTGGTCGCTGCCGTGCGAGAATCGCTGTCACTCGACTTCGATCCGCCGCACGAACTGCGTCAGACGCCGCAAGGCCGCCACGTCTCGGTCACCATCGAGCCGTGGGTCGAGGATGCCCGTCAGGCGCTGGCGGTCTATCAGCGAATCCGTGAATTGCCCGGACTCGTGATGCTCCTCTAAAAGAGAGGGCGAACCGCGATCGACCACTCGCTCTACTTCGCCGCTCCCGGCTGCGCTGGCGGACTCGGCTGCCCACCGGTCGCGGCGGGTGCTGCGGTTGTGGTCTGAGCACTGTTAACCGAATTTGCGAGCTTGTTCCAAATCTCTTGTCGGAACAGAACGATTGCTCCCAGCCCGCCGAAGATGATCAGCAGCCACGCGATCAAGGTAATGAGGCCGTAAGTTCCCGACGCAAGGTTCTTGAACCAGCGCGTCCAGCCGCGACGGCCGTACTGGCGGTCGATGTCGGCGTAGATCGACTTCATGTCGCCCGCCTTCTTGTCCGCCTTGTCTTTGATGAGGCGGCTTTCAACCTGACGAGCAAACTCTGGGAAGTGCGCGATCGGCAGGAACTGATCGGCGGCCGATTTCTTGCACTTGGCCTTGGCGTCGAGCGTTCCCGATTTCAGCCCGGCTTGGATTTGCGTGGTCGTCAACTTAGAGATCGTGTCTTTCCCCTGAGCGGTCTTGTACTGCACGATCCAAGCTTGAGCGGTCGCGGCCGAACTCGGCGGGCTTGATTTGGAAGCCGCATCTTCAGCAGAGGTCTTCGGGATGCCCGAGGTCGTCGCGGCGCGAGGCGTCTGCACCATCGACTGACCCGCACGAGTTGCACCCGCCGCTGCGCTGCCTGCCGCCGTTTGAACCACTTTGTCCGGCGCATCAATGAAGCTCAGCGAAGGACTTTCCAGACCGAGACTGCTCAGCAGCTTGATGACTTCCGCACAGTCCTTGCATCGGACGTTCAAATCCTTGGCGATCATCTTGTCGATGATGAGGTCCAGTTTTTCGGGAACTTCCGGCGTGATTCTCCGCGCCGCGACGAACTGGCCTTTCTCCTTGTTCATGATCACTTCGAGCGCCGAGTTCCCAGAGAACGGCAGCTTGCCCGTCAGGAAGTAGTACAGCGTGATCCCCAACGCGTAGATGTCGGTGCGTCCATCGACATGCTTCGCGTTACGAGCCTGCTCGGGAGCCATGTAGTACGGCGTGCCCAGTCCCGTGCCGCTTTGAGTCATCGACATGTCTTCGTCGGTCGCTTTGGCGAGACCGAAGTCGGCGACTTTGACCTTGCCTTTGGTCGTCATCATCACGTTGTCGGGCTTGATGTCGCGATGGACCATGCTCTGGTTGTGAGCGACTTGCAGAGCCTCGGCACACCGCAGCGTGACGTGCAGCGCATCGCCCACCGCCAGCTTGCCGAGCTTGTCCATCCAACCCTGCATCGACTTGCCATCGACGAACTCCATCGCCACGTAGTGCAGGCCATCGTCCTGATCGACATCGTAAACACTGACGGCGTTGTCGTGGTTCATCTTCGCCATCGAGCGGGCTTCGCGGTAGAAGCGCTCGACGAAATCACCCTTTCCCGCCAGTCCCTTCGACAGCACCTTGATCGCCGCCTTGCGACCGAGCTTCATGTCCTCGCCGAGATACACCTCGCCCATGCCTCCTTGGCCAAGCTTCTTCACGATCTTGTACTTGCCGATCTGCGTCACGCCCGAATCGGTCGCCCCTGACGCGGTGTCGCCCGACTTCTTCTCGCTGCCCTTTGCAGCCGGTCCTGATGCCTGATCCATATTCTTTCCCTGAAATGCTTGAGGAGGAGCGGTCGTCTTGTCGAGATCACCCGAGCCTTGCCCCGGAATAACGGTCTCTCCCAATGGTTCGTCGGTGTTGGGTTTGGACTGCGTTACTGAGCGGGGCCTCGTTTCTGACATGACTTGCCTTTCGACGAGATGACGGCGAACAACACACAATCCGATCGCGCACCCAACGACGGAAAACAATCAGACAAACAATGACATCCATCAATGTCCACGATGCGCGTGACAAGCCGCGTTTGATAGGCAGGTTGGCCCGGCCAAGCTCGCTGGTACTCTGTCCCCTTGCCCAGCAACAACTCAAACCGCGCGGCATTATGAGCGAAGCACTTCCAACAAGTAAACGGAAGCCGTTTTCAACAGAGGGCCATCGCCTAGCAAAGTCGGCTCCGATGCTCCTCACCGCCATACGCAGACCGTAGAGTAGCGGCCCGTGGACACCACGACGGAATGGCCCCTCACGAAATTCCTCCTCCGAGAAAGACCTGCATGACCACGACTGCGCCCGATTCGGCTGCTTCCGCTGAGACACCCGATCCGATGGTCGAACACGTTCTCGTTGTGCCGACGTTGCTGTTCCGAGAGCTGGGATACTTCCAAGGCTTCAACGCCAATGTCGGGCGGTATCTCGACACGTTGCTTGATCCGCTGCACACCAGCTTCCAACCACGATCGAAGTGTGAGGAAGACCCGAGCTACAAACAGCTCATCCCATACTGCCTCTTTATGCACGACGGCCTCGTGTTTCACTACCGCCGTGGCAAGGCAGGGGGCGAGGGGCGACTGCACAGCAAGCGGTCAGTCGGGATCGGCGGCCACATTTCTTCGACCGACCGAATGGGCGGAGACCGCCGGTATCAAGAGGCCATGCACCGCGAGATTTCGGAGGAAGTCTTTTTGCAGGCAGGGTTTCAAGATCGTTGCGTCGGTCTCATTAACGATGACGAGAGTCCCGTCGGACAGGTCCATTTGGGGATCGTTCACATTTTTGATCTGGACTCGGCAAAAGTTCTGCCACGGGAAGAGTCGATCTTAGAGACAGGATTCGCACAACCCGCAGAATTGCTACAGCAAATCGACCAGTTCGAGACTTGGTCGCAGATTTGCCTCAAGCACTTATTTGGCGGGGGTTGAGGTTTCGAGGACCGATCCGGCGCGATGTCGATGCATCGCGGCGTCCGGGAAAGATCGATCGCTCGTCGGCTGTGCGCGTCGCAAATCAAAAGGAGCCACAAGCGATGGACGCACAATTGAGTCGGCGGGCGATGGTAAGTGCAGCGTTGGCAGCCGTGGCGGCACCCGTGGCATTGAGTGTGGCCAGCGCGCAAGACAGGCCAGCGGCAGCACCAACCCAAACAAAAGGAAAGCTGACCGATCAAACGCTCGGCACGTTGCTCAAGGCAATGGGGCTGGATGCGAAACTGAACGAACAGCGTTACGACTTCGCCTTCAAAGCGACAATCGAAGATGCGGAATGGGAACTCTCGTTGTCAGCGGTCTTGAGTCAGGACGGGACTTCCATTTGGATCATGGCTTGGCTGGATGAGCTTCCGAAATCGGCGGCCGATGTCCCGCGCACCGCGCTCCTCCGCCTGCTGTCAGACAACGATAAGCTCGGCAAAGGAAAGTTCTTCGCGTACATCGCAGCCAACCGCCGATTCGTGCTACAGCGCGTGATCCCCAACGAAAACATCAATGCTGCCGGGTTCCGCTCGGCTCTCGATGATCTCGGCCAGTCGGTTGTTTCGACTCATTCCCACTGGTCGGTCGCCAATTGGGCCTCCACCACAAGTGAAGACCCGGCGACGGCGGCAAAGTCCGGCCCCGCCGTGAAGGGGAGTGCCCCTCAAGCCGCCACACCTGCCACCGCAACTCCCGCTCGCGCACCGCAGTCGGCGGTCAACGATTCCAAATTCAACACCTCGACCAAGCGTTAACGCTTCCGCGTGGAAGCGGCCATCACCGCCGACACAACAGAACAAAGAACGGGAAAGCCCGCGTACCAATTTGGTCGCGGGCTTTCTCGTTGTTGTTTCGGGGTGTCGCTCTAAGCGAAGCGGGGTTGCCAATTGCCGGTGATCACTTGGGCGCGTGAGCGAATCCTCGTTCACGGTCGCGACGAACCATTTCGTCGAGGACCACCGGGTGCCAGTTCTCATCGCGGTCTTGAATTGGTGCGTAGTGGCGACGCGCCCAAGTCCTCATCCGCATTTCCTCGACGGGATCTACTCCAAACGTGCCTGTCTGTTCCAACATGGAATACGCCTTCACGATCTCCTCCTTCTCCCTCTCACGGTCACTGGCCAACATTTGAAAGAGCTAGCAGACCCAACCGGGTGGTGGATCAACGGCCCAGATGCTACCGCTGAAGGCTACTTTCGCAACTAAAAAGCTGCAAAACGGCCATATTTCTCCGAGAATCTGGTCCGCACCCCAGAAATCGGCTTGACCTTGGCGGCTGGAGGACTTGAGCCGTCCACTCATCGGTCTCAGGCAATCTCACGTCTGACCCATTAAAGCCTGATGACGCGCAAGCGAAGGACGTTCGACATCCGAACCTTCGCTTGCGCGTCAGGCTTCAATGGCCGGTAGGACAACTTCTGCCGCTCGCCTCAGTCCCCGACTTCGGCCCACACGACAAGTTCCACCGCCGCGTTGATCGGCAGTTCGTTGGCACCGACGGCGATGCGGGTGTGTTTGCCTGCGTCGCCAAAAGCTTGAACAAGCAGCTCCGACGCCCCGTTGATGACCGCCGGTTGCTGCGTGAAACCTTCAGCCGATTGGACGTAGCCTTCGACTCGCACGATCCGTGTCACTCGATCAAGGTTCCCGATGCACGACTTGATCTGCGCGAGAGCGTTCAGCGCACAGAGTCGAGCGGCATTAGCACCTTCGTCTTCGTGCAGATCGCGCCCGAGCTTTCCTTTGAACATCAACTCTTTGCCGATCACAGGCAATTGCCCGCTGGTGATGACGAGGTTCCCGGCGCGAAGGACCGGGACATAGAACCCGATCGCTTCGGGAGCGACGGGAACTTCGTGGCCATGCTGTTTCAAACGCTGTTCAACGGTGCTGGTCATGGAAAGTTCTTTCTAAAGGGAGCGGGCAGTAGCGGTCGGATGCGTGGAGTCTTCGGAACGCACCGTCTCGTTTGCACGGCTGATCTTCAACCGGTGCGTTCCGAAGACTTCACGCACCCGGCTTACCGGTCTGCAACGGTAGCCCGCCGAACTGGCGGACGGCCTCGTATGCGACAGCGCAAACTGTGTTGGCGAGGTTCAAGCTGCGGACTTCCGCGTGCATTGGAAACTGAACGGTGCGCGAGCGCAACTCCTCAACAATCTCGCGGGGCAGGCCGTTGGTTTCGCGACCGAACAGCAAAATATCGCCGGGAGTAAAATCGGCTTCCCATACCGTGCGCGCGGCCGGGTTCTCGATACACCAAACGTTGCGACCGGGCAGCTTTCGCAAGACCTCGGGCCAACTATCGACAAGCTCGTAGTCGAGGTAAGGCCAGTAATCCAATCCCGCACGGCGGAGTTGCTGCTCGTCGAGGCTGAACCCCAGCGGACGGATCAGCCACAGCTTGGCTCCGATGGCAACGCATGTGCGCCCGATGTTCCCCGTGTTGGGAGGAATCTCTGGCTGATAGAGCACGATATGAAGCAGAGGTTCTGGCATTAGGATTCAGGGCTAACAGCCTGTTGAAAAAGGTAGGACGGGCACTCTTGCCCGTCGGTTTTCAAGCTGAAAGAAGGGCCAGAGCGCCCGTGCTACAGGGTTCTTCAATAGTCCATTAAGGCCGAGCGATTCGTCCCGAAACCAAGTGATAGCCCTTGGCTTCGACCGAATTGATATGAATGAACCACATCGGCATCCGTTCGACGAACCAGTTGGGTGTTTTCGTGACGACCTGCACCAAGCCGCCCGGCTTCAACGCGCGGTAGGCGGTGTCGAGGAACAGTTCTGCGATGGCGTAGCCCGAGAAGTACGGCGGGTTGGCCAGCACGAGATCGAAGTCGTGGGTTGAGGCGGTCGCCCCTTCGCAATCCAACACCGCCGTGATGCCGGGAGCCGCATTGATCTCGGCGTTATGCTGCGTGCATTGCACGGCGCGCGGGTTGGAGTCGAGCGCCATGACCGTGACTTTCTCGGCGCGAAAAGCGGCGGCGAGGCTGACGGTTCCCGCGCCGCAACCCATATCGAGTACCTTCATCTTCGGCCGAATTTCCATCGCGTTGATGAGCGTCCTCGCCCCCAGATCAATACGGCGGTGCGAGAAGACACTCGGTCGGCTGAACATTTTGATGAGCCGCCCTTGGTCGCGAAAGGCGAACTCGTCGTCGAAGTTTTTCACCTTCTTGAGTGGCCCGGTCTTGGTCGCGAGGTACAGCGTGCCGACTTTTCTGAACGGCCGTCGCGTCACCTTCGGGAACAGATTTTGAAGCTGCTCGTGCAGCCACTGATCTTCGTCGTTGTCGGTCGAGGCGATCATGCGTCCACCGATGGCCAGCCGCTGGAAGCCCTGCTGCATCAGATCGCGCGTCATCTCGGCATCGCCTCCTTTGCGGAAGGCGAACGCGACGAGGTCTTGCTCGCCTTCGGGCAAGTCGGGCTTGCAGAGCAGCCGCAGATTTTCGACCGGCCCCTGATCGAAGACTTGGAACTCCGTCTGGTTCTTCTGATAGAGGTCGAAGAAACAGCAGGCGACTTTCGCATCGGGCCGTTCGCGCGCGTACGTCTCGGCGAACTGACCGCGACCGGCCGTCGTGCAAACGACGCGCGTCGCGTCGAGTTCTGGAATCGCATCGATCAGAAGTTGCTCGTGCGGCCGAACGGGCAGCGCGGCCGACGGGGCTTCGTCGTCATTCGAGTCTTCCTCGAATGACTCGTCGTCGTCTTCCTCGAAGTCGTCGTCATCCAGATCATCGTCACCCAAGTCGTCGCCTTCGAGAACCTCGTCCTCAAGGTCTTCGTCAAACTGGTCATCGTCAGGAGAGTGTTTGGGGCGGCGCGGCACGCGATGGGCTTTCTAATTTCGAGCGTCAGCTCACGTCTTGGGTCTACTTCATGCTTCTCTGAGCGGGGCGGCGTCAGCCCCCTGGCTCTTCGTATTTGGGGCTGTCATTCTGAGGGCTGACGCCCAAGAACCGGGGGGCTGACGCCACCCCGCTCAGAAAGACTCACTTGGGGCCAGCGCCCCTCGCTAAATCACGCGGCAAAGGTAGCACTTGAGGTAGTCGGATTCGAGACAGGTGACCGAAGTCGGGTGATCGGCCGCTGCGCCGCGCGTCTCCAGGATTTGCAGCCGTCGGTTTTCGTGCAGGGCCGCTTGAGCGACCGCGTCCAGAAACCGCTCGTGTGAGACCTGTCCCGAGCAACTGCATGTCACGAGGAAGCCGCCCGGTTTGAGGATGCTCAGTGCCGAGCGATTCAAGCTGTAATAGCCCCGCAATGCGGCCTCGATCCCCTGCTTGTGTCGCGCGAGTTTCGGCGGATCGAGGATCACGGTGTCGAAGCGTTCGCCCGCCGCCGCGAACTCTTCGAGCGCTTTGAAGCAGTCTCGCTTCACCAGCGTCAGCCGATCCGCAACGCCGTTCAACTCCGCGTTCGATTGAGCTAGGGCGAGAGCCGACTCGGACATATCGACGCCCGTGACGTGACTCGCTCCGCCGTTGACGAGGCAGTTCAGAGAGAAGCCGCCCGAGTAACAGCAAACATCCAACACGCGATGTCCGCGCACCAGATCGGCCACGCGGCGGCGGTTGTCTCGTTGGTCGAGAAAGAAGCCGGTCTTCTGCCCTTCCGCCACATCGAGTTGAAACTGCACCCCGTTCTCGCGGATGACCAGCGGTCGCGGCGGAGCTTCACCCCACAACAAGCCGTCGGCCAGTTCGAGACCCTCGGCCTCGCGAATCCCCTTCTCCGTCCGCAGCCAGATGCCGCGTGGGTTGAGCTTGGATCGCAGCAACTCGACGATCAGGTCCAATCGCTTTCCGAGGGCGAGGCTCGTCACCTGCAACAGCAACCAGTCGCCGTACCGATCGACGGTCAATCCCGACAACCCATCGGCTTCACTGAAGACGAGACGACAGGCGGAGTCGGAGGAGAACCGACGCATCGTAGGATGGACGCCCCGTCCGTCCGTCAACTCCGTCACCTGCTCATGTGCGTCTTCGCTTGGACGGACGGACGAGGCGTCCATCCTACGGTCATGAGAATCAGCCGCACCAAACAGCCCGACGCGCAGCCCGATCGCATCATCCAGCCGCTGCGACCAGAACGCCTCATCGAGCAGAACGGCCTCATCCCACGAGTAAAGCCGCACGCAAATCTGGCTCGCCGGATTGAAGATTCCGCGTGCGACAAACCGCTCGGCATCGTCGATGACATCCACCACATCGCCAGGCTGAGGGTCTCCCACCAGCCAATCGACCGCCCCCTGAAAGACCCACGGATGCCGACTAAAAAACGGCAACGCCTTACGTGGCTTGAGGACGATCTGAGGTAACTGCGAAGTGTGCGGAGAGGGTTGATTCACGGGACTCGTTTCAGCGGGACAGCGTTCAAAATCGGTGACTAGAGTGCCGACATCCACCATTCAACTCAGCGTGGCAACCCAGAACAACGCGACCGAGATCCAGATCAGACACGCCATCGTCGTCGTAAGGAGTGCGACGAAATAGGCGTCGCGATTTCGATTGTTCCAGTACGCCTCGCAATAAGTTAGTGCAGAAAGACAAAAGTACGACTGCACGACGGCCAATTGACAATTCGCCCATGGAGCGGTTGGCAAGTGGGCAAAAAACACGGTCTCAATCAGGTAAGAAAGAACCGGAAGACCCACAACTGCAACGAGGAAGAGATCAACACTTCGCAAAGAGGCCTTGGAGCGATCACGTCCCAAGAGGAGAATTAGCCACAACAAAACGAGTGCGGGAAAAACCAGCCAAATACAACAACACAACCACTCAGTACCCGTCGCTTCCGCGATCCTAATCAAGACGGTCAATGGAAACATTAGAAGTGATTCGGCCATTTCGCACCGTCCTGGGCACAGGATGAACGAATTTCTTGAATCATCAAGAACGGATGCCTCGGCTCCGTTTCTACTTCAACCCGAGCGACTTCACCGCTTCGCCATCGACTTCTTCGAGATAGGCGAGCAACCGATCGCGTTGGTTGGTGAGGTGCCGGACCCGCAAGAGAGACCGAACGCGCGTGGTCAGTTCCAGCCGATGAACGGGCTTCGTCAGGAAGTCGTCTGCGCCCGCTTGGACCGCTCGCTCGATGTCGCCCAGTTCGTTGAGGGCCGTCACCATCAGAATCGGGATGTCCTTGGTCGCCTTGTCCGCACGCAACCGCTTGCAAACTTCGTAACCGCTGAGCTTGGGCATCATGATGTCGAGCAGGATCAAGTCCGGCTGGAACGTCGCGACCTTGTTCAGCGTCTCTTGGCCATCGTGAGCCATCGCGATCTCAAACGGTTCATCGGCGAGGTACGCATCAAGCAACTCACAATTTTGTAGGTTGTCGTCGGCGATCAGGATGCGGGAAGGAGTCGTCGTCATAGTGCGCAGGTCCGTAGCGAAGTCGGTGTCCACCGATCATGTTCGATGATCGGGCTATTTGAGGCGGCGAATCCTATCGACTCCACCCCAGAAGCGGAATTCGCCCGAGAACACCAACCCGCAGCGTGAGCAAGGAAGGATCCCAAGCGGCCGACACCCTCGCCCACGCTCCGAGTTGGTGTTGGCTGCGGCCTGCGACCACATAAAGACCGCGAGCCTCACAACTCGGCGTGGTGCATCAGGTCTTGCTTGGTCACTCGCTCGCCCGCGAACTCGCGCGTGATGCGGCCTCGGCTGAAAGTGAGGATGCGGTCGGCGTGGGCGAGGATCAGTTCCGGCTCGGTCGAGGCGAGGATCACTGCCGCGCCGGCTCGTTTCTGCTGAGCGACCAGTTCCATGATCTCGGCCTTCGCGTGGACATCCATCCCGCGGGTCGGCTCTTCGAGCAACAAGACCTTGATCGGGCCGAGCAGCCACTTGGCAAGGACGACCTTCTGCTGATTGCCTCCCGATAACGAACCGGCTCGCAGCGCGGGGTTCGGCGGACGGCAGCCGACTCGTTCCAGCAGCGGCTGACAAACCCGATGCTCGTTGCGGCGCGTGAGCCACGCCCCCAGCGTCCTCGCCAAATGAGCCAACGTCACGTTGTGAGCAATCGGAGCGCGACGTGCCAGCGTTTGCGCGCGATCTGCCGCGACGAGAACGATGCCGCGCTGGACAGCCTGCGGAACATCACCCGGTTTCATCGCGCGACCGGGAACGAGACTTCCGAGCGGGGTGGCGTCAGCCCCCCGGTTCTGGGGCGTCAGCCCGTCTTCCAAGCACCGGGGGGCTAACGCCGCCCCGCTCGGAATGACTTTGGTGTTGGTCGTGAGGGGATGCAACACGACTTCGCCGTTGTCGGTGGTAAGAGCACCGGCAAGAGCGTGGACCAACTCCTGATGCCCCGCTCCGACGAAACCGTACAAACCGAGGCACTCTCCCGGCTTGGCATCGAGTGAAATGTCATCGAAGTGGCCGCGATGACTCAACCCACGCACAGTCAGTCGAGTCGAGGCCGTTGAGGCGGCGGGCAACGTCGCGTCTGTCTTCTCGGCGGCTCCCGAGTCGCGCGTCGCACCGACCATTTGATGGAGGATGCGGGCGCGATCGAGTTCCTGCGCAGGACGTGTCTCCAACCGACGGCCATCGCGCAGGATCGTCACGCGATCGCAGATGGCCAGCACGTCTTCAATGAAGTGGCTGATGAAGACCATCGCCACGCCGCGTGCCTTCAGCTTGGCAATCAACTCAAACAACCGCCGCGCTTCGGGAAGACTGAGGGCGCTGGTCGGTTCGTCGAGAATGAGAACTCGCGCGCCGCTGTGCAGTCCACGCGCGATCTCAACCATTTGGCGAATGACGAGCGGGTAGGTGTCGAGTCGCCGCCGTATATCAATGTGAATGTCGAGTTCCGCAAGCGCTGCCGCCGCCTCGCGATTCATGCGGCTCCAATCGACGCGGCCCCACTTTGTTGGCTGCCGTCCGAGAAACATGTTCTCGGCCACCGACAACGCCCCGATCCCCGACAGCTCTTGGTAAACCATCGCGATCCGCTGCGCGAGAGCCTCGCGCGGAGAACTGAGTCGCACCGGAACGCCGTTCAACCGGATGTCACCGCGATACTCAGGCACAGCCCCCGCCAGCACCTTCATCAGCGTACTCTTCCCCGCCCCGTTGCATCCGACCAGACCATGCACCTCACCAGCGTGCAAATCAAAATCCACGCTCTCCAAAGCCACGACACCACCAAACCGCACACCAATGGCGCGGCAGTCGAGTAACGGTGGTGGTGGTGATGGCTGGGCGTTAATCGCAGTCGTTCCTGTTTCTATTTCAACTGTTCAACTTTCCGGAGAGCCAGTTTCAAAACCTGTTTTTGCCTCGAAAAACCAGCCCGACGCGCAAGCGAGAGCTGGACATTCGCTGACGATGAAGCCCGCGCTTGCGCGTCGGGCTAGTTTTGAAATGTACTCTGGGGTGGCACGGCCCACCCTACAGAAAGTCGGACAGTTGAGCTACGGAGTCAGTGCCAGACGACTGCGGCGGCATGAGCCGTCACTAGGACTGGGTCGAAGCCAGCGGGGTTCTATCGCAGCGGGAGATAAAAAACTTGATTCTGAAACTCTTCTGCCTAGACACATTTGGCGAGCAGTTTGAGTTGCTGGACAAGCAACCCGACTGAGGTTCCTGCTTGGTGCGAATAGACGACTCCAGAAAACGTCAGGGCCAGCGCACACTCAGTCCTTTGTGCGTCGAGAACTTTGAGGAGCGTGTCGAAGTTCCCGCCGCAGCGGCGGCGTTGCATGGCGAGGCTTTTGCCTTCGGAATGTTGTTTTAAAAGTGACAAGCAGCAGCGATTGGGCCACGCGAAGTTCTCGCGCAACCGAGCTTCGCGGATGCGGGAAATGAGGCGAGTGTGTGGGTCATGGATGATCTGCGGCGGGAGTTGAATGCGGTGTTGGCTCGGGTGGTGGCGTTGGAGGCTGCGATTGCCGAGCGTGAGATCGTCATTTCTCGTCAGGCGGCAGAGATGGCTTTGCGGGATGTTCGGATCGGGGAGCTGGAGGCTCCGGTGGCCGAGTTGACCGTCGAGCTTCAGCGGCGGAAGAAGGGGTTTCGGCCGAAGTCGAATGCGATCAGTCGTCCGAAAAATGGACAAGGACGGGCGGAAGGTTGGTGAGCGAAAGCATCCTGGCGTGCAGCGTGACGCCGTGCCACCCGGTCCTGACGATATCGTTCACGATTTGAAGGACGAAGCGTGTCCGCACTGCGGCGGGAGCCTCGACGAGACCGGCGAGTTCGACGAGCATGTCGTGGAGGAGATTCCTCAACCGCAGGTCGAAGTCCATCGCTATCGTCGGCACAAGCGACGGTGTGCGTGTTGTCGGCGGGTGACTCAACCGGCCGCGCCGCCCGAGGTCGCCGAGGTTTATATCGGGCCGCGCGCGAAGCTGCTGGCGGCGTATAGTCGCGGTCATTTGGGCCTCTCGCTGGGCAAGACGGCCGATCTGATGCACATCCTGTTCGGCTTAAAGATCAGTCGCGCGGGGACGCTGGGCCATGTGATGTGGGCGGGGAAGCTGTTCGATCCCGTCGTGAAGCGGCTGTTCGAGCTGATGAGGTCCGAACCCGTCATCCACGCGGATGAGACCGGCTGGCGCATCAACGGGAAGAA
The DNA here is from genome assembly GCA_043733345.1 of Schlesneria sp. Lineage (GTDB taxonomy): Bacteria > Planctomycetota > Planctomycetia > Planctomycetales > Planctomycetaceae > Schlesneria. Next base: position 19,322 of record JAYTGQ010000991.1, read on the forward strand.
CGTCTGGGTGTGGTGCTTCTGCAACCCGCGACTGGCGTTGTATTTGGTCGATCAATATCGGTCGGCGGCGGTCGTGAAGGCCGCACTGGGAGACTCGCTGCCGGGCGTCTTGGTGACGGACTTCTACGCGGCCTATCACGCCATCGACTGTCTCAAACAGAAGTGCCTCGTCCATCTATTGCGCGAACTCCACACGCTGCGCGACGACGTATCGAACAAATATCGAGACTCGTATCTCCAGCCGCTGATGACGCTGCTGCAAGAGGCGATCGCGTTGGAAAAGTCCCGCAGCACGACGGAATCCGCCGCCTACGAATCGGCCCGGCAGCAGCTCGAACACCGGCTCGACACGCTGATCTCTACGCGACCGGCCGAGAAGGACTGCCGGCGCATCAACAACCGCTTGGTGAAACACCGCTTCGACCTGCTCCGCTTCCTGACGGTCGAGAACCTCCCGGCCGACAACAACCTCGGCGAACGTGACATCCGCAGCGTCGCCGCAGCGCGGAGCGACGGCGGCGTCAACCGGACCGACGCCGGAGCCAACGCCTTCGCTTCCATCAAAAGCATCGTCCGCACCTGCCAAAAACAGGGACTCCACATCCTGGACTACGGCCTCTCCCTCCTCGGCCACACCGACCAATCCAAACCCCTCTCCCTCGCCGCCCCCAACTCCTCCTGACCACCACGCCAGCCACCCCAATCAGAAGTAACTCCGAACCACCCGGCCGAAAAACACCCCGGAGAGGAGCTTCGTTGCTTAACAGTTACGGTGTGAGAGCTCCTAAAGAAAATGGCACCTAGTATTCCCAGTTCTGGTTGATAGGATTTGCGAGTTGAGCGGTGAGCTAAGTTTTGGAGTTTGCACCGCCACGATGCTGAAGAGTCGAAGTTTTTCGGATGACTGAATAGAGGACAACCCGGCTGGTCTGGTTTGGACCGGGGTCGGGGGGTTAGCTAATAAGTAAGCCGACGTGCGGGAACAAAGGCTGCCAGCCGCGCGAGGCCAAACACGGGCAGCTCTGTGAGGGCTGCCACGAGAGGCTCGTGGACTGGCTGACCAACGCGCCCGGACAGTGGATGCTCCTGGCGACCACGGCGACCCCAAGCATGGCCCAGTCCCTCAAGGGCGA
>JAYTGQ010000992.1:0-3053 GCA_043733345.1 Schlesneria sp.
TCGTCGGGCAGTTCATCGCCGCGACGGTTCGCTCCGTGCTGAGCATCATCCGCCTGATCTTCGGCCTCCGCCCGAGCCAGCAGCTCGCGAATCTCTTGCTGCAACCGAACCTCCTCGGTCTGCCTGCGGCCGTAACTCATGGCGCGGTTTGAAACCAAACCGTGCCGCGAGGCGATTTCCGAAAACGCCTTGATCTTCGTCCCGTCGAGTGCCCGTCGTCCCACCTTGAGCAGCCCCGACGCCGATGCCAGCCGCAACACTTCGACAAACAACTTCTCAAACGCGGCGACGTGCCGGCGACGGAACTCGTTGATCGCGTGCCGGTCATTCGTCTCCAAAGACCGTCCGGCAAGTCCTCCCCCACGATCACGCGACACGCCACATTCTGCTCGCACCGCGTCCTGATCTTCCGCGACGAACGCGTCCCGGTGGCATAGCTGAAGATCAGCAGCGTCAGCATCATCCGCGGATCAGTGTTGTCTCCAACAGCCGGGCGGGTCGCCCCGCAGTTCACGCTCGTAGTCAGACGTGATCGCACTGATGTCGAGCTCCCGCACGGCATCCCTCAAGAAGTCAACCAAGCTTTGTCGGAAAACTATCAGCCGGAACGCGCTCATGTCCGGTTTCTGCGGGAAACCGTGGGCTAGCGCCCAGCGGCTGATTGTTTTCCGACAAAGCCTAGCAGCCTGTTGAAAAAGGGAGGGCGAGGCTTCCGCCGAGCCGTGTGCGTGAGGAAAGTCGCTTGTTTCTCGCGGCTCGGCAGGAGCCTCGCCCTCCCGACAGCCGTTTTTCAACAGGCTGTTAACCACTGGCGTCGGATGAATCCGCGTCGCGCGCGGGCGGGGTTTGAGGTTCGACGTACGTTCCCGGCTTGATCTGCGGGCCGGTCTTGTATTGGTCGAGGATCGACGCGATCAGGGGCGCTTCGATGGATTCCTTTTCGAGCAGCTCGCGCGTGAGATGCTCCATCGCGGGACGACGTGCGGCGAGGATGTCGCGGGCGGTCTCGTAGGCCGCGTCAATGATCCGACGGACTTCGAGGTCGATCTCGCGAATCGTTTCTTCACTGTGCGCGTAGTCGGACGAGCCGACCGATCCCATCAGAAAAGCGCTCTTGCGCGACTCGCTGTAATGGACGCGGCCCAGCTTCGGACTCATGCCAAACTCGGTAATCATCCGCCGCGCCATGTCCGTCGCGCGTTGGAGATCGTTGGCCCCGCCCGTGGATGATTCTTGATAGATCAGATCTTCGGCCGCGATACCGCCCAGCAGGCTGCAAATGCGGTTGAAGAGTTCGGTTTGGGTCGAGAGATGCCGGTCGTCTTCGGGTCGGTGCATCGTGTAGCCGAGTGCCCCGAGGCCGCGCGGGATGATCGAGACCTTGTGGACGGGATCGAGATGCGGCAGTGAGCAACCGACGAGCGCGTGCCCGATCTCGTGCCACGCGACGCGTTGTTTGACATCTTCCGGAATGACGCGGGCCGTCTTTTCGAGACCCGCCACGACGCGCTCGAAGCCTTCTTCAAACTCGGCGTTCGTCACGGCGGACTTGTTCTTGCGCGCGGCCAGCAGCGCCGCTTCGTTCACCAAATTGGCGAGGTCCGCACCGACAAAGCCCGCCGTGAACTTGGCGAGGTACTTCAAATTCACGCTGTCGTCCGTTTTGATCTTCGCCGCATGGACCTTGAGGATCGCTTCGCGGCCCTTGATGTCGGGGCGATCGACGAGGACGTTGCGATCGAACCGACCTGGCCGCATCAGGGCCGGGTCGAGTGTCTCGGGCCGGTTCGTCGCAGCAAGGACGATCACGCTTTGATCGGAGCTGAAACCGTCCATCTCGACGAGGAGTGCGTTGAGCGTCTGGTCGCGTTCTTCACCGCCGCCCTGTGCCCCATGGCTGCGGACCTTGCCGATGGCATCCAACTCGTCGATGAAGATGATCGCGGGCGAGCGTTGCCCCGCTTGTTGAAACATATCGCGTACGCGCGCCGCTCCGACACCGACGAACAACTCGACGAAGTCGGACCCCGATAAACCAAAGAACGGAACACCCGCTTCTCCGGCCACGGCCTTCGCCAGCAGTGTCTTCCCTGTACCGGGCGGTCCCACCAGCAACACGCCGCGCGGGATGCGGCCACCGAGCGCCTGATACTTACCGGGATTGCGCAGGAACTCGACGATCTCACGCAGTTCTTCGACCGCTTCGTCGATTCCCGCCACGTCGTTGAACGTGATGCCCAGCTCTTCCTGAACGTAGAGCTTGCCGCGACTGCGTCCGAAGGCGATCGCCGAACCGGCACCGCCTCCACGCTGAAACATCATGTACAGCGACCCGACACAGAAGAGGATGAAGACCGTCGTGAGCAACACTTCCGGCCAGCGTGTGACTGGTTCGTCGTAGCTCCAGTGGATGCTGGCTTGGTCGAGCAGATCGGTCAGTTTGGACTCGTTCTGTCCCTGCATCCCAACGATGGAGACCGAGAACAAATTCGGGACCGTCTTGGAGTTGGCGAGGTCTTTCGGTTGATCTTGATACGTGAGCGAACGGAGTCCGAGCTTGAGTTCATAGACGTTGGCCGGGCCGAGGACGCGCGCGGCAACTTGCGATTTGAAGTCGCTGAAGGAAAGTTTTTTTGTCCGCCACTTGTTGGCAAACCCAAAGACGATCGCCCCCACGACGAGCAGCGCCAGCAGGAACCAAAACAGGTTGCTGGTCTGTCTTTTGTCGGGCTTCTTCGAGCCTCCCGGCGGCGGCGTGAACTTGGGACGATCCGGCCCAGAGCCTTTGGAATCGGTATCGGCCATGGGAAATAAGCGGTCTTCGCCACGGTGAAAAATGTCGGCGGGTGAGTTCAAAGCGGAGCAGCCATCACGAGGGTACGGCGGTTGATAGTGGAAGCACGCGGACAACTCTAAGTGCGCTCTTCGACAGGGTCAACCAGTTTGAGCTTATCGCAGGGCCATCGCCTTGTTCAACGTAGGGTGGGACAAGCTCGCTTCGAGCGCCGGCCCACCATCTGGAAACGTCGAGAAATCATGGTGGGCCGGCGCGG
>JAYTGQ010000993.1:0-8347 GCA_043733345.1 Schlesneria sp.
TGCGAAGGGCTAACGCCCAAGAACCGGGGGGCTGACGCCGCCCCGCTCAGATGTCTCAGTACAGACCACCCGGTGAAACGAGGCAGGCGCTGAGCCCGAGCCGAACGCGCGGCGGGATTCTAGCCGCTGCCGGACGGGATGTCCCGGCGGGCACGTCCTGGTTCACGCTTCGGGTTGGTGTGAATTCAAAGCGTCACACTTCCGAGATCAGCACAATCCCGACGAACACGTCGTAAACGGCGTGCGTTCCGACGGTGATGCCGAAGCCGCGCAGAAAGAAGAGGGCGGCGAAGAACATTCCCGCCAAGGTGCGGAACACGAAGCTGAACCACAGCGAGCGGCTCGATTGCACGCGGGCCACCGCTTCCGTCAATAATGACAACGACTGTCCGTCCGCGGCCGGGCCGAGATAGTGAGCGAGAGAAAAGACGAGGCTCGTGAACACGATCGTCCCGCCCACCGACCAGCGATGCGGCACGAGCAACGCGCGCAGCGCGGCGTAAGTCACGGGGATCAGGCAGAGTCGAAAGAGGAACTCTTCGTAGATGCCCGCCCCCATGAAGGCAATCAGTTTCACGAGAAACCCGCTCTGCCAGCGACTTTCCTCAACTTGCAGCGTCATCGCGCCGGTCTGCCGAAAACAGTAATCCGTCAACTGCCCCAACAGGATCAGCACGAAGGCGAACAGCAGGCTCTCCGCCAGCATTCCGCCGAGCGTGTCCCACGACATCCGCCACGGTTGGCGACTGAGCCATTGCCACGTCAGCAGTGCCCCGACCAACACGGCGGGGAGCAGCCACAGCAAATCAACGCCGATCCGTTGCAAGCCGAGTCTCATCCACGCATCGGCTCCGTTGCGAACCGAGTTGGCATCGGCACCGCCGATCAGCCAGACGCCCATTTCATAGGCGAGTAGCAGTGGGAGCAAAAAGACGAGGTTGCAAAACGGCCGCCGCGTCTCGAACCAGTACTCAGTGTGAGCTGTGGCCGGTGGAACGAAGGCATCGACGAATAGGTTGCGAAACGTCATGGCCAACACTTCCGAGAGCGTAGCGCGAAAGTGCGCTGCGGTTCGGCAGGTCATCGACCCCGAGTGAAGTTCCCATTCAAGATCGTTCGCACCGGCGGCAAACTCGCCCGGTGAGAGTGCCGTTTGTCGTGCAGACGGCTCGCCTGCTTCGTTTAACCGCGTGGGCAATGCCCCGCGCGTTCGGAACGGATCACGCCATCGACGCGCGGGGCGTTGCCCACGCGGTTAAACGACCAATCATTCGAGTTCGTCTACTGTCAAACCTTGTCGGTTGCGAAAGATGTGGCAGCCCTGCCGAACCATCTCGGGGTGAGGAGCCTCACTTTGGATACAGTTGCACCGAATGTGACGCCGATCCCAACCAGTAAAAGTTCAACGTTGGAGCGGAACGACAGGATGTCACACCAACCCGCAGCGTAAGCGAGGATGCCAGCATCACAGATACCTCGCGCGGTCAATGATGAGATCTCCGAGCGGGGTGGCGTAAGCCCCCCGATTCTTTCAAAGCGGGCTTACGCCCAAGAACCGGGGGGCTTACGCCACCCCGCTCGGAAACCTCTCCCTTTGTGCCGCGTGAGGTATCAGCGAGGACGCCCGCAAAACACGTCCTCGCTTACGCTGCGTGTTAGTGTGGCTGGGGTCTCGCTTCGAGTGATTTCACAGAAGGCATGTTCGATGGCGACTGATATTCGACTCAAAGATCGACTTCCCGAACTGACGGATCGCATCGTCGATACGTATCAGGAAATCGAAACGACCAATCATCTGGGCCACTGCCCGCTGCCGAGCGTCGAGGCGATCATTCAGATCGCCAACGACCTGCAGGAGATTCTCTACCCCGGCTATCGCAAGCGGCAGAATCTGCACTTCGGCAACGTCACGTATCACGTTGGCGATTTGATCGACGGCCTGCACGACCGACTCACGCAGCAGATCGCTCGTGCCCTGCGTCACGACTTTCGCCGCAAGAACCAACTGCTGTGCGGAGAGATTCAACCCGACTTTGAAGCGGTCGGACAGGAGAAGGCGATCGAGTTCCTGCAAACGATCCCCGCTCTGCGCAAGACGCTGGCCACCGACGTGCAGGCCGCGTTCGACGGTGACCCCGCCGCCGGGAATCTCGATGAGATCATCTTTTGTTATCCGGGATTGGAGGCGATCACCGTGTATCGCCTCGCACACGAACTGTTTCGGCTCGAAGTTCCGCTGATCCCGCGCATGCTGTCCGAGTGCGCGCACAGTCGGACGGGGATCGACATTCATCCGGGAGCAACCATTGGCCCGTCCTTCTTCATCGACCACGGCACGGGCGTCGTGATCGGTGCGACGTGCGAGATCGCCAGCGGCGTGAAGCTCTATCAGGGCGTGACGCTCGGCGCACTCAGCTTCGCCAAAGATGAGCAAGGCAATCTGGTCCGCAACTCGAAACGTCACCCGACGATTGAAGAGAACGTCGTGGTCTACGCCAACGCCACGGTCCTCGGTGGCACCACGACCATCGGCCGGAACTCGGTCATCGGAGCCGGTGCCTCCGTCTACGAGAGCATCCCCGCCAACACGGTCGTCACGCTGGAGAAGCCAACGCTGCGGATGCGACAAGCGTCGTGAAAGTTCAGTTCCGGAATGTCGACATCCTTCTTGATCGCTTCATCGCATGCATTATGAATCTGCGAAGGCCGCGTGTGTTTGGGGAAGCCAACTTGCTGCAGACTGGCCTGTTCAGTTTGTTTCTCCAATTCTCTCGGTCATGACTGCGGCGATGAACCTGCAGGTTCCCATTGGCAAAGTCCTGCGGTTCTCGGGGTGTTCGCGAGGCTACGCAGAAAACAATGGCCTGATCGACGCGCTCCAAGGCAAGTACCAGTTCCCGAAGCGAACGGGGAAGCAGGGGGTGACGTACACAAAGCTGACGAAGTTGGCGACGCACTCAGATGTTGATCGTTGCAACACGATTGTCAACGACTTGGTTTTTGAGCAATTTGCAGACTTCAACCGAGAGATGGTTGGTCGGTTGGCAAAAGTGATTGGAGAATTGCATGACAACGTTGCCTCCCATGCCAGTGGGGCCGGGTTCTCATGTGCGCAGGTTTATTGCGACTCCGAGAGCAGGCGAATTGAGTTTGCCATCGCGGACATCGGTTGCGGTATGTTGCGAAACGTCCAACGGATTCGCGCCGACATCACCGATCATGCGCAGGCGATTCAGTGGTGTCTTCAGCGCCGACATACAACAGCCCATACTCCGACCAATGACTGGATTCAAAGATTGCCGGAAGATGTGATCGTCAGTCCTTACCCAGGCAATCTTGCGACGCGAAGCAACGAAGATCACCATGTCGGCGAGGGGCTGTGGTTGCTGTGTGAACTGGTGCGAACCCTGCACGGCAAACTCTGGGCCTTGTCTGGCAATGGAGAGTATCTGCTGGAGAATGGGCAAGAGCGGACCAGCGTGTCACAGTTGACTTGGTCCGGTGTGGCCATTGAGGTGGAGTTGATCATTCCGAACGGAAACCTTGCTGCGACTGAGCAGCAAGCAAAACTCGAAGAGCTGGCGAAGCGGATCGGATTGTGAAATGAGCGAAACCCTACGAATTGCGGACCAACTCGGGACCGACTTATCGAGTCGTCACCGGGCTGCTGAGCTACGAGCCTCGCTCGTAGAAATCGTGGAAGCCCAAGGTCGTCGTTGTGAGATTGATTTTGCGGGAGTGCGCTCTGTGAGCCACTCGTTTGCTGACGAACTGTTCGCGGTGCTCGTCGTCGAACGCGGTGAATCGTGGTTTCAAGCGAATTTGAAGGTCATCAATCTGGAGCCTTGGGTTCGCCAAACGATTCTGGAAGCCATTCGCGTTCGTTGCGAAGAACTTTGCCTCCCGGCGTAGCGTCTCGACGTTTCCGTTGGCCGCCAATTTTCAAGTCGTGAATTCCAGCAACAGTGATCGTGGGACGCCGATGTCGAGGACGTGAATGGGGCCGGTGATTGCACGGACGCGGGGATGGTCGAAGCACGGTTTTCGCGCGACAAAAGAGGCGGTGTGAGTCGCTCGCACGCAGTCATCTCGCCCTGCGCCGGTGTCGCAGTCGAGACCGGACGGGAGGTCGATCGCGAAGACTTTTCGTCCAGCGGCGTTGATGGCGGCAATCGCACTGACGAACGGTTCCTGAATCGGCAACCGTGTCCCTGTTCCAAGCAGCGCATCGACAATCCAGTCGGCTTGCGCGAATTCGTCAGGCCACGCGGTCGCGATCTCGGGTGGAGCTTCCACGACAGGAGTTCCTGCTCGCCGCAACACGTTCAGCTCGACCGCCGCGTCTCCTCGAATGTCGTTCGAGAGAGTTGTGAGCAACACGCGCACGTCAATGCCGGCATTTTCGAGATGCCGCGCGATGACGAAGCCATCTCCTGCGTTATTTCCCTTGCCGCAACAGAGGACGACCCGGCCGCCGATTCCGAGGTCTCGCAACAAGCCAGCGGCATTGCGGCCGGCATTCTCCATGAGAACCAGTCCGGGGAGACCGAACTCCTCAATCGAGCGACGATCAACCTCACGCAATTCCGCGCGCGTCATGACACGTTCCGACTTGCCACACGTCTGATTCATGAGTCGTACGACTTATTCGCCGCTTGATCGCAGCGTTTCGAGTGCTTGGCGAATCGAACGGAGCGTGACGTGTTTGTCGGTCAGTACGCGCGATGTGGAGGTATTGGCGAAGCGTTCCTTAAAGTCCTGATGCTTCTTCGACAGAACCATGACGATCGGGGTGCCCGATTTGCGACAGGCGGCAGCGATTTTTTCGTAGGCGTGCGAAGCTTCGTCGCCGTCGCCGAGTGCCTCAGCCATCAGGATGAGGCCCTGCGGAGGATCGGAGGTGAGGCGCGTCATGGCGCGCTGCACATCGCGCAGGAGCAACACGCGATAACCGTGCTTGGTGAAGTATTCTCGCAGTGAGTCCTGCTGCTGCGTGCGGTTCTCAACGCAAAGTACGGTCGGTTGTCCACCTTTGACCAATGCCGCAGGCAACTCGACATCGGATGCGGGGGCCAGAGGCAGGGGGACGGTTGATTCAGCGCGTGTCGAATCACCGCGCGGGCCACTCACTTCCGTGCGCGCTCCGACGATCGTCTGCAAATCGCGAATGACTTCCGTCGGCGATTGATAGCGCTCGTTGGGATTGATCTCCATCAATTGGCTGATGATCGCCACGACAGCGGGGGGGATGGAAGGATCAACCTGTCGGATAGGGCGGATGTTGCGATAGCGACTCGGTTGTTTGCGATCTTCGCGACTCTTCGACGGCGGGTAGGGTGCGACACCCGTCAGCAATTCGTAGAAGATCGCGCCGAGAAAATAGAGGTCGCTACGAGGATCGTTGTCCGGTGCGTTCGTGCTGCGTTCCAACGTCGCGTATTCAACCGCACGATCGACATCCTCCTCCATTGTGGCGAGATCCGCGTCTTGGCCCGCCAACCCGAAATCGACGAGCTTCGCCACTCCCTGCGCGCTGAGCAGCACGTTGGTCAACTTGAGATCGCGATGCGTCAGCCCGAGCTTCAGGGCGTATTCGAGTCCCTCGGCGATGTCGAGTACGTACTGGGATGCCTCGGCGACGGAGAACTTGTGGCGGCTTCTCAGGAGTTCGCGGAAGTTGCCGCCTTCGATGAACTCCATCGAGATGTAATGCTGGCCGCCTTCGCTGCCGACTTCGTAGATCGGAACGATGTTCTTGTGCTTGAGTCGCTTGCCGAGTTCTCCTTCGCGGCGAAACAAGTTCACGGTGCGCGGGTCTTCCGCCCAACGCTGCCGCAGCACCTTGATCCCAATCATCTGGCCATCATCAACTGAGACACCTCGAAACACGCGGGCAAAGCTGCCAGAGGCATTTCGGTAGAGCAGCTTGTACGGCCCCAATCGCAATCCGTCCGTCTCCCGCTTTTTGAGCTTGGAGACTTGATACGGAGTGAGGTAATGCCGCTGCTCGATCTCGCGAATCAATGCGTCGATGCTCGGCCCGCTGGCTTGGATCCGGGCCACGCATTCCTGCAACTGTGCCGGTTCGATCAGCTTGGATCGCGTCAGAAAGCTCTGAAAGTTTTGCAGGCTGGAAAACGGCATCGCGGTCAGACTCGTTCATCAACAAAGTGGAAGCCCAAAGTTACGACTCAATTCGCCACTCGGCACTGGCGCTGTCGCAATCTACAGCTTAGGAGGTCCAGAGTACGAGCGAACGGAGACAATCGTTGGCGACACAATCGTCAAACTTGGACTTCTTTGATGTCGAACAGCCGTTCGAGCTTGGTCATGCGCAGGACTTCGCGCACGTCCACCGAGGGATTGTAGATTTCAACCTTCTCAACGCGCTTGGCGATCGTGGAGAGAACGCCCAACATTCCACTGGGAACGAGTTGCACGCCACTCAAATCAAAGGCCATCGTTTTCACGCCATGCAATGCAATGAGGTCGAGCAATTGTTGGCGGTACTCGGCAATGCAAACTTCGTCGGGCACATCCTTGCCTCCAAACCCCACCACGGTCAGCTCCCCCGTCTGGTAAACCTTGAGGACGTTCGGATTGGCGAGTGCTCCCATCTTGAATGACGAACCCGCCTCCTCCGGCTCATCGTGAATGCTCTCGCTCATCGTGTTGCTCCTAGCGTTTCAGGTTCAGCGAAGTCGATTGTGATTCTCGACTCAAAAATGCGAATGAATGACTCGCGGAACTATATCGGCCGACCGTAAGCGTTGCCAACCGCGATCTGCGAAGGAGACGTTTTCGCGTGCAATCGCCAATAGACGGTCCCCTAACGAAAGATTGCGGGGTCCGCATTGCAGGGAAGATCGCCCTGTCACTCGGTGAATCGATGCGGCGAGTTGAAGATTGTTTCACCGCCCCCAATAATCCCGGCCCGCGAATGACATCCCAAAATGGTCGTGACCTCACCGAGCGAATTCATGCCGAATGCCTTGCCACAAAATCGTGCCACTTCTCAAGTCCCCGACGCCGAGGGGCGGTTTGGCGAGTTCGGACGCCGATTCGTCCCCGAGACGCTCATGCACGCCCTCGAAGAGCTGACCGTCGAGTATCAGCGGGCGATGCAAGACCCCGAGTTCAATCGCCGCCTGAACGAGATGTTGCGAACCTTCGTCGGTCGTCCGAACCCGCTCTACTTTGCCGAGCGACTCTCCGAAGAGTGCGGCGGTGCCCGCATCTTCTTCAAGCGAGAAGACCTCAACCACACGGGTGCCCACAAGATCAACAACACGATTGGGCAGGCACTGCTGACGCTGCGCATGGGCAAGACCCGCGTGATCGCCGAAACCGGGGCCGGTCAGCACGGCGTTGCCACCGCCACCGCGTGTGCCCGGTTCGGGTTGCCGTGCGTCGTCTACATGGGTGAGGAAGACATCCGCCGACAAAAGCTGAACGTTTTTATCATGCGCACGATGGGAGCCGAAGTCCGTCCGGTAACAAGCGGCTCGCGGACGTTGCGCGATGCGATCAACGAGGCCATGCGCGACTGGATGGCCTCCGTCGAGAACACGCACTACATCCTCGGCTCGGTCGTGGGACCGCATCCGTTTCCGATGATCGTCCGCGACTTCCAAGCTGTCATCGGACGCGAGACTCGGCAGCAGTGCCTCGAAACGATCGGCCGCCTCCCTGATGAAGTCGTCGCGTGTGTCGGCGGCGGCTCCAACTCGGCCGGGATGTTCCATCCGTTCGTCGATGATGTCGGTGTCGAACTGACTGGAGTCGAAGCGGGCGGACGCGGCGACACAGCGGGCGACCACGCCAGTACGCTCAGCTTCGGCACGAAGGGCGTCTTGCACGGCAGCTACAGCTACGTGCTGCAAGATGAGGACGGTCAGACGATGGACGTTCACTCGATCTCCGCCGGACTCGACTATCCCGGCGTCGGTCCCGAACACAGCTATTGGCACGACACGGGCCGCGTGAAGTACGTCAAGATTCGCGACAACCAGGCGCTGGAGACCGTGGGCAAGGTCGCTCGCATGGAAGGAATTCTCCCCGCGTTGGAAAGCTCCCACGCGATCGCCTATGCGCTGGAACAAGCGAAACGCCGCAAGCCCGATGAAGTCATCGTCGTCTGCCTGTCGGGACGCGGCGACAAAGATGTGAACGAAGTCGCCCAACTCACCGGACAAGTGCTGTAGTAGTTCAAAAAATGCGTGACACCCAGCGGCATCACGGATGCCTCGCACGGTCTGAGCTGAGATATTTCTGAGCGGGGTGGCGTAAGCCCCCCGGTTCTTGGGCGTTAGCCCTTCTTCATTGGAAGAACCGGGGGGCTTACGCC
>JAYTGQ010000994.1:0-8347 GCA_043733345.1 Schlesneria sp.
TTCAAATAAAGAGTCCGGGGGCTGACGCCGCTCGGCTCACCTGAATCACGATTCGGCCGAGTCCTCTTCATCCTGCACGTTTTCATCCTGCACGTTCTCGGGGACGGACGCATCGGCTGGAGCGTCTTCGGGAGAGTCAGAGTCATTGGGTTCACCCGCTTCGAGCATCAGTCCTGCGGGGAACGGAAAGACCGGGAACGGTGGGTCCATGACGCTCTTGCCGATGAGCGAGTCGATCTTCCAGACGTGCTTGCCATTCACTTCGACTCGCCGAATGACGATGGGGTTGAGCTTGCCGTCAGCCGTGGACCATGTTCCCGTCGCGCGGTCTCCTTCGACGTGCAGGTCGTTGATGGCAGAGAAGTCGATCACCAGATTTTTCTCATCGAGTTGCCGGACGAACGTGAGCGTCGTCGTCGCGACCTGGGCCATGTCCGGATAGTTGGCTCGCATGACATCGATCCGCAACTGGCGTCGTTCGGCAGCGGAGAGTTTTGAGTAGTTCTGGTATCGCTGGTCGAGCAGCTTGCCTTCCTCGTTCGTTGGTTCACGCAACAACTTCTTCAGTTCGTCGCCCAGTTGAGTCAGGATTGCCATCTGTGGAATGGCTTTCAGTACCGCGACTCCTCCCTGTTTCTCCAGCATGGCAATGGCGAGCGAAGAACCGGTCGTGATCTCAAAGATCCATTCGTCACGGCCATCGTCGGTCAGGCACGTCAGCAACTCCTCCCAATTCTGTTGCTGCACCGCGCGGTGAGCCTTGTCGAGCAGCAGCTTCACGTCCGCTTCGAGATTGGCGCTGACGGCTTGGCCGATGCCGTCGCGAAGTTCGCGGATTGGCTCGGCCGCAGCCAACTCATGCTTTGTGAAGCGACCTCCCTCGCGAGTGAACACCGTGCGTGAGTCGTCGGTCAGCACGACGAGACATTCCTCGGGGACGCTCAGCTTCGAGATCGCCTTCGGGACGAGCTTGAACCGCATGTGAGCGGCCTGCGTCCCCAGTTGCCAGTCAGACTCCGTGGCCGCCGATTTCAAGTTGGCTTCGACGATGAGCCTCAACACATGCGATGCGACTTTCGCCCGTTTGGCCGAGTCCATTTCTCTGAGCAACTTGGTCGTCTCGGCATCCGCGCGAAAGTCGTAAGCACCGGGTGGCCGGATGTAGCCCATGATGCGGGGGTTGTCCGTCCCCGAGGTCCAGTCGCAGGCGATGTAGTCGCACGGATAACTGACCGGCAGGGTACTCGTCCCGCGCGAATCACGGGTGCCTTGGATGGTAAAAGCCAGCCGGTTCGTCGGCTCAGGCAGTTGAACCAGCGCCGAAAAGTGCGGTTCAACAAACATCTCATTTCCCGCGCCCTTCAGCCCGATCGGCTGCTGAGAAATGTTGGCTCCGCTGGAAGCATCGGCCACACGGATCAACCCCAGCCGTTTCGCCTCGGCCTCGGCGGCGGAGAGGGCTTGCGGTGGAGTCGGTGGCGTCACTGGTTGGGCGGCGTCTCCGTGTGAGCTATGAGCAGTAACCATGTGACTCTTCTCGTCAGACACCCGCGCGGTTCCCGCGACGTGGGCCTCATCAGGGGGGTAAATCGCTGGCGGCGATGAATAAATCAGCCTCGTCGCCAGCGGCAGGAATGCGAGGGCGGTGAAAGCGACGCTGAGTCCAGCCAACGTGGCGACCAATCTGGATGTGCGGCGAGGCCACGGTGACTCGGAGGAACTCATCCCCGACTCGTGTCTAGGCAGCGTCCCGCGCGTTGGTAACAGACCGAGCAAGATCGCCAGCCCCACCAACCAGAACGCGACGACCGCAGCCATCGCGCGAAAGGCGTCATCTTGATTGACCTGGATGTTCAACGAACCGCGTGCGGTGTGGTGGGTCACGTCCCAACCGTGGCGAATGACTTCCTCAAAACGAGGCCGAGTTGTGAGCTTCCAGTGACTCATGTCGATCAGATTGACCAGCGGAACTTGTGAGCGTTTCACGAGGGCCGCGCTCATTTTGTGCGCGGTTTCGATAAGCGATCGGGCTTCCGCCGCGACTTCCAGCCGGTTGGTGTCGATCCCCGCCAGCTTCATCTGGGCCAGCAGGTTTTCCTCAGTCAGTGAGACATCATTGGGCACCGTTCGCGACCGGCGGATCATCAAGTCAGGCAGAGCCACTAAAACGCTGCTTTCGCTTCGTTCAGTGTTCGACTGCTTGATGAAGAAAAACTCGCAGTCGGCGCGATTCGGCGTTGGCTCGATGCGATTGCCAGTTGCCTGAGTAATGCTCATGACCTTGCCAAGCACGAAGTAACCGCCGGACTTGGCTTCGAGCTGCTCGACGCTCGTGTCGAAGCGCATGAACGTGTAACGCCCATAAGTCTGAACCGCCTCGAACGCGCCCCACGCGACTAAGGCCGACAGCACCGTCCAGCCGAGCGGATACCAGAGTCGCGCGGACTTCAAGACCGCTGGCACGTTCAGCGGCGAGTACGTCGCCCAGCACGACATCGAATAGAGGATCACGCCATCGATGACGAATAGAAACGCCACAACACACAAGGCGACGAGCCCAGAGGGTGGTGCCTGCGGATACAGGGATTTGACCACACCCATGAACAACACAGCATCCAACATCAGCAGCGGCAGAAAGCAGGCGGCGATCAAGGCGGGGATGATGCCGTTGCGGCTGTGATCGCGGCGCTGCCGGATCAGGTGTCGCCAACCGAGCCAGTTCGGTATCACGGTGCCACCGGCCATGAACACGACCATCAGCGCGACCATGAACGCGATCCACGCCGGTGATGGCGGCGACGGGATGTTCGCGGGATCGACTTGACTTACAGTGAAGCCCACCATCGGAGACATCGCGAGCAGAGTGCCGATGAAGAGAGAAGCCAGCGCCCACCAACCGCCGCTGCCTGAGGTGTTGCCGTGGATGGCCGAGACATTGGGTGCCACGGGCAAGGGGCGTTGTTCGCCGGGTGCCACTGGCGAGGGGCTTCGCTCGCCAGTGTTCTTCAGACTCACCGGCGTCCCAAAGCGGTCGCCAGTGGCACCCGAGGCGCTCGCGGTCGAGTTCGTCTGTCCCGATGAGGGGGCTTGCTCCTCGGAGTATGGCGTGAACAACCATCGAAGAGACGCTCCGGCACGGCGAGGTGAAAAATGGCGGAGCCAACGACGCCAGATTGTGTACAGCAAGGGAATGTCGATCACGACGCACGCGGCGACCCCCGCGAATGCTCCGGCATGGAATGCGAAACTCTTCGGTTCAAAAATGTTCTCGACTGACATCGCAACGACAGAGAAGACGGCCAAGTTCAGAATCCAAATCGGCGCGGTCACGACGATCAACAGCAGAGGTATGGCGACACTCAGAAAGCTCACGACCCACATCGCGATGAAGACTCTGCCGATATCCCAAAGCAACCAACCGGGAACAACAGGCTCGACGGTGTTCTTCACTCGCACTAGCGGCTCAAAGCTGCCGCCAGTGGCACCCGATGCACTCGGCGACGAAGGCGTCTGACGTGGTGATGCGGCAGCGTATGGCACGGGCGGCGGGCCGGGGTTGTGTCGTGGAGTGGACGAGATCGTTTCGACCTCGGTCTTCATCTCACCGGCCGATTGCTGGCGGAGTTCTCTTTCCTTCGCGAGTGCCCGTAGGACGACCTCGTCAATGCGCTGGTCGATCTGTTGATTGGCGAGCGACTTCTCGGACGGCGGGGCGAAGCGGCCCATCGGGAGTTCGCCGGTGAGCATCTCGTAGAAGACGACGCCCAACGAAAAAATGTCGGCGCGATGATCGACGGCGTTGGGGCTGAGGAGTTGTTCCGGAGCCATGTAGAGCGGCGTGCCGAGGACCGCGCCGGTGGCGGTCAGCCGCGAGACGGCCCGCTCCGATTCGCTCGCCCCGCCGGACGCGAAGAGGTTTGATGAAGACTCGATCTCCGGGCCGAGTACCTTTGCGATCCCAAAGTCCGCGATCTTCACGCGGCCGTCGGTGTCCAACAAGATGTTTTCGGGCTTGATGTCGCGATGCAGGACGCCCTTCGAGTGCGCGTACTGCAACGCCTCGCAGACTTGAGGCACGATGGCCAGCGCCTGATCGGGAGTGAACCGCCCCGCTCGCATGGCCTCACGCAGGTTCACGCCATCGACGTATTCGAGCATCAGGTAAAAGTACGAGCGGGCATCCGGCGGATTTGTAGGGTGGGACAAGCTCGCTTCGAGCGCAGGCCCACCATCCGGCCGTGTCGAAACGTCGTGGTGGGCCGGCGCGGCGAAGCGCCGCTGGTCCCACCCTACAGCTCGTTCCGCCGTGGCCGAGTCACTCTGCGACTCGGCGTCCAGTCGGCGGAGCGACTGGACTACGGTCGTCGCCTCGCCGAAGTCGTAGACGCTGACAATCAGCGGGTGTTGCAGCTTCGCCAGGACACGGGCTTCGCGTTCAAAACGTTCGTGGAAGGATGGCTCGCCCGCCAGATGCCCCGACAGAATTTTGAGGGCGACCAACCGATCGAGCTTCGGCTGTCGGGCCTTGTAAACAAAACCCATCCCACCACGACCGACCAGTTCGAGAACCTCCAACTGCGGAAACGCCGCCGCGAGTTCTTCGACCGACGGCGCGGTCTGTCGGGGATCGCTGGGCTTCGCGTTGGGAGACTTCGACTGGGCGCGGACGGACTCGGGACGGCGCTCGCCAGTCTGCTTCAAGTCCACGGGATCGAGAACCTCGCTCAGCCCGGAGGACTCGGCGACCGAGGCGACTCCCAGCAGCAGGCACTTCGGGCAGAGACCCTGCGGCGCGGTGGCGGGGATCTCGGCGGAGCAGGCCGGGCAGCGGCGCGGTTCGGATGAGGTGTTCATGCAGTGTCCTGAGGAGTCTCAGGACGAAGGTTACAGGGAATCTGCCAGAAAGTGCGAACCGACTCGAAGTCCGGCTTTTCTGAAAGCCGGACTTCTTTGCGGGGGACGCGCTGTTCAAAGAGAAGTCCGGCTAACAAGGCTAAGCCGGACTTCAGATGCTCGTCGTCTCAAACGTCTTTGGCCGCAGCGGGTGCGGCGTTGTCAGCATCGGGCGCGGCTTTTTCGGCGGGAGATTGCTCCGCTGGTTTCGAGGTCGCGTCGGGACGGATCGTTTTCCGGTGAGCCTCGATCTCGTCCTGGGTGATCTCACCGTCACTGTTCGCGTCCGCTTTAGAGAGGCGGTCCCAGAGAGGCTCGGGAAGTTCGCTCTTGGTCAGCTTGCCGTTCTGGTCTTTGTCGAATTGAGCGAACAACGCCGCAGAGGGTGGCAGACCATGCCGCCCTTCCAACGCAGAACGTCCCGATTCCCTTGGACCTCGTGGCAATGGGCCACCGCCCATTGGACCTCGACCCATCGAGCCGCGTCCGAAGGGAGGCTGTCCCATGTGTTCGCCGCGCGATCCGGAGTGTCCCGAAGGAGGATCGCCTTGAGCTTGTGGTCCCGCATTCGGGCGGTGGCCGCTCGCCGTGTGGAGTGACTTCATCAACTCCTCCTTCGTGACCGAACCGTCTCCGTTGGCATCGACCTTGGCGAACTGTTGCAGCACTTCGTCTTTGCTGAGCTGGCCGTCGTGATCGGCATCGAGTTGATCGAACGGCGATGGACCCTGAGGCATCATTCCTGCATGCGACATCATCGCGGGGCCATGGTGCTGAAAGTCGGGACCGGGACGATGTGCGAATGGAACGCGAGCAGAGAAGTGAGACGCAGGACCACGACCGTGATCCATTCCCTGCGGTCGTCCAAATCTACGATGATCGCCATGTGACGGTGGTCCGCCGGGACCGCGATGTCCGTCGAACGAATGCCGACTTGGTCCGTGATCCGCAGTGCGGTGATCGCGGTCATTGCCGCGTCGCCCTTCAAACCCGCGCCCATCGCCGCGCGGTGGAGGGCCACCGGGGCCGCGATGTCCGTCGAATGAATGCCGACTTGGTCCGTGATCCGCAGTGCGGTGATCGCGGTCATTGCCGTGTCGCCCTTCAAACCCGCGACCGTCGCCGCGCGGTGGAGGTCCGTCGGGGCCGCGATGTCCGTCGAATGAGGGACGCCGCTGTTCATGATTTGAGGGACCGTGATCCGAGGGACCACGATCTCGATCCATTCGATCGGGTCCACCTCGGCTGGGGCGATCGTCTTGAAGTCGATCTTCTCGGGACCGGTCATCGCGCGGCCGATCCTCTCGTGAAGAAGGCCCTCGGTCGGGACCACGATCTTGCGCGAGGCTCATCAACGATGAGGTCACGCCGATTGCCAAGGCGCACAGCAATACGCTCCACCGAATGTTCGTCATCTCATTCCTCCACCCAGGATTCATTCCAGCCGCATCCGCCACAGTGTGATGCTCATTCGCGGCGGAGTTTAGAGACCCGACATGAAACGGCGATGAACGCATCGGGACATGAACCGAGATTTCAGTCAGCGCGTGCTGATGGACGGCGCAGTGGAACGGAAAGTGATCGTCGGATATCGGTGACTACGTTGCGACACGGGCCGAGTGAACGGCATGAATTCGATCAGCGTATTCGATCATGCAGGCGTCCGACGGCAGTGCGACGTGGGCCTTCGCGCGAGGAGAAGTGGGTCTTTGCTTCGTTTCACCGCGTGGGCAACGCTCCGCGCGCTGAGTGGAGAAACAAGCTCCAAAATCGCTCACCGCGGGGGGCGTTGTCCACGCGGTGAAACGACTCAATCGGGGCGGTGGGAATAGCCACCGGTTGCTCTCGTCGGAGGCCGGCGCAGCGCTGGCCTCCAGACACACAACTCTATTGTTACACGGAGTGATTTCGTTGATCGGCGGACAACCCGCACGGCTCTTGTTAGTTTGTGCCTCCCCGAACTGCCCCCTGGATACCGTCCCTCCATTTTGTCCCTCACTTGGAATCGACCTCATGAACAGAGTCTCTCTCCTGTTCAAACGTCTTTCGTTCGGATGCGTCTGGCTGGTGTTGCTGCTCACGGGTGAGCGGGCCGATGCGCAGGCTCGTGTGGCGCCGGTGGTCGTGGCGCCGGTCATCCAGAAGCAGGCGGCGAGCGGCCAGACGTTTGTCGGGACCGTGATGCCGCTCAAGAAGAGTGCGGTCGGAACGGCCGTGGACGGTCGTGTCACCGAATACCCGATCAACGAGGGAGATCGTGTGAAGAAAGGGCAGCCGCTGGCGAAGCTGCTCACTGAAACGATCTCATTGCAAATCGTCGCGGCGGAGGCCGAGTTGAAGTTCCGCGAGGAAGAACTGCGTGAACTGTCGAACGGCTGGCGGAAAGAAGAGATCGAGCAAGCGGCTGCCAAGATGGAGGCGGCTCGCTCGCGGCGCGAGTACACCGTGCAACGGCTGAAGCGGACAATGGCCCTGTTCGAGAAGGGGCAGGTCGGCACGCGCGATCAAATGGAAGAAGACAGTTCGTCGGCCGTGTTCGCCGAGCAAAGCTATTTGGCCGAGCGACTCGGTCACGAGTTGATGAAACAGGGGCCGCGCGCGGAACGAATCGAACAATCGAAGGCCCGCGTCGCCGAACAGACGGCGCTCGTCCAGCAGCTTCAGGACCAGCTCAAGAAGCACACGATGGTCGCGCCGTTCGACGGCTATGTCGTCGCGGAGAAGACCGAGATCGGCGAGTGGGTCACGAAGGGGCAGGTCGTCGCGGAAGTCGTCTATCTCGATGAAGTCGATATCGAGGCGCACGTCCTCGACACGCACATCGAACACGTGCGCGTGGGGACGACCGTGCGCGTGGAAGTTCCCGCATTGAAGAGTTCGATCTTCGTTGGTGAGGTCGCGATCATCACTCCGCAAGCCGACATGCGGTCGCGCACGTTTCCGGTGAAAGTCCGCGTGAAGAACCTAATCCGCGAGGACGGGCCGGTCTTGAAGTCCGGGATGTTGGCGCGAGTCACACTGCCAACGGGCGAACTGCGCGACTCATTGCTCGTTCCCAAAGATGCGATCGTGTTGGGCGGTCCAACGCCCGTGGTGGCGTCTATCGTGGCGCTCGATGACAAAGACTTGGCGGCGCTCGATCCGAAGGCTCCCGGCCCCAAGCCAACATCTAAAGTGAAGTTCGTTCCCGTCGAACTGGGCATCGCTGACGGAGCTTGGATTGCCGTGACCGGACAACTCGCCGCCGATCAACAGGTGGTCATCGTCGGCAACGAACGTGTCATGCCGGGGCAGATGATCAGCATCATCGAAGTCCGGAAGGCCCCCGTGCCCGATACGAAGGCGGTAAACAACTAGACCTCGCGCGGTCATTGATAAGACATCTGAGCGGGGTGGCGTAAGCCCCCCGGTTCTTCGCGAACGGGCTTACGCCCAAGAACCAGGGGGCTTACGC
>JAYTGQ010000995.1:0-8340 GCA_043733345.1 Schlesneria sp.
AACCGCGTGGGCAACGCCCCGCGCGTTGATGGGGAGACAGACTCAATCGCCGCTCGACACGCGGGGCGTTGCCCACGCGGTTAAACGAAGTATTCCACTCATGTCCGCGCAGAGCATCCGGTTGTTTTCCGCCAAGTTGAATCCCTGAGAATTGAGTTCGGGCACCATGCGACGCAAGAAAAAAAAGAGAGGCCATGAATCGGTCGAACTCAATCTGGCCGCCATGCTCGACATGGCGTTCCAGTTGTTGACGTTCTTCATTCTCACCTTCAAGCCCGCTCCCATTGAAGGGCAAATCAACCTGAAGTTGCCGCCGCCGCAACCGGTCACCAACGTGAACTCGGGACAGCAGGCGGGCAGTGACCAGCAGAACAACAGCGCCGTCAAAGGTCTGAATTCGCTGGTGATCTCGATCTTCTCAAATCCGGGCGGCCGGATCGCGACGATGGCGATCGGCGAAGGGACGGTCTTGGGTCTGACCGCATTAGAGAACCGATTGAAGGCCGTCCTTGGCCCCGACTCGGGCGCGTCGTTCGATCAGGTCATCATTCAAGTCGGTTCGAGACTCAAGTACGACGAACTGATGAAGGTCGTCGATGTCTGTACGAGACAGACGCTGGCCAATGGCGAAAAGCTGTCGAAGCTCAGTTTTGTGGAGCTGCCGGAAGACGGGTAGCGGACGTTGAAAAGATGCGGGCGGACAGTCTTCGCCGTCATCCATCCAGAAGTCCGGCTTTTCAGACAGCCGGACTTCTCTGGGGCAGGCGTTTATTAGGAGAGAAGTCCGGCTAACAAAGCTAAGCCGGACTTCAGACATCGTGATGAGGTTGGTCCTGTCGAACTTTTAGTGGTCTTCGTCATTCCATGCGGTTCCGCTCTCAAGCTCCTGTCTCACCGCTGTTTTCCCGCCGTGACCTCCTGCGGTTGGTGAGCATGGTGACGTTGTTGACCTTGATCGGCCTGACGATCTACCAGACGCGCCAAGAGAAGCGGGATGACGACGCTCCGCTGGCGACCAAGTCCGAAGCCGCATTTGTTGAGACGTTGGTCACCGGCCCCAATGACACACAGGCGTTTCAAGAGACGGAAGCGGCCGGACAATTTGAGGCGGTGTCCGACAAGACCCCGCTGGCTGCGGAAGAGATGCCCGCTTACTGGCGGTTGATGCGCTGGAGCATGACGCAGACCTTCGATGAGTTGTGGGAGCGCGCTCACAAGGACCGCTACCTCACACATCTGGCTCAGGCTCCGGAGAAGCATCGCGGTGAACTGATCGCGTTGAAGCTCAGTCTGCGTCGCTCCGCCTCGTTCGAGGCTCCGAAGAATTCCGCAGGAGCCAAAACGATCTACGAGGCTTGGGGAGTGACGGACGAATCTCGCGGAAATTTCTATTGTGTCGTCTTCTACGACAAGCCGCCCGAGTTGCCGATTCACCCCGACGTTCATGAAGAAGCCCAGTTCGTCGGCTACTTTCACAAGCTGCTGTCGTATCAGGATCCAATGGATAAGACTCGTTGGGCACCGCTGCTGATTGGGCGAATTCGCTGGCGAGAAAACCCAGCGCGAGTCTCGTTGCAGCGCACGCGGCATGTTTGGTCGTACTGGCTCTGGGGTTCTCTGGCGGTGACGGTGATGGTTGCGGTTTGGACGAATCGTTACCTTGAACGAGGACGCGCCTTGTTGACTCGGCCACAAGAGGTAAATCACGCTTCGATCGAACACTGGCTCGATACGGGGCTGGCCGAGGTCGAGTCACAGCCGAATGATGCGGCTTGGCCACCAGAAGACGATTCTCAGGCGGGTTCAGAGGATGTCTCGAAGTCGTGATCGGATTTGTTGGCGATACGGTTTGTATTTTGCGACGTGGTCCAGTGTGGCTGCATTTTTTCCCGATGGGGGTCTGCTATGAATTTCATGGAATTGTTGCGATCGGTCGTACCCACACCCGCTGAATTCAAGGTGAGCTTTGCCAAATGGGTGCAGGCCAACGCCAAGTTCTGGGGGGCCAGCTTCGGCGCGCATGTCGTGATCTTGGCCATTCTGGGGGTAGCGATTGGCGCGCCTGCCGCAGGAAAGCTGTTGGAAGAAATCATCTTCATCGACTCCGAAGTGGACACGGCCGACGAAGTGGCACCCGTCGAACACTTTGAGATTGGTGAGACTCCCGTCGAGCCGTCAGTCCTGAACACAGAAGCGCTGACCGAGCCACCGGCCACGATGGAGCAGGAGGCCCAGTACAACGATGCCTCCGCCGAGTTCGTGGAAGCGGGCGGCGGTGTGTCGAGTGGCACGACGACCGTGGGCGGCTTGGGAGTCAGTCTCACCGCGCTGGGTGACGGTCCCGCCTTGATGGGAGCGTCCGGCTTGGAGGTCGGCAAGGGCGATGGTTCCAAGGGCGGATCGGGCGGCGCGGGCGAAGGTTTTGGCGGTCGCGGATCGGGCAGCCGCGAGAAGATGCTCGCCAGCGGCGGCGGTACCGCCGACACCGAGCGAGCCGTTCACGGTGCGATGAACTGGTTGGCGCGACATCAAAATCAGGATGGCAGTTGGGGCTGCGGCCCTAAAGGATTTGCCCATCAGTGCAAAGACAAGAGCTGCACGAAGAATCTGTGGAAGGAGGCCAAAGAGTCGAAAGAACATGTCGCGGCTCCCCCCGAATATCCGATGGCCGCGACCGCCTTCGGATTGCTCCCCTACTTCGCCGCCGGGCAGACTCACGAAACGGCGGGCACTCACAAGGCAGTCGTCAGCCGCGGGCTGAATTGGATGATGCGCAATCAGAACACCAAGACCGGACAACTGGGGACCGGCACCATGTACGAACATGGACTGGCCACGATCGCACTGTGTGAGGCCTATGGCTTGAGCAAGGACCGCCGGTTACAGCTTCCCGCTCAGGCCGCGATCGCGTTCATTGAAGACGCTCAGAATGACACGTCGGGAGGCTGGCACTACTCTCCCAATCCTTCGACGGTCGGCGATACATCTGTCGTGGGATGGCAGTTGATGGCGCTGAAGAGCGGAGACATGGCCGGGCTGAAGGTCAATCCGCAGACACTGGTGAAAGCCAAGCTCTTTCTCAAATCCGTGGCCAAAGGGAAATCGGGCGGGTTGTTTTCGTATGCACCCGAATCCGGAGAGACGCCCACCATGTCGGCCGTCGGATTGCTCTGCAACCAGTACGGCGGCATGAAGCGAACCGAGCCGGCCATGATCGAAGGCCAAGCCTACGTGATGGCCAATCTCGCCGGAGCAGAGGGCAGCCCCTACTTCTTCTATTACGCCACACAGGTCATGCACAACCTGCCCGGCAGCGAGTGGGATACTTGGAACCGCCACGCGCGGAAGTTCCTCATCAAGTCACAGATCAAGTCCAAAGATTGCGACAATGGAAGCTGGAATTCCGAAGGGAAACCACACGTCATGGGACCGGTCATGATGACCAGTATTTGCTCGCTGACCTTGGAGGTTTACTACCGCTACCTACCGCTCTATCAGATCGATGCCAAGAGCAAGATGGACAAGAGCGAATAGCGGTCATTCCTCACGCGGCCGAAGGTGAGACATTTGTCACTGCAACACACTCACCCGAAGTGTAAACGAGGATGTGCGTTGCTTTCCTCGCTTACGCTTCGGGTTAGTGTCAGCCTCTGCCGCGTGAGGTATATCGGCGAACCGTGCCCAGCCCGCCCGTACTCAGGTGGGCTGTTTTTGTTTCGCGGCTTGCAGTTTTGATGAGGGCTTGATGAACTTCCCTGATCGCTTCGGACACTTTGTCGTCGTCGTTCTCCGGCGACTCACTTGCTCAAGGGCTGCCAGTATGTTTGGGCGTCATTCTCGAATCGTTTGGGTTACGGCGTACTTGGTTTTGGGGCTGCTCGCGGGGAGCGGTCGTGCCGAAGACCAGTACTTCGATTTTCTGCGCGGCCTGCACGACGAGGGCTATGGCGAGCTATCGATGCTCTATCTGGAGCAGATCAAAGCGCATCCCAATCTGCCCGAGGAACTGAAGACGACGTTCGACTTGGAGATGGCGACCAGTCTGCGGATCGCGGCTGAGGAAACGCCCAACGCCGACTTGAAACAGAAGCATCTGGTTGATGCCCAAGTGCTGCTCGACAAGTTCTTGAAGGAGTTCGCACGTCACGCCTACGCCGCGAAGGCCCAACTCACATCGGGCGACATCTCGCTGTACCGCGCTCAGAACACACTGACGGTCGCGCTACGAGACAAGACGAAGCGCGATGCCCTCCTAGTCGAGTGTCGCAACCTGCTGGCTGATGCCCGGCCTAAGTACGACCAAGCGGTGGTCTTGTTCAAGGCCCAGATCGACGCCCCGCCAGCGGAGGGTAAGAAGGTCTCCGGCAAGGTCGCGGAGCGTGAAGCGGCGGCGTTGACAAGCCAGTGGCTCACCGCGCGACTCAAGATCGCGACCGTGGACTTCAATCTCGGACTGACCTATGCCGACAAGGATCCCAAACGTAAAGAGGCTTTCACGGCAGCGGCCAAAGGATTCGATGCGCTCTTTCAAGAGAATCGCTACGGTCGCGTCGGCGTCTACGCCCACATGTGGGAAGGGAAGTCACGCGAGGAGATGGGCGATTACGTCACCGCCCTCGACATCTACGACGAGGTGATGTCAGCTCAACCCGAGAAGGCGGCCGCGAACATGGCGCAATGGATGGCCATGTTTCACGAGGTCAATCGCTATCGCCTCATGTTGCTCGGTCGCACGAAGAACATCGAGAAGCTCATCGACGACGCCACAATCTGGATGGCCGAGAACCAAAATCAGAAGCGGTCAAACGGCTACCAAGGGATCGCGTTGGAATTGGCGAAGGCGCATCTCGAATATGCCAAGACAGCGGAAAAAGCCCCTGCCGTCAAATCGACTGCCGAGGCGAAGCGGCTGCTCGCGGCGATCGTGGAGATTCGGAGCGAATTCCAAAAGGAAGCGATCCTCATCAAACGTTTGAGTAGCGGGGGTGAGGAAGCTCCACTCAATACGTTTGACGAAGCGATCGCCATCGGTGACGCGGCGACCAAAGCCGCCGGTGAGGCGCAGACTCCCGCCGACGCGAAGACCAACTGGCAGCAGGCCGAGTCCGCGTTCCTCCGCGCGCTCGAACTGAGTGCCGATGTCAAAGATAAGAACCGCGTCCTCGCCGCGCGATTCACGCTCGCCTACATCCAACTGATGACATCCAAGTCCGCCGCCAGTTACGACACGGCCATCGCTCTCGCCAAAGAGCCGGGCTATGCGAAGGCACCGGCCGCTGCGGCACTCGCGGTGAATGCGTCGATGTCGCTCTACGGTCAAACGAAGGAGAAGGCGGCACTCGACAAGATCAACGACGCGACCGAGCTGCTCCTCAAACAGTTCCCGCAGCACGCCGAGGCCGACGACGCCCGTATCGCGCGCGGCAAGCTGAAGCTCATTCAGGGAGATGCCAACGGCGCGATCGAGATCTTCAAAAGCGTCAACCCGATTTCGGATCGGTATCCCGTCGCGCTGCAACTCGCCGGAGCCACGCACTGGTCGCTGTATGTGGACGGCAAGCGACGCGGCGACAAGACCACCGCCCCGCAACGCGCGACGGCGGTCGATCTGCTGCAAAAGAGTCTCGACGGTTTTAAGAAGAACACGGGAGCGGCCCACGTCGCCGCGTTTCAAGAGACGCAGTTGTTACTGGCCGAGATGCACTTGGAACAGAACGACGCTGCGGCCGCGCTGCCGTTACTGCAACCGTTGGTGGACAACCTCAAAAGCAAATCGTTGACCTCATTGGACCGCTCGTCGCTGCGCATTCTGGTCTCCGCGCTCCGGACGTATGCCGAGCTGAACCAGTCGCCGCAAGCGATCGAAGTCGGCCAACTGCTTATGACGGCAGGCGATGACGTGCCAGTGGTGAATGGCGTGTTGATCGAGTTCGGGAAGATCGTTCGCGCCAACTGGAAGAAGACTCACAACGAACTGCTCGCGGCGGAGCAGAGCAAGGAAGAGGGCCGCATCAACAACGCGAAGCTGGCCGAAACAGCGGCTCGCGAATCGGCGACCAAAGTGTTGGAACAACTCGGTGCCCGCAAGCAGATCGACCTCAGCGGACTCGTGTTTCAGGCGGAATCCAGCCAAGACCTCGGTCTGAACGACAAGGCGCGCGAACAGTTCCAATCCATTCTCGATCGAGCCGCTACGGACCCGGCCTTTGCCAAAGTGGCCGCGAAAGCGACGAACCGCATTCGCTCGCAACTCATCGCCCTGCTTCGCTCGGACGGCAAGTTTGAAGAGGCTCTCGCGCAGGTGGAAGCCTTGCTCAAGGATCAGCCCAACGCCCTCGAACCGCTCTTGGAAAAGGGGAACATTCTCCAAACGCTGGCTGAGAAAAATCCCAATCGCTACGACGAGGCCGTGCAGTGGTGGACGCGCATCCGCTTGAAACTGGCCAGCGCACCGGGCAAGAAACCGGCGGAGTATTACGAAGTCATCTACAACTGTGCGGTCTGTCTGCACGCCCAGAAAAAGCCGGACCTCAGCCTGCAAGCGGCGCAGTTGCTTAATAGCACCCTGGCTCTCAGTCTCGACTTGGACAGCCCGGATCGCGTCGAGCAGTACAAGGCACTGATCAAGCAACTTCCCACGCCACCCAAAGCCGCGCCAGTACCTGCGGCTGCTGCCCCCAAGACCAAACCCAAGGGAAAAAAGTAACGTCCGCTAGAACGTCGGCCGACCGGACATCGTGGCCTTGAACCGTGCGTCGGAAACGAACGAGAGAAACTCTTGGAACTCGGGTTCGTACTCGGTGATGTCATCCGTCTGGCGAGTGTTCAGCCATTCGAGGAACTCCCGGTTGACAGGGTCGATTTCGGGAATCACCTTCGGGGCGACGATTTCAGCCAGCGCCTGACTCAGCTCGTCGGCCGACTCGAAACGGTCTTCTGGTCGCTTGGCCAACAGTTTGGAGACGATGTCCTGAATGGCCTCGGGGATCTCTTGGTCGAAGTCAAATAGCGGTTGCGGAGTGGCCCGCGCGTGACGCAGCATCTGGCGCACGGGGTTCTTGTCCGGGAAGGGAACTTGACCGGTCAGGCAGTGATACAGCGTACAGCCAAGGCTGTAGAGGTCGCTCGCGGCGTTGGCCGATTTCGGCTCCTCCGCCTGCTCGGCTGACATGTAGCCGTAATGCCCGACTCTGACACTCACGAAGTCATCTTCACTCAAACTGCTTGCGGCATCAGTCGCTTCACCGTCCATTTCATCGACAAACGACAAAGAATCGCGGGCCGCTCCGAACTCCATGATCTTCAACACGCCGTGAGCCGTGATCCAGAGGTTCGCGGGGCGGATGTCGCCGTGAATGATTTCTTCGGCGTGAAGATAAGCCAAGCCCTGTGCGACTTGATGGATCAGTTGGCAGGCGACGGCATACGGTAGCCGACCGTTGCGGGCCAATCGCAATTCGAGCGACTCACCATACAGCTCTTCCATCGCGATAAACGGAACTTCTCCGACTTTGCCGACTTGGTACGTCTTCACGACATGCAGGTGATCAGCCGCCAAGCCGACTCGCGCTTCACGACCGAATCGCGCGAACAGGCGTTCATCGCGGCTAATGGCCACCGGAAAAATCTTCAAACTGACGGGCTGTCCGAGTTCGGCGTGCTCCGCGTGAAAGAGGTCTCCCCTGCGGCCCGTTGTCAGTCGGAAGCTCAGTCGATACGGCCCCAGCGTGTATGGACCGGGAATGCCCGCCTGCAAGGCGCTCGCCTGGAAGTCGGTGAGATCGTGCTGTTCGACGAGCCATTGGGCGAACCCAACTCCATCGTCCTCCGAGCCTTCCCGCGCGAGCCACGCCTGCCGCCGATCTTGCATTTGGTCCGCGATCAAGAGTTGGCCGTCCACCGCCAGTTTGCCGATTTGTTCGATATTCATAGCCTGAGTCCCGTGAGGCAGTTGGTATTCGTATTCGTATTCGATTCCGGGCAATAGGCTACTCACCAACTACGGCTCCGTCGATCATCGGCGACCAATCTCGACACCGCACTTGTCGTCCGATGAGGGTTGGTGGATTGGTCACTCGGTCATGAAAGGCATTCCCTCGCAATGGACTCCGCAACTCGACGTTGTTTTTGCACTACATGTGTGTGATTGAATTTCAAAGTAGAGCACATTTCAAAACTAGCCCGACGCGCAAGTTTTGAAGTTGCGTTCTTTGGATTTCAGCCCCAAAGGGGCGATGTTAGGAGCCTGTTGAAAATAGAAGCCTGAAGCGCGAGCGAAGGATTTCTGAGCCTGATTCGTCTGCATTTGCGGCATCCTGCGCTCGCGCTTCAGGCTTCTAT
>JAYTGQ010000996.1:0-3033 GCA_043733345.1 Schlesneria sp.
ACCGATTGCCTTACGGTGGGCCTCGAAGACTCGACCCACCCTACAACTAAGAATCCGGGGGCTGACGCCGCCCGGCTCACCTAAAAACAACACTAGAACAAACTCACATGATCATCGCCTTACAACTCGTGTTCTGGCTGAGCGTCCTCGGGCTGGGATACATCTTCGCTGGGTATCCGCTCGTCGTGTGGTGGAAGTCGCGGACCAGTTGGACGACGTTGGTGAAGCAGAACGTGGAACGGCCGGTCTCGATCGTGATCGTCGCTCACAATGAAGCTCATTCATTGCCGAGGAAGCTGTGCAGCCTGCTTGCTTCCACCCGAGCCGATTGGATTCGCGAGATCCTAATCGGATCGGATGGATCGACAGACGACACCGCCGCGATCCTCGCCGCATTTCCCGATGCGCGCGTGAAGTGTTTCGATTTCACTGAGCGTCGCGGCAAGCCTGCGGTGCTGAATGAACTCGTCCCGCAATGTCAGTCCGAGTTCGTGTTGCTGGCCGACGCGCGGCAAGAATTCGCGCCGGACTGCCTCGAACGACTGCTCGAAAACTTCACCGATCCGACCGTCGGCGTGGTCTCGGGCGAACTGGTGCTGCGCGCTGCCGCCGACGCGACAACCGCCGCGCAGGGAATCGGCTTCTATTGGAAGTACGAGAAATTCATCCGTCGTTGCGAGAGCCTGTGGCGCGGAGTTCCCGGTGCGACCGGAGCCTGTTACGCGATCCGCAAAGCGCTGTTTCAACCGATCCCACCACAGACGATTCTCGACGACGTGGCCATCCCGATGCAGGCCGTCGCACGCGGATATCGCTGTCTGTTCGAGCCTGCTGCGCAGGTCTTCGATGATCCGTCGAAGTCGTCGGGGCAAGAGTCGGTTCGCAAACGGAGAACGATCGCCGGGGTCGTTCAACTGATGCAGTTATTTCCCGCGTGGCTGTTGCCGTCTCGCAATCCGCTCTGGTTTGAATTCGTCTCGCACAAACTACTGCGGCTACTGGCTCCCGCGCTGATGGTGCTGGCGTTGGCGATGAATTTGATGCTGCTGAGCGTGCCCGTTTATTGGGCCTTGTTGAATGTGCAGGTTGTGTTCTACGTGTCGGCGGCGGTGGGCTGGCTGTTCCAACAACGCGGTCGCCGGTCGTCGTTGTTTGGACCGTCGCTGATGTTCGTAACGCTGAACCTGACCACGACTCTCGCGCTGTGGGACGCCTTCCGCGCGAATTATCGCGTCACCTGGCAAAAGACGACCTAGAGTTGTCGAGGCAGACGGGGTTGGCTCATCCAGTGTTTCGGGGGAGGTCGCAGATTCTGGCCTCCATTTCCCACTGAAATCAGTTTCATCCGAGGAAAGAGTTCTGAGCGGATCTGTTTATAGCCCGGAGGGCGGCAGGTCGTAGCCCACGGCGTGAGCCGTGGGTGAGTGCGACAAAAATGTCTTGAGCCCTGAAGGGGCGACACGCTCATGGTGTCACTCGCAAATGCCGCGTGAAACAGAGATCGAAGGTGTCGCCCCTCCGGGGCTGGGCCGTGGGAGTGTTCCTTTTCCCACGGCTCACGCCGTGGGCTACGACCTGCCGCCCCCCGGCCTAAAACACCAGACTCAGCACGCACTCCCCCGATGAACCACCGGTCATCAGGGAAATGAAGGTGTCGTCCAGCCACCGTGAGCGACCTCCCCGAAACACCGGATGATCCAGGCGTTTTGAAAAAGACGACGTTTGACCGCCACGCAGACTCGCCACCTGACGCCACAGAAAGTATGAGATGCCCCCCATTCCGGACTGGATGATTCCCGTCACCGCTGTCGTCTTCGTGTTGTCCGTGCTGGGACTCATTGCGAGTTTCTGTTGGCGCGTGGTGAAGTCGCGTGGGATGGACCTGTGGGTGCCCGCCTACGTCTCACCGCTGAACACGCCGCCGCCGGTATTTCTGGACCGCAAGCCAACCGAGGTCTTCATCGCGATCTGCGATCACTACGAACCCGAGTGGGGCAATCCCACGCGCGCCGATGCGTTGGCGCGAGTCTTGCGCTGGACCGAAGAGTATCCGCGACGCTTTGAATCGTTTCGCGATGTTGATGGCCGACCGCCGCAGCACACGTTTTTCTTTCCGCAGGACCAGTATCGTCCCGAATACATCGACCCGTTGGCAGACATGTGTCGCGCCGGGTTCGGCGAGTTCGACATTCATCTCCATCATCACGACGACACGCCGGAGGGACTCGAAGAAAAGCTGAGTATCTTCCGCGACGTGCTGTATCACCGGCACGGGATGCTGCGCCGCGATCCAATTACCAATGAGATCGTCTACGGTTTCATTCATGGCAACTGGGCGCTGAACAACTCGCGGCGCGACGGCTGCTGGTGCGGAGTCGATCATGAAATTCCGATTCTGCTGAAGACCGGTTGCTACGCCGACTTCACGCTCCCGTCGGCACCGAGCGACACACAAACGACGACGATCAACAGCATCTATTACGCGCAGGACATCCCCGGCCGCAGAAAGTCACACGACACCGGCGTGCGGGCGCGCGTCGGTCATGAGGCTCCCGACAACAGCCTACTCATGATTCAGGGGCCGCTCGGTTTCGATTGGACTCGCAAGAAGTTCGGCCTGCTGCCTCGCATTGAAAATGCCGATCTGACCGCCAAGCATCCGCCGTCCATTCGACGGCTGCATCTGTGGCTGAATGCCGGAGTCACCGTGCAAGGTCGTCCCGATTGGCGGTTCGTCAAACTGCACACACACGGCTGCAAAACCGGCAACATCGGCATGCTGCTCGGCGAGCGGATGCAGTTGTTCCACCAAGAACTGGCCGAGTTGCACGCCATTCAGCCGAACTTCCGATTCCATTACGTGACCGCTTGGGAGATGGCCCAGCTCGCGCATCGCGCGGAACGTGATGAGTGTCTGCCGTCATTTGCGCGTTCCGCCGATGAGTTAGTTGGGAGCGGACCACGCTAGTGGTCGAACAACTTTGTCTTGAGGGGTTCATCACTAGCCCGACGCGCAAGCGAGGGCTTCACTTT
>JAYTGQ010000997.1:0-8329 GCA_043733345.1 Schlesneria sp.
CAAGGCGCTAGCCGCCGGTCATGCAGGAAATCACCGGCGGCTAGCGCCTTGCCGCTCACATCACACAACTTTCAACACGAAGGGCGGAGAACCTAAAAAGCGTGCTGTCGGGTTTCCTCGGAACTTACACAAGTCGTTACTCTGACTTTCAAGGCTACTGGCTCTTTGGATTCTTGGTGGCGAATCTCGGCGAGCTACGAATAGCCCTAATGGAGCCACGAAGCGTTCTGCCCGACGACCCTCTCAGTTTCGCGATGCAATTGGCTGTCGAGAGATTTCAAGATCAATTGCAGAAGCACAAACTTGAGAAGTCTCGGGTTCAGGAATGTTGCCTAACGCTCTGCCGATTGCCCGATGCAGTCAAACGTCGAGTCAACGGCATTGCTTGTGTTGGATACAACGTTTTCTTTGTAGCCGAAGGAGCTATGACGGGCGGAAGACTCTATATGAAAACGCACACCGAGTTCGTTGCCCCCCACGATCCTCAAGTTGAACACTGCAGCACAAGTCTTGGTTGCCAGCATTGAGCGCGGACGTTGGGCGAGCGGTAAGAGTTGCCATACACTCAAGGCCGTCGCCTTTTTCACAGTAGGGTGGGACAAGCTCGCTTCGAGCGCCGGCCCAGCATCGGAAAACTTCGAGAAATCACGGTGGGCCGGCGCGACGAAGCGCCGCTGGTCCCACCCTACAGGTTCCTCAGGCCCAACAAGGCGATGGTCTTGGTCTCACCCCCACGACGCCTTCAAATTGTGGAGCAACGCAGGATCACATTTGTGTGGCCGGGCTAGAGCGAAGCAGAAGCAGGAACGGGGGCGAAACCTTTTTTTCCGTTCAGATCTGTGAGTACTCGGCGGGCGTGAGCAGTTTGTTGGTGATCTTGGAGACGATCTTTTTGTCTTCGTATTCAGAGATGGCTCGCAGCGTTTTCCATTCGGGATCGCTGCGGAAAGTGTTCCAAGCGGTCAGGCGGGCGGCTTCGTCTTGGAACGCGAGCAGGTAGGTGAGGTTCGGCAGTCTCGCGCCGATGAGAGCTTCGCCGAAGAAGACCGGGGTCAGGCCGACTCGTTGGAAAATCGACAGCTCACCCTGATTGAACATCTCGATCTTTTTCTTTGCGGCGGCTTCGTTGTGACTTTCGTAGATGCGCAGGTTGAACAGCGTCGGCTTGCCGGTCGGAGTCGCCAGTTGCGGCAGTCCTTCGATGGCGGAGTAAAGCGAACTTTCGACTCGGTCGTAGATGGCATCGGTCGCCGGGACCGAGAGGTATTCGGCGGCAGCCTGTTGGTAGGCGGCATCGCTCCACAGTCCGGCGGTCACTGCGGCCATCTGCTCGGCGCTGTGATAGGGAATGAGCAGGTAGGCGGCGGGAGTAAACGGCGGCGGGGTCGTGGGCTGAGGCGTTGCTGTTGGAGGGACCGGGATTTCGGAGAAGGCTCCGACCGATTTCACACCGAGTCGATTGAGAGCCGGGATCAGCGCCTTGCTGAAGTAGGCGTCGAGCAGCGACTGCTTGTTGGCTCGCAGCAGATACGTTCGCAGCTCAAACAGTTGTCGCGCAGGGTGCGGCTGGTCGTCAGCGGCCGATATCAGAGCGGGCAGCGCGGCGAGGCCGCTGGTGGCGATCGAAGTGTGCAGGAACGTGCGTCGCTTCATGGTCGAGTCTCCAAGGTGTCAAGGAAAGATTGGCCTGAGGTTGTCGATCAGAGTCATTCGCGGCGATTGCGCCACACGGAGACCGCTTGCTCAAGTTGTTCGCCCCAGACTTTGTTGAGGTCTTCCGAGGACGGGACGTGGCCGTGGCGGACCTCGCCAAAGTACCAGCAGCAAGCTTTGCCGAGTGAAAACGTGTAAGCGAACGCCATCGCGGCGTTGGCCGTTTGGCCGAGGATCGGGATCAGCTTGAGTGGGGCCTTCACCGCGAATCGCAGCGCCATCTGACCAGCCGCCGCGCCCGCCATCTTCGTCAGCAGTTCGATGTTCATCTTTTGGTCGTACAAGTCGGCCAGCACGTAGATCAGTCTCGTTTGCAGAGCCATCACAGCGGGGATATCCAGCAACGGCAACGGGGTCGCCGCCGCCGTGGCCGCAAGGCTGCTGTACTTGATGATCGTCGGCAATGCCTGTCGCGCGGTGAGGTCGGCCAGCGACCTGCGCACATCGTCCAGGTGCAGCAGTGCCTGCCGACACGCGGCGGGCAGGACTTCGATCAATGCCTCTTCCAACCGCCGCCCGCCGAACTCGGGCTGAGCGAACCCTTCTTCAGGCTTGGTCAAGTCGATGGGCACGATCCAATCGACGAGCCCCTTGAACCGCTGCTGTTGTTCGGCGAGCGAGCGTTGCAAGTTGAGGTTGAGTGTCGAGGGTTGAGGGTTGAGGGACGAAGCAGAAGACGGCTGAGCTTCTGTGTCAGTCACTGACCTGAGACCATCAACTCTCGACCCTCGACCACTTCCAAACGGATCCGGATCAGGATGCTGCTCGAACGGATAGGCTTCGTGGAGGCAGGTCAATGCGAGGACGACCGGTCGCGTGGGGCGAGCAGCTCGCACTTGCTTGAGTGGCTCGATCAATTCGGCCAGCGCGTGGTCCATGACTCGCGCCACGACGACGATCACGTGCGTCTGGGAATCGAACGCCGCGAGGTCTTCCGCCGCGTCGTATCCGACTTCGCCAAGACCGCGCGTGTCGAGAAATTTGACGATGGGCTGGTCGCTCGTCGGAAAGTCGTACTGCGACGATGCCGCTGTCTGAGGTCGGAAGCCGTTGCCAATCTCAGCCGTCGTCGCGCCGGTGAGGTATCGCACGATCGACGATTTCCCGCTGCCGGTCTTGCCATACAACCAGATGACTGGGACGGGAGTCTTTTTCAACAACTCTTCGCGCTGCCGCTCGAACTGCTCGTCAGTGAGCGATCCGAATCCAAACCACGATTTGAAACGATCGAGCATGGCAATCTTTGTTGAGTTGCTCTCGCACGAAACCGATTACTGCGTCGGGATTCCGAGCGAGAAGAGTGAGTGAGTTGAGAGTTTCGTTGCGGGGGCTTCCAAACGGAAGGAGCGTCATCGACATTCTGCTCAGCGAAAGACCGAGGCTTTTAGGCGTCGATCGCAATACGAAGGTCGATGCTCGAAGAACGTAGTGGCGTGATGCTGACGGCAAGCGGGCGAAAGAACAGCAAATGACGCCGATAAGTCCGGCTCAACAGTAAAAACTGGCAAGGCCACCAAACCACGGATCGCAGGTCGCTTGACGCACCAAAAGGAACTGCCATAATCCGCCCCCATCGCTTTGGCGATTCGCGGGTGTAACTCAGTGGTAGAGTACCACGTTGCCAACGTGGTTGTCGTGGGTTCGAACCCCATCACCCGCTCTTCTCCCATCGACGCGATGACCGGATGTTTCCGGGTCGCGTTGGTCGGTCGATAGTCGCGTGCCGCGAGTTTTGATCGGCGGCAGTTTCTTTGCACCAGATCCGCTCTGGTGCAAGCCGTGGTGTGCTTCTGGCTGATTGTATTTACGTGAGGAAGTGACTGTGACACAGGCCGATGCTGCGGTGGCGGAAGCGACCGACGATGATGCTAAAGAAAAGAAGTACCACCTGTCCTTGGAAGTTGATATCCAGACAGTGGGACCGTGTCGGAAGCATGTGCGAGTCAAAGTTCCCCGGAATGACATCAGTCATTTCGAGGGACTGGCTACGGAAGAGGTCGTGAAGACGGCTGATGTTCCTGGGTTCCGTAAGGGCAAGGTTCCAGCGAAGCTTGTTCGGCGGCGGTTTGTGGATCAGATTGCCGATTCAGTGCGACAGCGCGTTCTCATGCTCAGCTTGGAACAGCTCGCAGAAGAAAATTCGCTCGACCCGATCAATGAGCCAGACTTCGATGTCGAAAGCTTGAAGATTCCCGAAGAAGGCGACTTCGAGTACGAGTTCGACGTGGAAGTCCGTCCCGATTTTGAAATCCCCAGCTACGATGGCTTGAAGATTCAGCGCCCTGTCCGGGACGTGACCGGCGACGACGTGACGGCGTACTTAAAGAAGTTCGTCGGTCAGTACGCAACTCTTGTCGATCACGATGGCCCGGCTGAATCCGGTGACTTCGTTGAGTCGAGCATCGACTTCTCCCGAAACGGCCAGCCTTATCGCGGGATTTCCTCAGTGAGCCTGCGACTGGTTCCGACCATTCGGTTTCGTGACGCTGAGATCGCAGGCTTCGATACGTTGCTGGCGGGTAGCACTGCTGGCTCGGTGAAGACATTCGATGTCGTGATCTCAAACGAGGCCGAACAGATCGAAATGCGTGGTGAAAAGCTCGCGGCAACGATCACTGTTCGCAAGGTCCAACGACAGCAGTTGCCCGAACAGAACACCGCATTCTTCGAGCGAATCGGCTACGGCGATGAGTCGGAGCTGCGAGACGAAGTGGAAGGGATGTTGCGACGCCAAGTCACGTATGAGCAGCGCCAAGCCTGTCGCCGCCAAGTGCTGGAGAAGATCACAGAGTCTGCAACGTGGGACTTGCCCGAAACCTTGGTTACCAAGCAAACAGAGAACGCTCTTCGCCGAGAAGTTCTGGAGATGCAGCAAGCTGGATACACGACTCAGCAGATTTTGGCGCGTGAGAACGAACTCCGTCAGCAGTCCATTAGTTCGACTCGACAGGCACTCAAAGAGCATTTTGTGCTCGACCGAATTGCCACCAAAGAGAGCATCGAAGTCACGCCGATCGACATTGACTCCGAAATCAACATGATGGCGGTGCAACGTGGTGAGAGTGCCCGAAAGGTCCGTGCTCGCCTGCAAAAGAGCGGCGTGATCGAGAACCTCGAAGCACAGATTCGCGAACGTAAAGCCGTCGATCTCATTCTGAGATCAGCTCAGTTTGAAGATGTTGCCGCTCCGGTCGCCACGGATAGCGACGATGTTCAGGCGCTGTCGCAGTCGATCTGTGGAATGTCGTCGGTCGTGGTTGATCCCAACGACGAGGACGATGGCAAAAAGGCGTGAACAACTCTTTCGTTTGACGATGAACCTCCAACCGGCTGCCTCCAGCCGGTTGTTTTTTTGACTGATTCAGGTGATTCATCGGGCTTGTCGAGAACGGACTCAGCGCCTACTCTTCCCCGCCAACTTGCTGGCGGGGGAAAATGCCCAACCGCTGTCGAGTCTGGCATAATCAACTCACTGTTTTGACTTGTTCAACCGTAACGAGGGATTCCGAATGCTGGAGTCGATGTCACGTTCGTTTAGCCCTCAAGCCAATGCGTCTCGCGATTACTCGCGGCAGCGCCAAATGGGCATTGGCGACTTGCTTCTCGAAAACCGGATCGTCTTCTTGGACGGCCCCATTCATGATGCCAGCGCCAACGTCATCGTGATGAAGCTGCTCTATCTCCAATCCGAGAACAAGCACCAAGACATTCACTTCTATATCAACTCGCCCGGCGGATCGGTCACCGCCACAATGGCGATCTATGACACGATGCAGTTCATTCAGTGCAGTGTCGCGACGTATTGCGTGGGAATGGCGGCCAGCGGCGGAGCGATCCTTGTCGCCGGTGGCACCAAGGGAAAGCGGTTCATACTGCCTCACGCCAAGATGATGATTCATCAACCGCACGGTGAGGTCGGTGGCCAAGTTTCCGACATCGAGATTCAAGCGAAAGAGATTCTTGAAACACGCGACATTCTGAACGTGATCCTCCATGAACACACCGGCCAGCCGGTGGCAGTGATCGCCAAGGACACCGGGCGAGATCGCTATCTGAATGCGATACAGGCCAAGGAATACGGCTTGGTTGACGAAGTCCTCTCCAAATCATCCAAGATCAAAGCGACATCGTGAGCCAGCCTCCGATGAGCGACCCTTCAGTCCCGCCTTGGGCAACGTCGCCGACTCGGTTTTCAATTTCACTCCGTCTACATTAGCGAGCTTGCGATGACTTCCCTCGTTCCGTTCGTAATCGAAAAAAATGGCCGCGAAGAGCGGGCCATGGATATCTATAGCCGTCTACTGCGTGACCGGATCATCCTGCTGGGAAGTGCCATCAACGATGATGTCGCCAACAGCATTGTGGCCCAGTTGTTATACCTTCAGTTTGAAGACGGCAAGACAGATATCTCGCTGTACATCAACAGCCCCGGAGGCTCGATCACGTCCGGCATGGCGATCTATGACACCATGCAGTTCGTGACCTGCGATGTGGCGACGTACTGCATGGGCCAATGTGCCAGCATGGGTGCAATGCTGCTCACCGCTGGAACGAAGGGGAAGCGGTTTGCACTGCCGAACAGCCGCATCATGATTCATCAGCCGCTGGCCGGAATGCAGGGAACGGCGGTGGAGTTGGAAATCCACGCGAAGGAAGTTTTGCGAACGAAGCGCCGGATGAACGATCTGATGCTCAAGCACACCGGCCAGACATTGGACAAGATCGAGAACGACACTGATCGCGACAACTTCATGTCCGCTGAAGAGGCCCGCTCGTACGGCTTGATCGATGCCGTCTTGGAAAAGCTGCCGATGCCACCTGCGTCTTGAGTTGACGCTGGAACTCGCATCACCCTGCCTGCCCAGCAGCGTGGTTGAAGGCTTGCTTCGTCAGAACAGAGGTTCACTAGGACAGGGAGGTCCAACGCATGCCAACACTGTTCAACTCACCATGTCTGTTCCAGACGTTGCCAATTCTCACCGTGATCTTGTTCGTTGGAACCGGCACCCCGGGCTGTAGTGCGCCTGACCGAAAGAGCTTTGCCGACAAGGTGCCGTTTCTGAGGCACGAAAACCTTGCACCGCAAGAGTCCGAGCAACGACAGAAGTTCGTCTCGGAACGTGATCCGGCGGCCTTCAAGTGGCTGTTAACTCATCGCATCTCCAACGAGATGACGGTCGCAGAAGTCGCGAGCGTGATGGGAGAAGCCGGAGAACGGCGACCCGACGACCGCGAGTACAAGACCAATGGTGGCAACTACCACACGACCGATGTCGGCTTTCAATGGGGGCCGGATCGAACCGGCCACACCGTCGTCCTCTTCTTCCGTGACGGCAAGCTCATTAACTTTGACCCGTCCGAAATCCACCCGTGATCGCTATTCATTATGGCGCTGCCAGCCCTTGAACGCAGGCACGACCAGTTCTGACTCTCGCCCTCATTCGCGTGAGCTGTAGCGCAGTCAGGATCTCCAGCAGTCATGCCGCGCATCTTCATTGACTCGCTCGACGACCCGCGCGTGCGGATGTATCGCGATCTGAAGACGAACAACCTCCTGCGTGATGGGAAGCTGTTCATCGCGGAGGGGAACAAGCTCGTCGAACGATTGCTGGCGAGCGATTTTCGCGTGGAATCGGTTCTCGTCACCGAGCGCCGCGCGGATGAATGGACTAGGCAAATTCCCGACGACGTGCCGCTGTACGTCATCCCGCAGCCGATCGGCGAGCAATTGACCGGCTTCAATTTTCATGTCGGAATACTGGCGTGCGGTCACCGAAAGTCCACTCGATCGCTCGACGAGGTGTTGCCGTCTCCGGAACAACAAACGACACCCACTCCAGTCACATTGGCCATCTGTCCGAACTGCGACAATCCAGAGAACCTCGGCGCGATCATTCGCATCGGCGCGGCATTCGGTATCGACGCCTTGTTGCTATCGCGAGATGGCTGTTGCGATCCGTTCTCGCGCCGCGTGTTGCGCGTCTCAATGGGAACGGCCCTTCGGCTGCCGATCATCGAGTCCGCTGATCTCGAACGCGACGTGAAACGATTGCGTGACGAATGGCAAGTCGAGCTGATCGCGACTGTGCTGGATGAGTCGGCCGAATCCCTGTCTCCGTCGGCGCGAGGCAATCGCGTTGGTCTCCTCTTCGGTAACGAAGCGGATGGCCTCGATGCGCGTTGGCGGAGTCTGTGCCACCGCCAAGTGACCATCCCCATGCACGGCGGCACAGACTCACTGAATGTCGCCATCGCAGCGGGCATTTTCTTGCATCACTTTGCGAAGTCGGATGCTAGTGCTCGCTGAAGCGAGTGCCCGCAACACCAACCCGCAGCGTGAGCGAGGAGGTGCTGCTTCATTTGGTGGCCGTTTCACTTGCCGACTGTGTCCTCGCTCACTCTGCGGGTTGGTGTTGCGAGTGCGCAGCCCGTTTCGTCGCCCCATCGGCGTGGCTACAATCGGCCCGCCGATTCGACCTCTTCTGCCCCAGTTCTTTCGTCTTCGCAACGGCCCCGTCTAGCAGCCTGTTGAAAATCGTAGGATGGACGCCCTCGTCCGTCCGTTTTCAACTAGAAATCGCTCGGACGAGGGCGTCCAAGTTACGTTCTTCAACAG
>JAYTGQ010000998.1:0-3030 GCA_043733345.1 Schlesneria sp.
AAAGGGAGGGCGAGGCTCCCGCCGAGCCATGTGCGTGAGGAAAGTCGCTTGTTTCTCGCGGCTCGGCAGGAGCCTCGCCCTCCCGACAGCCGTTTTTCAACGGGCTGCTAGGCAGCAGACAGAAAGTCAGGGAAGGCAAAATCATGGATCACAAAATGATGAAGACCAACAGGCGGGCCCACTTGACCATGAGCCAACATCACGGGAATCAGCATTTGGCGACCGGCAAGAGAAAGTAGACCCGACACTCCGTGGCGGGAACGGTTCGTGTCACGGAGTGACACGTCTACTTTGGGTCAATCAAGTCTTGCCGCTCGCCTTACTGGAATCAGTGTCAGGGCCTGAAGCAGCCGCATTTCGGCTTCATCATTTTGTGACACATGATTTTGTCTGATCTCTTGGCCGTCGCGGCACATATCAACCGGTGGGCATGCTGGCGGCCTGTCGTGTGCCTGCCAATAATCCGATCCGAACGACACGCTCTCTCACGCTCAACAGGAACGGATCGCATGACTGCTTTGAATTGGAACAGCCGGCAGCTCACTCACGGATGGCAGCGGGGAGTGACGGCGTTCTTTCACGGTTTGGGGATGACCGAGGCCGACTTTGACAAGCCGCAAGTGGGGATCGGCGTTCCGCTGCTCGAAGGAAATCTGTGCAATCAGCACGCTTACGCACTCGGGAGCAAGGTGGCGGAAGGCTGTCGCGCGGCGGGGCTGCTTGGTTTTCCGTTCGGGACTCCGGCGGTCAGCGACAATCTGACGCAAGGACTTGAGGGTGGCGGGGCGAGTCTCGTTTCGCGAAACCTCATCGCCAATTCGGCCGAGTGCGTCGTGTCGGCTCATTGCTACGACGCGATGGTTGGGCTGCATCATTGCGACAAGAACGGCCCCGGTTTCGCGATGGCGTTGGCGCGGATGAACTATCCCGGCCTGATCCTCAGCGGCGGCAGCATTCAGCCCGGGTGCTATCAAGGTCGCAACGTGACGATTCTGGACGTGTACGACTCGCAGGCGGCGGCCTCGGTCGGCGCGATCCCGCAGTCGGAAGCGGACGAGATCCGGCGCGTCGCGTGTCCGGGACCGGGAGGCTGTGGGATCGCGGCGTCGTTCAATACGTGGGGTCTCGCGATGGAGGCGATCGGACTCATGCCGCCTCAAAGCAGTTCGATCCCTGCGATTGATCCCGCCAAGCAAGTGGATTGCCTCAACGCGGGCCAACTCATTCGCGGGTTGCTCGAACGCAACATCCGGGCGCGAGACATCCTCACACGCCAAGCCTTTGACAACGCTGCCGCCACGATCGCGGCGGCCGGAGGTTCGACGAACGCGGTGCTGCACTTGTTGGCACTCGCGCGCGAAGCCCAAGTGGAATTCACGCTCAAAGACCTGCAAGCCATTCTGAAGAGGACGCCGGTCCTGTGCAGCTTCGCTCCGCGCGGCACGAAAACGATGGTCGATCTGCACAAGCTCGGTGGAACGTCGGTGCTACTGAAGCATCTCATTCGGGCGGGCATCATCGACGGCAGTTGCCTCACCGTGACCGGCAAGTCGATTGCCGAGAACGTCGCCGACGCGAACGAAGCAATTGTAGGGTGGGACCAGCGGCGCTTCGCCGCGCCGGCCCACCATGCTGGCTCCACGCACTCCGATGGTGGGCCGGCGCTCGAAGCGAGCTTGCCCCACCCTACGTCGGAAAGCTTGGTGGCCGCACATCCCACCGAAGAGTGTTTGTTCGCGCCGATCGATGCGCCGTTCAAAGCCTTTGCCGACATGCAGGTCTGTTTCGGAAATCTCGCCCCGAACGGCATCGTCTTCAAAGTGTCGAGCCTCAGTGAACCCCGTTTCCGTGGCCCGGCGATCTGCTTTCAAAGCGGGCGCGATGTCTCCGAGGCGGTCGAACAACGCCGCATCCGGCCCGGCCATGTGATCGTGTTGCGCTATCAAGGCCCGGTCGCGGCGGGAATGCCCGAGGTCGTCCTCGCCGCGTCCGCCCTGTCGGTTCCCGAACTGAACGGCAAGGTCGCGTTGATCTCCGACACGCGCGTCTCGGGCATCTCGCACGGCGCGATCGGAGTTCACTGTGCTCCCGAAGCAGCCGTCGGCGGCCCGATCGCACTCGTCCACGACGGCGATGAGATCAGCTTCGACCTGATGCCCGGAACGATCACACTGCATGTGAGTGACGAAGAACTGAACCACCGCCGTCAGCAGTGGCAACCGCCGCAGATCAAACACGCCCGAGGCTACCTCGCCGATTTCGCCGCCACCGTCGCCCAAGCCAATCACGGCTGCGTCAGCCGCGCGTTCCACAGCCAACTGGATTGAGCTTTCCAAGCCATGACGTAACCGACAGAAGTGGTGAGCCGGGCGGCGTCAGCCCAATGGCACTCATTTTGGGGTAGCTGAAGTCGTCAGACTTCAGAAGATCGTCAAAATCCGGCTGAATTCTCACGAATTCAGCTACCGTACAGAACGTCAATTCAAAATTCGCTCAAAGTGAGTGCCATTGGGCTGACGCCGCCCGGCTCACCAAGAATGCCTCATCAATGACCGCGTGAGGTATGAAAGGACCATACGACATGACCGAACGAGCCATCTTTGAAGCCGCCATCGAGATCACCAACACTGTCAAGCGGGAGGCGTTCTTGAATGAGGCCTGCGCGGGAGACGCCGCCTTGCGCGAACGGCTCGATGTTCTCTTGGCCTCGCACGGCAAGGCGAGCCAGTTCCTGAGCGTCCCCGCCGTCGATCAAATCCAGCCGTCGAGGGACGCAGCCAGCAGTCAGACAACCATGATGCCGAAGTCGGGTACTCCGCAGGCTCGTGAGGAGGACGACGAGGATTCGGAGCGGAACGCTGGACCGGATGTCAGTTTTTTGCAGCCGTCCTCCAAGCCCGGCTCGATCGGCTTGCTCGGTCATTACGAAATCGGGTTCATCCGACTAATGCGTGCTGAGAGTTGAGAAGTAGTGAACATGCCGGTGTGATTTGGGGTTAGGTAACAATCCACCAGATCACGGGAGCCGAC
>JAYTGQ010000999.1:0-3028 GCA_043733345.1 Schlesneria sp.
GGCCGGAAAAACCACC
Organism: Schlesneria sp.; assembly: GCA_043733345.1. Classification (GTDB taxonomy): domain Bacteria; phylum Planctomycetota; class Planctomycetia; order Planctomycetales; family Planctomycetaceae; genus Schlesneria. Next base: position 17 of record JAYTGQ010000999.1, read on the forward strand.
ACGTCTCCACCGCCAAACTCTTGGCCAAGAAAAAACTCAAACAAACCGCTAAAACAGCACCGAAGCAAAGACCTTGAAAGGGGCGGCAGTGCCCACCCTACATTATTTGTGCAAAGCCGGTCTGGCCTCCTTACCGGCAATACCGGTTCTCAATCGCGCGTAATCGACCACATCTGGAAGTCGCTGATGCCACGTTCGCTTTCTCGGTTGTTCCTTGGCGCGTTGCCACGCACCGACTGGTTCCGCGTGGTTGTGACTTTCGTGGCCCTCTGCCTCAGTGCGCCGGGTCTCGCAGCCGAGTCCACTCACGCGGCCGACGTGTCGTTTCAGAACGAGGTGATGGCCGTGTTGTCGAAGGCGGGCTGCAACCTTGGAACGTGTCATGGCAACGCGCGCGGGAAAGGTGGGTTTCAGATCTCGTTGCGAGGACAAGACCCGTCGGGCGACTTCGCGATCCTCACGCGCGACTGGTCGTCGCGGCGAACCAACGTCAGCGAACCCGATCTCAGTTTGATGTTGCTCAAGCCGACGCAGCAGATCGCGCATGAAGGAGGCCAGCGGTTCGAGATGGATTCGGCCGAGTACCGCATGTTGCGAGATTGGATCGCCACCGGGATGCCATTCGATCCGGGCGACGCTCCAAAATTGGTGAAGCTGACCGTCACGCCGCGCGAAGCGTTTTTAGCAGTTGAGAGAGGAGGGGCGAGAGACGAGAGCCAGCAGAAAGAAACGAACCGTGAGCAGCTCGGCGGCACGTCTTCGCGGACTCTCGTCTCTCGTCCCTCCTCCCCGCTCGACTCTGCGTGGCAACTGCAGCTCACCGCGACGGCCGAGTTCTCCGATGGCTCCACGCGCGATGTGACGAAGTTGGCCGTGTACGAGCTGGCTCAACCGATTGCCGACGTGTCACACGATGGTCTCGTGACCGGGCGCTCCGTGGGTGAGACGACGGTCCTCGTGCGTTATCTCAATCAGCAAGTCGGCGTGCGAGTCGCCTTCATTCCGGAGCGGCCGGACTTCGCGAAGTCGCAACTCGAACCGGCCAACTTCGTCGATGAGTTGGTCTTCGCGAAGCTCGACAAACTGCGAATCAATCCGTCGGCTGTGACCGATGACGCGACGTTCGTGCGGCGCGTGCATCTCGATCTGCTCGGGCTGTTGCCGACGGCCGATGAGGCGCGTGCGTTCGTGGCGGATCGCGCGGCGGACAAGCGGGCGCGGTTGATCGACGCGCTCCTCGAACGGCCCGAGTTCGCCGACTGGTGGGTGCTGAAATGGTCCGACTTGCTCCGCATCGAAGAGAAGACGCTCGACCGCAAAGGGGTCGAGAACTTTCACGGCTGGCTGCGCGACTCCTTCGCCACGAACAAGCCGCTCGACCAGATGATCCGGGAGATCGTCGCCGGTCGCGGCAGCACGTATGAAGTTCCTCCCGCCAACTTCTATCGCGCGCTGCGGACTCCGTTCGAGCGGTCCGAGGCGGTCGGACAGCTCTTCCTCGGCGTGCGGCTGCAATGTTCCAAATGTCACAACCACCCGTTCGATCGGTGGACTCAAGACGACTACTACAGTTGGGGGAGCGTCTTTTCGACCATCGACTACAAGATCATTGAGAACCGCCGTCGCGACGATAATGACAAGCACGAGTTCGACGGCGAACAGATCGTCTTCCTGTCTCAAGAGGCCAAGCCGCGCGATCAGGCGAAAGACCCGCGCACCGAGCAGGTGCGCGCCGCGAAGTTCCTCGGCGACAAGTCCGCGACTGGAAGTCCGTCTGCTGGAAGTCCGGCTTTTCCTAAAGCCGGACTTCCTTCTTCAAGCAATGACACCTCGCAGCAAAAAGCCGCCCAAGGAAGTCCGGATAAAGGAATTCCGGCTAGAAGACAAGCCGGACTTCAGACGGACACCGGACTTCCAACAGCCGATCCGCTGGACGAGCTTGCCGCGTGGCTGACCGATTCCAGCAACGATCGCTTCGTCCAAGTGCTGGCCAACCGGACCTGGCAACAAATCATGGGACGAGGCATCGTCGATCCGGTCGACGACTTCCGCGCAACGAACCCGGCGGCGAATCCCGCGCTGCTCAAGGCACTCGCCGAGGAGCTTTGTAGGATGGGCACTCCTGCCCGTCCGGTCTTCGCCTCCACTTCCACATTGGCCGCTTCTCAACCGAAACAAATAGACTCACCCAAGCCGGACGGGCAAGTGTCCCCGTCCTACGTTCCCTTCGACCTGCGTCACCTCCTGCGAGTCATCCTGAACTCGAAGACGTACCAGCTCTCGTCCGAACCGAACGACACCAACCGCGAGGACGAAGCGAACTTCAGCCGGTCCCTCGTGCGACGCCTCTCGGCCGAACAGTTGCTCGACGCGACGAGCCAGATCACCGACGTGCCGCTCGAATTCAACGGCTATCCGCGCGGCCCGCGTGCGGCGCAACTGCCCGGTGTCGGAGTGACGCGCCGTCGCGATGCTGGCCCGTCCGACGCAGATCGCTTTCTCAAAGCGTTCGGCAAACCGCCGCGACTTCAATCGTGCGACTGCGAACGCTCGGAAGAGACCACGCTCGGCCAGACCTTTCAGTTGGTCAGCGGCTCGCTCGTGAACCGGATGTTGGCGACCGAAGGGAACCGGCTGGACGACCTCTTGAACTCCCAACGGACGCCGAGCGAGGTCATCACCGAACTCTTCTGGACCATGCTGACGCGTGCCCCGACGGAAGAGGAGCTGCACATCGCGACCGCGTTCTTCGACAAGTCGTCAATCCGCCGGATCGCGCTGGAAGACATCATGTGGGGGTTGCTCAACAGCCATGAGTTTTTGTTGAGGCGGTGACGAAACGACATCAGCGGCCGTTTGCCAAATGTGATTCTGGGGCGTCAGCCCTCCGGTGTTTTTCCGAGCGGGGCGGCGTCAGCCCAATGGCACTCACTTTGTCATTCGCCGACTGAGCGGCAAGGCGCTAGCCGCCGGTTCTTTGCTTGGAAACTCAACTCCATCACACCGGCGGCT
>JAYTGQ010001000.1:0-8304 GCA_043733345.1 Schlesneria sp.
GGTTCTGACAACGACGGGCTGACGCCCAAGAACCGGGGGGCTGACGCCGCCCCGCTCAGATGTCTCAGTTTGGTTGGCGTGAGAGGTGGTCTCGCGCCTTTGGCTCTTCGCTTACTGCTAACCGCTCATAGCTTCCCCCATGCCCGATTTTCGTTACATCGCCCGCGAGCTTTCCGGGAAACAGATCGAGGGGACGCTGACAGCGGCCAACGAGCGCGAAGCGCTCGGGCAACTGACGGCCCGCAGTCTGTTCCCGATGCAGATCACGATGGCTCAAGCCTCGGCGGCGCATCAGGCAAACAAACGCCGGCGCGTCCCCGCGCGTATCCTGTGCGTCTTCTACACGCAGCTTGCCGATCTGCTGCGAGCCGGTGTGCCGTTGTTGAGGTCGCTCGATCTGCTCATTCGACAGACGCGGCACGTCACACTGAAGGGCGTGCTGCAAGAGGTGCGAGATCAAGTCGCCGACGGCACGCGGTTGGCCGAGGCTCTGCGTCAGCATCCGACCGTCTTCAACGAGCTGACGATCAGCATGGTCCGTGCGGGAGAAGAAGGCAGCTTTCTCGAAGACACGCTCCAACGGATCGCCACGTTCACCGAGCATCAGGAAGAATTGAAGGGCCGCGTGATCGGGGCGATGGCGTATCCGGCGTTCCTCGTCGTGATCGGTTCGCTGGTGCTGGTCGCGATGCTGATCTTCTTCGTACCGAAGTTCGAGCCGTTGTTTGAGAAAATGCGAGAAGACGGGACGCTACCGTGGGCCACGACGGCGCTGCTCACCATGAGCGGCTTCATGCAGAAGTACGGCTGGCTGGGCCTCATTGCGCTGCCGAGCGCCTTCATCGCCGCACAAAAATATTTCTCGAACGACGCGGGGAAGCGGCGGTTCGATGAGTTCCGTCTCAATCTGTTTGGAGTCGGTCGCGTCGTCCGCAGTCTCGCCATCGCGCGGTTCTGTCGCGTCCTCGGCACGCTGCTCCACAACGGCGTTCCCATTTTGAACTCGCTGAGAATCGCGAAGGACGCCACCGGCAATCGCATCCTGAGCGAAGCGATTGGGACGGCGGCCGATCAAGTTTCGGCCGGCCGCTCGCTCGCTCAACCGCTCGGTCAGTGCAACCAGTTCCCAATGGATGTCATTGAAATGATCGCGGTCGGCGAAGAGGCCAACAATTTGGAACAAGTTCTCGTCACCATTGCTGACAAGATGGAACGGCAGACGAATCGACAACTCGATCTGGTGGTGCGACTGCTCGAACCACTGATGCTGGTCATCATGGCCGGTGTGATTTTGTTCGTACTGATTGCACTGATGCTGCCGATCTTTAACAGTTCGTCGGTGATGTGAGGCGGTCGTTCCGAAAATCGAAGCCTGACGCGCAAGCGAAGGTTTCCTCGCTGGGCATCTGCTCGCTGGGCATCCTTCGCTGGCGCGTCAGGCTTCAAGGGAGAGACTATTTTCGCGCTGCCGGATCAAGCTCGAATTCAGGAGTGTCTGCAACAATCGCGACCGTTGACGAGTAGAGATGCTTTCAACACCAACCCGCCGCGTGAGCGAGGGCGTTAGGAGAACTAGGCGAAAACTCCTTGCTCACGCTGCGGGTTGGTATGAGTCGCCCATGCGGTTCATCTGCCTCACGACGGCGGCTACAATCGGCTCCGCGTGGTGACCGCCACAACTTGAGTCCCCAAATCCCTGCCACATCCGCGCGGCGACCCGTGTCCCGCGCGATCCACATCCCGTCCCACCGTTTGATGAATGGAGAATTTCCGCCATGACCCGCCTGCCTGCCTCAATGAACTCACGCCACAAGACTGTTGGTTTACGTTTCGTATCGACCGCTTCCGTTTCGCCCCGCGCGATCACTCGCCGCAGTGGCTTCACGCTGGTCGAAGTGTTGCTCGTGCTGGCGATCCTCGGCGTGATCGCCGCGATGGTGCTGCCGAACTTGATCGGCTCGCAAAAAGCGGCCCTCATCAAGAGCTCGCGCGTCTCGATCGGGGTGATGGAGAACGCCTGCAAGCAATACGCGGTCGATCACGACGGCGAGTATCCCCAAGTGGCACGCGAGGAAGTCCTCAACCTGCTGGTGAATCCCGGTCAGGATTCGTCGGGCAAACCGACCAGTGCCTACTTGGAAAAGCAGCCCAAAGATAGCTGGGGACAGCCGCTCTATTACGAGTACGCCAACGGCGCGGTCAAACCGAAGATATGGTCGTCCGGTCCCAACAAGCAGAACGAAGAAGGGGCCGGCGACGACGTGAACAACTGGGCCGAGAACTGATGGACTTGTTGGAAGGAGGCGGACTGATGGCCATGATCTTTCCGGGCATGGACCCGTACCTCGAAGCCAAGCTGATCTGGCCGGGGTTTCATAGTCGGCTGGTGGTTTATATCGCAGACCAATTGCGTCCCTTACTGCACCCGAACTACATCGCGGCGGTCGAGGATCGCGTCTTCGTGGAAGAGCCACCGCGCGCGATGATCCCGGACGTTTGGATTCGCGAGCAATCTTCGAGGTGGAGCGGAGGAGGAACGGCACTCCTCGAATCACCAGCGCAGACCGATGTTCTCGACGCGGACGATCCGATGCTGATCGAGTTGACTGAGTCCGAAGTTCACGAGTCCTTCATCGAGATTCTCGATCGGCAATCCGGTCAGCGCGTGGTGACGGTGATTGAAGTTCTCAGCCCGACGAACAAATCACCCGGTGTTGGTCGCGCGGCTTACCTCGCCAAACAGCAAGATGTCTGGAACAGCCCGGTCCATCTGGTTGAGATTGATCTGCTGCGCGGGGGTGAACACACGGTCCTTGTCCCCGAGGAGATGGTGCGCGACCGACGCGACTACGACTATTTGGTCTCTGTGAACAGGGCAACTCGCGCTCGCCGCCGTTACGAAGCTTACCCGCGTCTGGTGACCGAGCGGCTGCCTCGCATCAGCATCCCGCTGGCGGATGGAGATCGGGATGTCGTCCTCGACGTACAAGCGGTCGTCTCTCAAACGTATGAGGCTGGCTCATACCAAGCCCGCCTGCACTACGATCAGCCGTGCGTTCCGCCTCTGTGTGTGGAAGCTCAAGCTTGGGCGGCGGAGCTGATCCGATCGCAAGCGGCGCTCTGAACCACGCCCGGTGAAGACTGGTGAAATCCTGTGCTTCGATTGGGAACCGAAAGAAGTCCGGCTAACAGAGCTAAGCCGGACTTCAGCATCGAGCCAGACTCGCGCGAGCCGCATCCTTTCAGATGCGGCTTGTTTGTTTGTATCCTGCCGCCCGCTCGGGCTGCCGTTGTTGTGCCCGACGTTTGTTGATTCCCTTTGGAGAAACCGCATGTCTGCCGCTCTTGCCTCCCCACCGACCGCGACCAAGTTTTCGGGCAACACGAAGTTGTTCATCAATGGCGAATGGACCAACTCCTCGGATGGAGCGACCTTCGATACGTACAACCCCGCCACCGGTGAGACCATCGCCAAGGTGGCTCATGCGACCAAGGAAGACGTGGACCGCGCAGTGAAGTCGGCTCGCAAGGCTCTCGAAAAGGGAGCCTGGGGCAAGATGGATGCCTGCGATCGCGGCAAGCTGATGTTCAAGCTGGCCGACCTAATCGAAGCGAACAGTGAAGAATTGGCTCGGCTGGAAGCACTCAACTGCGGCAAGACGATCACCGATTCGCGCGGCGACATTGGCGGGATGCTGAATGGTCTCCGGTACTACGCCGGTTGGGCGGACAAGATCGAAGGCAAGACGGTCCCCGTGCGAGGCAGCTTCCTGTCGTACACGCTCCGTCAGCCGGTCGGCGTTGTCGGACAGATCATCCCGTGGAACTTCCCGTTGCTGATGGCGGCGTGGAAGTGGGGTCCAGCCCTCGCGTGCGGCAACACGATCGTCATGAAAGCGGCCGAGCAGACTCCGCTGTCGGTGCTGCGCGTGTGCGAGTTGGTTCAAGAGGCGGGCTTCCCACCGGGCGTCATCAATCTGCTGAACGGCATGGGCGAGACGACCGGCGACGCGATGGTGACTCACCCCGACATCGACAAGATCGCGTTCACCGGTCACGTCGATACGGCCAAGCTCATCACGAAGCGTGCAGCGGACACGCTCAAACGAACGACGTTTGAACTCGGTGGCAAAAGCCCCAACGTCGTCTTCGCCGACTGCGACATGGAGCAAGCGGTCGCCGGTGCCTTCCACGCGATCTACTTCCACGGCGGACAGTGCTGCACAGCGGGCAGCCGCCTCTTCATCGAAGAGAAGATCAAGGACGAGTTCGTCTCGCGCTTGGCCGAAAAGGCCAAGGGCCGTCGCGTCGGGAACCAGCTCGATGAGAAGACCGAACAGGGACCACAGGTCTCGCAGGAACAGCTCGACAAGATTCTCGGTTACGTTGAACTCGGGCAGCAGCAGGGTGCGAAACTGGTCGCGGGGGGCAAGCGCGTCGGCGACAAGGGCTTCTTCGTCGAACCGACCATCTTCGACAACGTGACGGACGACATGGCCATCGCCAAGGACGAAATCTTCGGCCCCGTGGTCAGCGTCCTCTCGTTCAAGGATGCCGACGACATGATCGAGCGGGCCAACACCACGCAGTACGGTCTGGCCGCCGCCGTCTGGACCAAGAACATCGACAAGGCTCACTGGTACGCGAAGAACGTGAAGGCGGGAACCGTCTGGGTCAACTGCTACCACATCGTAGATGTCACCACGCCGTTCGGCGGCTTCAAGATGTCTGGCCAAGGCCGCGAGAACGGCGAAGCGGCTCTGGAGCATTACACCGAAACGAAGACCGTCACGATCGCTCTCAGCTAGCTTTGTAGGATGGGCACTCCTGCCCGTCCGTCATTACTGACGCCATCTGGCAATTAACACAGGCAGCCCCGGACGCATCTCGCATCCGGGGCTGTTTCCTTCCCCCGCCTGCATCATTTTGTGCCCCATGATTTTGTCTTTGGCAAAATCATGGGGCACAAAATGATGCAGACGGGAACGATGAGATGGTCCGTCACTGATTTGAACGCCCGACCCCAGAACTGAGCGATGAAGGCGACTTTGGGCGGACGCAGCAAGTCCGGCTATCCAGGGGTTGGTTCTTTCACGAGAATCGCCCCCTTGATGCGACTGCTGCGAGATTCGACGACCGCTTGGGAGGCGTTCACGATGCGATGGTTCTGTGTGATGGCAATCGTTGGCGGGCTGATCGTGCCGGTGAGAGCGCAGGAGAAATCTGCGGTGTCGCTGGCGAGCGCGATCCAGCGGACGGTGGAGGATGAGCTTTCGATGAAGACGCTGGGCGGCGGACAGTTTTGGGGCGACGTGGTCTTCTTCCACGGTTGGCACATCCAGCAGAACGTCTTCACCAAGCATTACCGGTTGCTGGATGAACACGACAATCGACAGGCCTCGGGAACGCTCGAACAGTGCCGTGAGAAGCTCGATCAGATCAAACGCGATCGTAAACTGCCGCCGATGAAGGGACGTGGCGTCGTCCTCATTCATGGCATTTTGCGTTCGTCGAAGTGCATGAATGCGATGGCCGAGACACTCAAGGAGGCGGGCTACATCCCGTTTCAATTCGACTATCCGAGTACTCAGGTCAGCATCCCCGATGCGGCCGAGTATCTGCACCAAACGATCGAGTCGCTGGAGGGAATCGAAGAGCTATCGATCGTGGCTCACAGCATGGGGGGCCTCGTCACCCGCGCGTACTTTGCCGAGCATCACGATCCCCGTTTCCGCCGCGTGGTAATGCTGGGGACTCCCAACCGCGGCGCGGAATTGGCGGACCTCGTTCACCAAAACTTTTTGGTGCGCGCGGCGGCCGGTCCCGGCGGCAGGCAGCTCGTGACGGACTCGAAGGGTTTGATTCCGTCGCTGCCCGTTCCGAAGTGTGAGTTCGCGATCATCGCCGGTGCGCGACATAACCCCGCCGGTTGGAACCCGCTCATTCCCGGAGACGACGATGGAACCGTGACGGTCGCCAGCACGCGACTCGTCGGCGCGGCCGACTTCGCCACCGTGCAGACGACGCACACGTCGATGCTCCGCAACCCCGAAGCGATCGACATCACGAAACGTTTTCTGGCCGAAGGCCGCTTGCGAGCCGATCGGGCGGCGACGCCGATCACTGACAAGCCCGAGCCAATGCCCAACGCGCCTTCACCCGCGTCCCCGGCGCAGGAGTGACCGCCCGTGTCATCTCCAGAATCCAATTCGTCCAATCCAACGACGGTCTTCGATGCTGTCGGTGAAGCGGGACTGCGACAGTTGGTGAATGCCTTCTATCGCTGTATCCCCGGCGACGACATCCTCGCACCGATGTATCCCGTTCACGAATTGCCGGCTGCCGAACGACGACTCGGTGACTTCCTGATCTATCGGTTCGGAGGCCCGGACACCTACCTCCGCGAGCGAGGCAACCCGGCGTTGAGAATGCGTCACACCACGTTCTCAATCACACCGGCCGCTCGCGATCGCTGGGTCTCGCTGATGGACGTGGCGCTGTTGAAAGTGGCCTTTCCGATGGAAGTCGCCGCCGTCATCCGGCCATTCCTCCACGAAGCGGCCACGTTTCTCATCAACCGCGCGTGAGACGAACGCGGCTCACCAACCCGCAGCGTGAGCAAGGACGAGCGTTCCGAGCGACGTGTTTTTTCGTCCGCTGTTTTGAGGGGATTCAGAGTCCCCTTGAGCGGAATGAAGTCAGCCGATTTCATCCTGAAGGGATGCCAGCCATTAGCCGGGGGTCGAGCGTCCGCGACACCCCCGGTGCGAAGCCATCGCAACGGGATTTGCATCCTGAAGGGATGCTGGCAGGTTTCAGATGTCAGACAGTTTGAACCGTGCTGGCATCCCTTCAGGATGCAAATCCCATTTGTCAGACCTATTCCGGGGGTGTCGCTTCGCTCAACCCCCGGCTAATGGCTGACATCCCTTCAGGATGAAGACTTTGGGTATCGTCCGTTTCTCTCCGATGACGCCAAAAAAAACAGCGGATGAAACGTTCATTTTTTTTTGGGGGGTGACTTGAAACGGACACGTCCTCGCTCACGCCTCGTCCTCGTCCTCGTCCTCGCTCACGCTTCGGGTTGGTGTGGTCACGATGGAGCCGACTCGTGCGGCTCGGTATCTTCCCGGCAGTCTGTTTCGGCGGTTCTTTCGTCACACCTTGGGAGGTTCATCCATGATTCGTGCCTTGCTGACGGTCGGTCTCTGTTTGCTCGCGTCGTCCTCGTTGCTGGCCGGTGCGAGCGACGGGCGGCTCGACATCTACTTCATTGATGTTGAGGGGGGAGCCGCGACGCTGCTGGTTACTCCGGCGGGTGAGTCGTTGCTGATTGACTCGGGCTATCCCGACAACGGCGGTCGCGACCGCGACCGCATCCTCGACGTGATCAAGAACGTCGCGAAGCTCGATCATCTCGATCACGCCTCGGTGTCGCACTGGCATCTGGACCACTACGGCAATCACGCGGCACTGGCCGACAAGATCAAGATCAAGAACTTCTGGGACCGGGGCATCCCTGAGTCACTCGCCGAAGACAACAAGTTCGGCGAGCGCATCGCCCTGTACCGCGCGGCGACTCAAAACCAGAGCAAGCCGCTCACCGCGGGCGTCTCACACACGCTGGAGACTCCCTCGCAACCATTGGGCATCAAGGTCATCACCGCCAGCGGCGAGGTCATTCCAAACGAAGGCCCCGCCAACCCGTTCGCCGCGCAGCACAAGCCTCAAGCCGATGATCCCAGCGACAACGCGAAGAGCGTCAGCATGTTGTTCACGTTCGGCAAGTTCCGCTTCCTGACCTGTGGCGACCTGACTTGGAACACCGAAGCGAAACTGATGACCCCCAACAACCCGGTCGGTCAGATCGACCTCTTCATGGCGACGCATCATGGTCGTCAGGACAGCAACAACCCGGTGATGGTCCTGGCGATCGACCCGTGCGTCGTCGTCAGTTGCAACGGCCCCAAAAAGGGAGCCGCCCCTGAAACCATCGCCACGCTGAAGCAGGTCAAATCCCTTCAGGCCATGTACCAACTCCATCGCAACGTCGAGCTTCCCGACAACGCACAGGCTCCCGCCGACAACATCGCCAACCCAGCCGAGACCGCCAACTGCAAGGGAGTCTGGATCAAAGCCTCGGTCGCGAAAGATGGAGCCAGCTACACAGTCCAAGTCGGCGCTGACGGCAAGCCCCGCACGTTCCAAACGCGGTGATTGAACTCCAGTGGCTTCGCGCAGTTCAGTGCGAACTCGTTTAACCGCGTGGGCAACGCCCCGCGCGTCGTTCGACGTAACACGTCC
>JAYTGQ010001001.1:0-8267 GCA_043733345.1 Schlesneria sp.
CTCTTCTTCACTTTCGAGTCTTTCGTACTACTCACGTTTTGTTTCTTTGCCGGGCGCACAGAATTTCGGCAGTGCGGACTTAGACAAAATGATGAAGCACAGAATCATCAAGCCGGGCGGTCGATGTGCTTGGGGCCTCTTCCATCATTCTGTGCTTCATCATTTTGCCATTCCGGTTCTCGCTGCCTTGGGTTGCGGGTGTTCCGCGCTGGGTATTTCGTGGTGAATCATCCGGGCTAACGCCCAAGAGTCGCGCTGGGGTTGCGGTCACCGGCTGTTCATTTCAATTTGAGGTCTGATTCCGATGGGATTTTTTGCGAAGCTCAAGCAAGGGTTGCAGCGCACGAAGCAGCTCCTGCAAACCGACATCCGCGACCTGTTCAAGACGGGCGAGATTCTCGACGAAGCGAAGCTCGAAGAGTTTGAAGCGCGTCTGATCCGGACCGACATGGGCGTCGCGGCCTCATCGCAAATCGTGGACGAACTGCGCACGCAATACCTCGGCCGGACGCTGGTCGTCAGCGACGTGTGGTCTACGGTGAAGGAGACGCTGAAGACGATCCTCCGTGGAAGCGACGACGTGACGTGGGATCCGGATCGCCCACTCTCACCGCTCAAGTTTTCTGAGGGCAAGCCGACGGTGATCTTGGTGACGGGAGTCAACGGGACGGGGAAGACAACTTCGATCGCGAAGATTTCCAAACTGCTCACGTCGCAGGGAAAGAGCGTGATGCTGGCGGCGGGCGACACGTTTCGCGCGGCGGCCGTTGAGCAACTCACGCTTTGGAGCCAGCGGTTGGGCTGTGCGATTGTGACTCGACCGAGTGGCACTGATCCAGCGAGCGTTGCGTTCTCGGGATGTGACGAAGCGCTGAAGGCGGGCGTGGATGTGCTCATCATCGACACGGCGGGGCGGCTACATAATCAGGCGAATCTGATGAAAGAGCTGGAAAAAATTCGCAACGTCATTGGCAAGAAAATCCCCGGCGCTCCGCACGAATGCCTGCTCGTGATCGACGCGACCACCGGACAGAATGGCCTCAACCAAGCCGAACACTTCGGCAAGGCGGCGAATTGCACCGGGATCATCTTGGCGAAGCTCGACGGCACGGCCAAGGGGGGCGTGACGGTGGCCATTCGCCAACGGATGGGCATCCCCGTCAAATACGTCGGCGTCGGTGAGCAGATCGACGACCTCGAACTCTTCAACCCGGATCGCTTCGTCGATGCACTGTTCGACGAGGCGTGAGGCAACCCCGGTGAAATATCGTACCCGCGCATCGAAGCCTGACGCGCAAGCGAAGAAGGACTTCGCTTGCGCGTCAGGCTTCGATGGGTCAATCATTTGCCGGGTGTTGCCTGAGGCAGTGACCGCTGAGCTGAAGAGTTTTGACCACGGAAAACCCAGCGTGGGATACCCGCAACCCAAGGCAGCGAGAACCGGAATGGCAAAATGATGAAGCACAGAATGATGGAAGAGGCCCGCAAGCAGACCGACCGCCCGGCGTGATGATTCTGTGCTTCATCATTTTGCCTAATCTGGTCTGCCGAAATGCTGCGCGCCCGGCAAAGAAACAAAACGTGAGTAGTACGGAAGGCACGGATCAGGCGAAGGCCAAGATTTTTCTCTTGTGTTATCCGTGTTCTCAGTGAAATCCGTGGTTAGTTTTTGCCTCTTTCTGACCGCACCGCTTCCTCGAAGTCTCAGCGAATTGTCCCGGTCGCGCGATCCGGGTTCGCGGCCTCGAACGGGTCGTCTTCCTCGGCGGAGCGTTGGACTGGCTTCTTTGTGGGCCGCGCGGTCGTGGGTGGGTTGAACGGTTCGTCAGTCGAGTAGTCTCGTGGCGAGGTGTTGTTGCGGCGCGTCGGCAGGGTGAAGTCATCTGCCTCTTGCACACGCGGCGAGCGCGGCGTGGGAGTTTGTGGTGCCGTTCGGGGGCGGCGAACAGGGGCCGCATCGTCATCGTCGAACGAAGTCGGTTGCAACCGCGAACGACCGTCGTCGAGTGGCTGTCGTGATGGCGTTCGAGGCAACGATTTCGGCTGGTTGCGGCTGGTCGTGGTCGCTCGCTCGAAGCCGGGGGCGTTGTGCGGGTCTTGCAGTTCGATCGGCAATTGATCGCCCAGCTTGTGCAGGTACGGTTCGAGGATCAGGTGCATGGCGTGCGGCAGAACCGGGTAGATCGTGGAGATCAACTTGGAGGCGATCGTGCTGCTGTTGGACTTCAGAATCGTCTCGCGCGAGGGCGGAAACCAGATCAGCAGAATGCACGTCGCGGACAGCGTGACGATCACGCCCTTCAGTCCGCCGAGGATCGCGCCGAGATGCCGATCGAACTCGGTGAGCTGTGCCTTCTCGACTCCTTCTCGAAACGAGCGGAAGAACAGGTACACGGTCAGCGACACGAGAATGTAGATCGTGACGAGTGCGAACAGTCGGTTGAGCGGTGGCTGGCCGAAATAGTGGGCGGCTGTGACCGACATCGGCATCGCGATCATGTAGCCCGCCACCAGCGAGACGATCGGAGCGATCTGCCACGCGGCCCCTCGCCAAAAGCCATGCACGATCGTGTACAGCACAATCAAGCCCATCACGCCATCGTAAATTGTCATCGTCGATTCCTTCGTCGCTGCGGTCGTTCCATCTTGGCTTGAACAGGTCGCGTTATACCGCTCGTGGGAGAAGCGGACACTCACCCGAAGCGTAAGCGAGGAGGCAAAGCACGTCCTCGCTTACGCTTCGGTTTAGTGTGAAATTTGCCATCCTCACCCGCGAGCGGTATCGCCCGGATGATTCACCACGAAAAACGCGAAAGACTCGAAAGTGAAGAAGAGACAAGAGATCTGATCCCAAGTGACCGCAATGGCACGATGCGCGCTGGCTTGAGATGCTCTGACCGCAACTCTCTTCCCTTTCGTGCCTTTCGAGTATTTCGTGGTTCCTCATGAATCATTCGCGTAAGTGAGTCCTGCGGAGTGACCGGGTCTGCTTTTCCTGCGGGTCCACCCGGTCGTCGTTATCTCCAATCGTCGTCCAGTCTCGTCCTGCGGGCGGCTCGCGGGGACTGCCAGTCATCGTCCGGTAGCTCGGGCTGTTGAGCCGATCTTGTGCGGGGCGTTCCAGAGCGAGGGGCCGTGATCGGGCGATTCATGTCACGTTGATTGTCATCCCAGCGGGAAGCACCGCGCGGCGAGTCTTCAAACTGGGCCGCGTCGCGTCGGACTTCATTGGGCAATTGTTGAGTCGGCTGATTCGCGTCGTAGGGGATTCGCCGCGAAGTGGGTCGCACGGCAGTGGGAGTGCGCGAGACCACTGGCGCGCGAACCGGTACCGGTGTTCGCTTGGCGAACGGTAACGGCGTGGATTGAGTCCCCTTGTCGTTGGCGGCGAAAAGCGTCAGCAGGCCGAGCAGGCAATACGTGCTGAGCGTCGCGCCGGGATCGTCGCCGAACAGCTTGAGCGCCGTGCCGAACGACTTCTTGACGCGCGGGACTCCCGCCCCGAACTCCAAGCTCCAGATTTCGTCCAACATCAGGTGCGTCATGTAGCCGAGCGTCACGCCGAACGCCTTGTAGTACCGGACGAGACTCACGCCCTCATCACAGATCAAGTAGCCGATCAGTCCGGCGATGATGGCCGCTGGAATGCTGTGAAACATCCCGCGATGAATTGACACCGATTTGAGGATCGATCCCAGCCCGAAGCGGATCACCAGATAGATCGGAGCGCCCGCGAGAACCAGATGTTCGACGCTCATCCCGTACGCTTGGAATCGCTGGAAGAGAAGCATCGGCACGAGTGCGGCCGCCAGCGAGATCGTCTCGCGAGCGGGGATGCCGCTGTCGCTGTCGAGATCCGGCATGATTCCCGCGATGGAACAGAGACCGCCCGCCAGCACGCACGTCGAAAGCTGCAAGTCGTATTGCGCACTGCCCCACATGGCATAGCCCATGCCCACGGCAGTACTGACGGCGATGTGCGTGTGAAAACCGGCCACGGCGACGAGTCCGCGATCGTGAAAGAGGGTGAGTAGACGAGAGCGATGCGAGAGCTGATCGAGGCGATCCGAAGTCACCGACAGAACGATTCAGCCGTGTACGAACGAGGGGCGCGAACCGTCTATTCCTCACTCCGAGGCATCAACAGCGGCGGGACGGTATCCGTGGACCGAAAACCGGTCAAGATGAAGCGCGCGGCCGAAGTCCGGCTTAGCTTTGTTAGCCGGACTTCCCTTCCAGTGGACCGCCCGAAGTCCGGTTTTCGGAAAAGCTCATCCGGAGTTTCGGGGAGGTGAAAGTTTTGACCTTCACGACCCAGGGAGGTCCGTCTCTTGCGACTGGAGCGTACCGAGCCTGCTGGTTTTAGCCCGGAGGGCGGCAGGTCGTAGCCCACGGCGTGAGCCGTGGGTGAGTCCGACAACAAGAACATTAGCCCTGAAGGGGCGGCACTTCCGTTGGCGCATTGGCGAGTGCCGCGTGAGGCGTCGAACGACGGTGTCGCCCCTCCGGGGCTGGGCGGTGGGGGGTTCCGTTCCCCACGGCTCACGCCGTGGGCTACGACCTGCCGCCCTCCGGACTAAGACACAGGACTCCGCACTCCTGTGACCGTCGAACCGCAATGTCCTGTCGCAACGACGGCCTGCCCAGCCACCTGTTGCGACCTCCCCGGAACACTGAATGAGCCTTCGGAAAAGCCGGACTTCAAAAAGGGAGATCCGCATCGACGGGTATGCCCCTCAGCCGCATCACAGCCCGTAGGTCAGAACCCACAGCACGAGGAAGGCGGCTCCCATGAAGCCGATGATTTGGAGGAACAGCCGGATCGCGCGACTGAGGATTCGCTCGGGCAACTCGTATCGGCTCGCACTGTAAGTCAGGCTGATCGCCAGCGCGAGCGGCAGCAGATACCATGTCGTATTGGCTTGCGCGAGCAGCAGTGGGAGGAACATCGGGCGGAACCTTGAAGGGAGAGATCGGTGGTCAGAGTTCTCGTAGGGTGGGCACTGCCCACCAAGGCTGAGTACGCGAGTCATGATGGGCCGTGCCCATCCTGCATTCGGAAGCTCACCCTAACAGTCCGTTAAAAAACGTAGGGTAAGCCTCCGGCTTGCCCCTTTTTCAGCGGCATCTACGGGCAAGCGAGACGCTTACCCTACGTTTTTCAACAGACTGCTAAGTTTTCGGTGCAGGCGTTGCCGAGTCCTCGTCCGACTCCGTGTCGAGATGCTCATCGCCGAAACCGTAAGCGGGGCCGAAGAGGCAGTCCCAAATGACGATGACGTTCAGCAGCCCGGCGATCCAAGTGAAGACGAGGGCCAGTTCATACTGCTTTCCCAATCGACGGCCCAAGTCTTGAAGTTGCTCTGGTTCGGGCGGCGATCCGTAGGCGTTGAGGAACGAACGCGGGATCGTTCCGTCCATGACTCGCCCCGCCGCTCCGGCCTCCGCGTCGGCATCAAGAACGCCGCACACCAGCTTCCGGCGAAAGCCCGCTTTGATGGGCTTGTCCAGTTCGTAACGACCACCGAGTTTGAAGTTCACCGGCTGGCCATCGAGCTTTCCGATGAACGTGCCGCGCATCTCGGGACCATAGTCGCCACCGACCGAATTGAGATTCACAGTTCCCTCGAAGAACCCCGTGTCGGGATGTTCTGAGGGAGACAGCCGACCGGAGAATTGTGCGGTCAGTGTCCCTTCCAAACGCATCTGCCTGTGGTTCGACTTATCTTCCGCTCGCCGATTTTGAATGAGCGGCGGCAGGGCGCAGGCACCCGCACCGAGTTGAGCCACATAGCTGAGGGCGACATGTCGGAAGGTGCCTGCCTTGTCGGGTAGGTTGTAGACAACCATCCCTTCGCCCATCTTCTGTCCCCAGATGAACAACCCGAGAATGCTGACCGAATAGATCACACCCTTGAGCATTCTTCCTTGGTAGAAATGGCCCGCTCCGGGGATCAGGAAGGCCAGCACTCCCGAAATGAAGGCGTTCTTTTCTTCCCAAGGCTTCGGGTGCGGAGGTCGTGGACTGGGCGACGGGGACGACATGCAGAGTGCTCTCGGAAATCGCTCGGGAAGAGGTCGATCAACTCGTTCGCCGGTCAAACCGCCTCGGCAAAGGGGGGCGAAGTCTAGCACAGGGGTCAACAATGCGACCATCCCGAGCGCAAGGGAAAAAACGGGGGCAACCGCCAACTGTTGAGGAGGGGGACTCTGTCGCTGTGATCCGATGATCATGAATCGGCAGTCACCGTGTGAGGTGAACGATCTGCGTCATCCCCTCGCCAGTTTTGATGTTGCTGCGAACTGAGGCGAGCGGCAGGAGTTGTCATGCCGGCCATTGAAGCCTGACGCGCAAGCGAAGGTTCGGATGTCGAACGTCCTTCGCTTGCGCGTCAGGCTTCGATGGGGACGCTTTTTCTTGCCGCTCGCCTTAGGAACTGGATCGAAACAACTTCCCGAAGTGAAGCAGGCTGCTATCAGCCGCAGGGCGCTAGCCCCGGTTTTTGTGGCATCCAAACCGGGGCTAGCGCCCTGCGGCTGATCGGGAAGTTAATTCGAGCCAGTTCCTTAGCAGGCTGTTACGCGGCCCGGCGCTGCGGCTGCGGCTGATCTTTCGATGGCCGATCGCTGAGCGTCCACCACATGCGGCCCGCTTCATTCCACGGCAGCGGGGCGATACTCGGGCGTGGCCAGTGGGCGAGCGGCGTTGGGTCGAACGGCGTCGTGATGTACGGAGAACTCGCACGGCCGGTGATCTCTTCGGCCACCAGTGGCGCGAGGACGAACGGGGCGGGACCGGCCGTTGTCACATTGCCCGCACAGAATACGGACACCGCGCCCCGGCGCGAGCCAGCGTCGGCGTCGCACTCGGTGCGGTCGAGTTCGTAGGTGGACCACTCGACCTGCGAGAGGTCGAGGCCCGGTAGGATGCGAGTCAGTTCCTGTCGGACGAGCTCGACCTGTTGACACGACTCGCGTTTCAAACCGACTTCGGCGAAATGGCCGCCGATTTGCCAGACGGTTCGCCTGTCGGAATCGATGTCCGAGATCACAGTCATGATCGCTCGCCCCGCTTCGACACAATGGCCATTCAATGTGGGCAAGTTGCCGCGCGCGAGTACCCGCTGCACCGGGCGCGGTGACGGCAGGGGTTCACTCAGCCCGACGGCTCTGCGCAGCCGCGCGTTGCCGGTATCTGCTGCGAAGATGACCTGCCGCGGCCGCAGTTCGAGTCGTTGGTCATCTGAGGGAGAAGCCAGTTGAATCGCGTCCACTTCGCCGGGGCTATTCAGCAGGAATTTCAATCCCCGTTCGGCATCAATTCGCAGCAGGCGATCATGGTATTGCGTCGCGAGGTCGGCGATGAAGCTGGCGGGACAGAGGACTTGTTCGGGCAGGCGCAGGACGGGGCCAGTGACGACTGTCAGCGCGGCGGGTCGTTCTTCCGGTGTCAGGATTTCGGGATCGAGGTGCGGATGAGGGTGATTGTCGACTGCTGCGACCCGCAGACCGGCCGGTTCGACGTGCCATTGATGGCAGCAGTCGGCACGCAGTCGAGTGTGCGTGAGATTTGGAGTGACTCGCCCCAGCAGCGCGTCGCGCCAGAGTGCGGGCAATTCGCGCGGCACGATGAGGGCACGATTGGCTAGGCCGCTTAAGGCTGAGCAACGCCCCGTCCGGAGAATCGCCTGCGAACCGATCGTCTGCCCGGCTCCCAGCGATCTCGCTTCGAGCAATACCACATGGTGGCCATCACGCGACAACCGGTCCAATAACCAGAGTCCCGCTGCGCCACCGCCAAAAATGACCGCATCCAATCGCATCGCCAGCGTCCTTCTTCCATGAGGGATCGCGGGTTGTAGTGGAAGTCCTCCAGACCGAAAAGAGGGATGTGCCGAGCCTAAAGCCGATTCAAATCGGCACGGTCCTGATTGGTGATGCCTAGTGTGGCTGGGGCTGAGATCGCATTTCAAAACGAGCCCGATGCGCCCGTTTTGAAGTTGCGCTTTTTGAGTCGTGCAGAGAAACTCAAAACCAGAGTCGTCTGTTTTGGCTTTCATCCGCGCTCCGGCTTTGCCATCCGCGCTAGCCTGAATTATGCACGGTTCGCACAAGGCACGACGCATTTCGTTTAACAGCCTGTTGAAAAAGGGAGGGCGAGGCTCCTGCCGAGCCGTGTGCGTGAGGGAAGTCGCTTATTTCTCGCGGCTCGGCGGGAGCCTCGCCCTCCCGACCCCGACGGCGACTCGCTCGGACGATCCCCGCGC
>JAYTGQ010001002.1:0-8266 GCA_043733345.1 Schlesneria sp.
CCGGCGCGTTCGTATTCATAGTCGACTCGCTGGCCATGCTCTTTCGTCGCCGGGAGGGGAGTGCGAGTTTCCTTCAGCAACGGCACCGGCTGCTCGTCCCTGCAAATCACCGGACACGCTGGATTGTAGGGTAATTCGTAGGTCTCCAGCACTTCTTCCCTGTTGGCCACGAACTCGGCGTCGGCTTCCGGTGGGATCACCCAGTACTCGATTTTGCGATTCGTCATGCCATTTTTTTGAGCGTGCGGCGCACGGTCTCTCGACTCACCGATTCCACGATTTCCAACTCGACCACTTTGCGAGCCAACAGTCGCCGCGACCAGTTGGCGTACCCCTTGGGCGGCGGTCCCAGGCGCGTGGCAATGAGGCGTGCTTCCTGCTGGCCATCGAGCCGTTTTGCCGTGGACGGCGACGGTCGCTGGGCGCGGTCGAGCGTCTCTGGAAAACCGCGTTCCACCCACCGCTGGCGAATCCCTTCGACGGTTCGCGTCCGACACGAGAACGCCTCGGCAATTTGCGGGTCGGTCCAGTTCGGCCCGTCCGCATCGGCCTTCAGCAGAATGTGAGCCCGTCGAACTTTCTGGCCGGACTCCTTCCACTTCTTGATCACCAACTGAAGCTGTTCCCGTTCCTCGTCCGTCAATCGAACCACAGACTTCTTGTGCATCGCCCACCTCCTTGTGGTCCACACAGGATCGTCGAATTCTCGATAATCTCCAACCCGAAGATTTAGCTGTGACGCGGCACTAGCAGCCTGTTGAAAATCATCTGTAGGTTGGGACAAGCTCGCTTCGAGCGTCGGCCCACCAAGAAAAGTCTCTGTGCTTGATGGTGGGCCGGCGCGGCGAAGCGCCGCTGGTCCCACCCTACGGTCCTTTTTCAACAGGCTGCTAAGGGACTGGTCCGAAGGGACGATGTTATGCCAGTCTCGTGCCCGGTCAGGTCTTAAATTTGGGGTAGCCGAACTCGTGAGAGTTCACCGTTTTCTGAAGTCTCACGACTTCAGCTACCTCAAAACTGAGGGCTGACAAGGCACGAGTCTGATCTACAACAGTTCCTGAATCACCGTGCCGCCGTCGAGGACGCGCAATTCCGCGCGGGCTTGGGCATCTAGGCCCGCCAACTCGGTGATCGTCGTGCCGACCATGCGCGGCGTGATGGCCGTCGTGGTGGGGGCTTCGGCGTACTTGTCGCTCGTCCCGATCACTCGTCCCGGCTGAATGCCTCCGCCAGACCAGAGCGAGAAGTAGCAACCGGGCCAGTGGTCGCGAGCGGCTCGGTTGGAGATGCGCGGCGTCCGGCCGAACTCGCCCATCGCCACGACCAGCGTGGACGAAGCCAATCCCCGCGCGGCGAGATCATCCAGCAAAGCGGCGAACGCACGGTCGAAGATCGGGCCGTGCATGTCTTGCAGCAACTCAAAGTTATAGATGTGCGTGTCCCAACCGAAGTCGCAGTTGGGCGTCATGCACTCGACGTACTCGGACCAGTTGACCTGAATGTAGGGCACGCCCGCTTCGACAAGTCGCCGCGCTAGCAAACAACTTTGACCAAACGTCGTCCGCCCGTAGGCATCGCGCGACGGCTGCGATTCTTGGGTCAGATCGAACGCGGCGCGGGCTTGAGGACTCGTGATCAAGCCGTAGGCTCGCTGATAAGAACGATCCCATTCAGAGAGGCCCGCACGTTCGAGTTGCCGCACGGACGCATCGAGTCGCGCTCGGACATCGTTGCGATCCGAGATGCGGTTCGGCGTGAGGCCCTCCAACAGTTGCAGCGACGGGATTTCGACGTGGCCTTCGTCCGAGCAACTGACCATGAACGGATCGGCCGCTTTGCCGAACTTGCCGCCGCCGTAACCATCAACCCGGCGCACCACATCGCGCGGGATGCCGCGCCCGACCATCACGAACGGCGGTAGAGATCCCTTGTGTCCGCGATGCTTCCCGACGATGGAGCCGAAGCTCGGTTGCACCGGTTCGGGACGTTCCTCAAATCCGGTCAGTCCAACGGTTCCCGCATCGGGGTGTCCCGACTGAGTCGTCACATGCGAACGGATGAGCGACAGTCGGTCGCTCCGCGCCGCCAGCTTGGGAAAGAGTTCGCTGTAGTAGACGCCCGGCTGTTGAGTCGCGATCGGAGCGAATGGACCACGGTACTCGGTCGGCGCGTGCGGCTTCGGATCGAACGTGTCGATGTGACTTGGCGCACCCCACAGCCAAACGAAGATGACAGACTTCGCCCGCGCCGCGGAAGCCGCCTGAACGTCTCCGGTCGCGCCGAGCATCAGTCCCGCCGGGACCGACGCACCGATCTTCAAGAACGACCGCCGACCAATCCCGCGTCCCGTGCTGGCTCGAAAGGAACCGATATCAAACATGGCGTGGTCTCGCGCGAGGAGTTCACAAAGTAAGACAGAGGAAACGACTGCACGGAACGGCTCAACGAAACAGAACCGTTCCACAGCGGGGTCGCATTGGAGCATGGTTCGTCACCTTGAGCCACCCCGACCGGGACGTTGCCAGGGCCATCGCGTTGCTGGGTCTGCGCAACCTGTAGGGTGGGGCCAGCCGCGCTTCGCCGCGCCGGCCCACCCTGATTTCTCGACGTTTCCCGATGGTGGGCCGGCGCTCGAAGCGAGCTGGTCCCACCCTACATTGAAAAGACGATGGCCCCGGGACGTTGCCGTGCCACTTCAACCTCTTCCCATTGAAGCGACTCTGCGAAACGAATAGCTTCCGCGACGAATCGCTCACCGTTGGAAATGACGCTGGAAAGAAGTTGGAAAGAGGCTCATGACACCGCGACCTTTCGTTCGTTTGCATTCCGAAGACACCCTCGCCGTTGCTGCGCGGAATGTTCCCGCCGGGACGGTGTTCTCGTTTGAAGGCGGTTCAGAACTGACGACGCTGGAAGCGATCGACATGGGCCACAAGGTCGCCTTGCGTTCCATCGACGCGGGCCAGCCCCTCAAAAAATTCGGGCAGACGATCGGCTTCGCGTCGCAGTCCATTCCGGCAGGGAGTTGGATTCACGTTCACAATGTCGCGGCGGGAGACTTGAAGCTCGACTACGCCTTCTGCTCCGAAGTTCCCGCTCCGCTGACACCGATCACCGGTCGAACTTTCATGGGCTACCGCAGACCCGATGGTCGCGCGGCAACTCGCAATTACATCGGCATCGTTTCGACGGTGAACTGCTCGGCCACAACGTCCAAGTACGCGGCTCAAAAGTTTGAGAACGCGTTCTTGGAACAGTTCCCGAACGTCGATGGCGTCATCCCGCTGATCCACAAGCTGGGCTGCGCGATTCAGTACGGCGGCGAAGATCATCAGCAGTTGACGCGCACGCTGGCCGGGTTCGCGAAGCATCCGAACATCGGTGCGTACCTCGTTATCGGCCTCGGGTGCGAGACGGGACAAGCATCATTCCTCGTCGAGAATGGCGGGTTGATCCAACTCGGCGGAACGGAACAGCTCACCACAAAAAAGCCGCTGGTGATGAACATCCAGGAACAGGGCGGCGTCGCCAAGACCGTGAAGCGGGCCGTCGATGCGATCCGCGAACTGCTGCCCGAGGTCAACAACGTGCAGCGCGTGCCGATCCCGGTCTCAGAAATCATGCTCGGCCTGAACTGCGGCGGCAGCGATGGCAACAGCGGAACGACGGCCAACCCGGCGCTCGGCTATTGCACCGACCTGCTCGTCGCGCACGGAGGAACATCAGTCTTGGCGGAGACGCCCGAAGCGGTCGGCGGCGAACATCTCCTCACGCGAAGATCGGTCACGCCGCAAGTGGCTCAAGCGATGCTCGACCGGATTCAATGGTGGGTCGATTACACGGCGCTGTTCGGCCAGCGCGTCGATATCAACCCGTCGTTCGGCAACAAAAAGGGGGGGCTGACCACGATCTATGAGAAGTCGCTCGGAGCCATCGCCAAGGGGGGCACGACAGCGCTCAAGGCGGTCTACAAATACGCCGAGGCGGTCCAAGAAAAGGGCTTCGTCTTCATGGATACACCCGGCTACGACCCCGCTTCGGTCACGGGCCTGATTGCCGGCGGAGCCAACGTCGTCTGCTTCACGACCGGTCGAGGAAGCTGCTTCGGCTGCAAGCCCACACCGTCCATCAAGATCGCCACCAACACGCCGATGTACAACCGCATGGTCGATGACATGGACATCAACGCCGGCCGCATCCTCGACGGAGCCACCGTCGAGGAAGTCGGTCGCGAGATATTTGAAGAAGTCATCGCCGTCGCCAGCGGCAAAAAAACCAAAAGCGAAGCCCAAGGCATCGGCGACGAAGAGTTCTGCCCGTGGACCTCGGGGCCGATCACGTGAAGTTGTGACAGACTTGTGTACCGGTAGAATCGGTCCCGGCTCGCGTCCATTCGTGGCGACCGACTTTGCCATTCCAGACAGAGGAACTCCAATTATGCCTCGCGTTATCGCCAAACCGACGACTCAAGATGTCGTCCGGAAATCGTCTCGTCGTTCCATCGTGAAGAAGCCCCACTTGCCCGGGAAAGCTCCATCAGCACGATCAGCACGGCTCAAGAAAACGGGAACGGTTGTGACCGACAAGCCAGCGATGTTGGTACGCTCCAAGACCGTCGTTGGCGGAGAGGTAAACCCATCAGAAGTCCCCGTCTTGGCCGAACCGTCGCCAGAAGAGTGTGAAACCGTCTGGCCTGAATTGCCGAAGATTCGCGGAAAAGGCAAGTTGTCCGATAAGCAGATCACGGCCGCCGTCATGCGAGCCATTTCGGCGGTGAATGCGAGGCACGCGGCTCAGTCGGCGGGGGCTACTGATGCCTCCGACATCTGACGGAACACTCCGGGCATCTGTCGCCGAACCGGCGAAACAACAAGCAGAATCTGCGGTGATCAGCACTCCTGCTCATTCCGAGCCAAGTGGCTCCAATGAGGTCTTTATCAACTGCCCCTTCGACCCCGCCTATCTGCCGATGTTCGATGCCATCGTGTTCGGATTGATGGTGTGTGGATTCACTCCCATCTGTGCGTTGGAATCGGCCAATGCGGCTGAAGTTCGGATTGAAAAATTGATCCGCATCATTCGGCGTTGTCGGTTGGCCGTGCATGATTTGTCGCGAGTGGAATTGAGTGAACTGTCGAAGCTCCCCCGATTCAACATGCCACTGGAATTGGGACTGTGGCTCGGGGCGAGACACTTCGGCGTGGGTGTTCAGAAGAAAAAGTCCTGCCTCATTTTTGACAGTGAAGCCTACCGGTATCAGCGGTTCATCTCGGACATTGCGGGGCAGGATCCGAAGCCCCATCAGAACGATCCCCAACTGGTTGTCCGAGCGATCCGAGACTGGCTGGTGACGAACTTTCCACAGTTGTCCCTTCCGGGGGGTGTCGCCCTCGCCAACAGGTTCTCGCGGTTTCTGGAAGCACGCGCCGTCTTAGCCAGTGACGCCGAATTGACACTGGTCGAACTCACGTTCGTGGATCGGGTGAAACTGGTCCGGAGATGGCTGGACCTCCAACAGCAGCCCGTGACATCTTGAATACTTGTTGAAAGTCCATGCGACAATTTGGGGCGACAATCCATGACCGAACCCATTGCCTACTTCAATGGCGAGTACCTGCCGATCTCACGTGCGTCGCTGCACGTCTTCGACCTGGGTGTCGTGGGCGGGGCGTCGGTGACGGAGATGATCAGGACGTTTGGTCACGCGCCGTTTCGGTTCGAGGAGCATTTGGCTCGACTCGAACGGTCGCTCGCGAGTGTTGGCTTTGAGCCGGGACTGACGATGGCCGAACTCAAGGTGATCGGTGAGCGTGTCATCGCCGAGAACGCGAAGCTCATCCCGACACCGCATGATCTCGGTTTGATCGTGTTCGTCACGGCGGGGCAGAACCTGACGTATCTCGGCCACGCAGGCCGAGACCTCGCGCGGAAAACGACCGTCTGCGTGCATACGTTTCCGCTGCCGTTCGAGATGTGGGCGGAGAAGTATCAAACCGGCCTGAGCCTCGTCACCGTGCCAACGCGCAGCATCCCAGAGGATGTTCTCGACCCGCGCATCAAACACCGCAGTCGGCTGCACTGGCACGTTGCGGGGCGTGAGGCATGGCAAATCGACGCGACTGCGTCGGCGGTGCTCACCGATCATGCGGGTCATCTCACCGAGACCGCCGCGGGAAATGTTTGGTTTGTGCGAGGCAACAAGCTCTTCACGCCGGGCCGTCATATTCTGGAGGGAATCAGCCGGAGTGTCGTGTTAGAACTGGCACCGGCATTGGGACTCACCACGAACATCGGCGACTGCGACGCGATGGAACTCGCCGCTGCCGACGAAGCCTTCGTGACTTCCACTCCCACATGTCTGCTGCCTGTGACGAAATTCAACGGACAACCGATCGGCAACGGCCAGCCCGGGCCGGTCTTTCAAAAGCTGATCGGCCGTTGGAATCAACTCGTCGGTCTCAACATCGCCGAACAGATGCGATGCGGAGCAGCAGATCGCGTGGCTGCGCAAACGCAACACGAGTGACCGGCTCTTTGAATGGTCGCTCCGCCGGAGTCATTTCTCACTTGCCCGTGCGATGTCTCATTGAGCAACGGCTAAGGATCGGCGCATCATTTCCTGTCGCAGAAACTGTAGTCCGGACGCCCTCGTCCGGACGAAGGCGTCCGGACTACGACTTTCAATTCCCGACAGTAATTGATGCGAGGATCCTCATGAACCGCCGAGATGAAGACGAAGCACAGAATGATCGCTCGTGGACAGGAAGAGCATCCGTCTCCGCAAAATTACGGAATATCTCCGGTCGGCGTTTTCCAGTACTCGGGAAGCCCCGGTTTGGTGGCGATGAGAATGTCACGGATGGCGGCCCGGTCTGCGCCGGACAGGTGCTGGAACTCTTTGCTCTGATCGGCTCCGCTCAGCACTTCCCAAAGGCGTCGATAGACGAAGGTCTTTGCCTCACCCGGCAGCGCCTCAAACGAATGCGAATAAATCAGATAACTGCACGGATACTTAAATATCCGCCGTTCGAGGTCGAAGTCGCGCAGCGAGCGGCCCTGCGGATCGCGTGATCCGCGCGACGCGAACTCGTTGGCGAAGGATGTCGTCCCTTGCAGCTTTCCGGTCAGCGCGGCTTCACCGCTGAAGAGCAGAAACTTCACCAGTTCGTTCCCCGCGCTTTCAATACGCGTCGTCGTACTCTGCCAGCGATGTCCTTCAGGCTCGTTCAGGTCTTTGTTGAGGCGAACTTCCGCATGGAGAGCTTCCCGCGTTGTGAAGTTCGCGCGGGTGATCAGGTTGTGAGTTTCCGCCTGATGTTCGAGAACCATTAATGCCACGAGGTCACTGTGTGGCGTGAGATAGGCCGACGTTTTCAACAACGAACTCAGGTCGGTCACATTGTGGCCCGCCGTGTTGTCCACCGGCTCTCGAACCTGTTTGCCCGACACGATCAGGTTGCCGAGATGCGTCTGTTCACCGTGCGTACCGGTGACGTACCAGCCTCCCCAACGTTTCGCGAGCGGACTGGTATGGTCGATGCGGTGAGTGCCCATGGCGAAGACCGGAAAACCGACCGGATCGACGTAGACCGATCGCACCAGATGCCCCGGAACATTTCGAGTTTGGGTCGATGCGTGACAGAGCAAGCAGTTGTCGTTGTGCCGCGCGAATTTGGGTTTGTCAGTCTGTTCCTGATCCAGCGTGTAGAAGACCGTGCCGAGTTGCGGATCGACTGCTGAAAACTCTGCCACGTCACCGTCCTGGCAAAAGCCGACGTACATGTCGTCGTTGAAGTAGATCGCGCGGGGAGTTTTCGGCGCGATGCGATGTCGCTGGAGACTGGTCTTCGAGAAGACCAGCATTTGCGAGGACTCGGGCACATCCAACTCGCGCAACACCGACTTCAAATAGCCGAAGCGATCATCGAACGTGAGTTTGGTATCACCATTGTCGAGCCGGGCCTGCAACCGTGATATCGAATTGTCAGCGCGAGCCGTTTCATAGTGGATCGGCTCACGTTCAAAGTCTTGGCCACTCGCAAGTTCGCCCGCGAGGCAAAAAACCATCCCCGCGAGTAATCTTGCCCAGTTTCGGAAAACGGTTTTGAACATCATGACCTCCTGCTGCCCCCAGCACGCACTGACGGGAAGTTCACCGAAACAGCTCACCTAACAGCCTGTTGAAAAACGGCTGTCGGGAGGGCGAGGCTCCTGCCGAGCCGCGAGAAACAAGCGACTTTCCTCACGCACATGGCTCGGCGGGAGC
>JAYTGQ010001003.1:0-8260 GCA_043733345.1 Schlesneria sp.
CACAACAAACCTCCCTGACAACCACCCGCTCCCTCAACCCCATTTTTCGAGCGGCCCTATAACAACCTTGCCAGCCGATTACCAAGACACGCTCCTAGCCGCCGGTCATGCCGGAAATCACCGGCGGCTAGCGCCTTGCCGCTCACGTCGGACAACTTTCAACAGGAATGGCGGAGATCCCTTTTTCAACAGACTGTTATGGAATTCATCACGCATCGAATGCGCTGTGGATTCGCAGATCATGTCTCCAGCCGAGGCGCAGCCCGTCAACACGAATCGGCCGAGCGCCGATTTACCAGGCTCTTGGAATCGCTCATCAATCTGATGCCGAGCGTCAATCCCGCTGTTGCCGCGTAGGCTCTGTCGGAAAACTCTGGCGGGAACCAGTCGCTGTTTGGAGTGTCTCGAACGCTTTGAGCGTTCGAGACACTTTTCCGACGGAGCCTGGAACGGCCGGACCAAGCGTCCACGCAACGAGTGGGTCTGCAATCTCCCGCCGCTCGCCAAAGCCCAATCAGCGAGCCGAGTTGGCCACGACGTGAGACGAGCGACAGTGGGGGCCGAGCTGGTCATCAATGGCCCGGAGTAACTCTGGAATCTGGTTGCGAAGTAACGTCCGATGGAATGCGGGCGATGGGGATTCGGATTCGTGTGGCCCGTCCAGCAGGCGAATCAGCGTCGGTGTGGAATCGGCGTCGCGGGCCTGCGCCCAATCGAGTAACCGCGTCGTGTGTTCGGGGGAATTAGCTCCACTCCAGACGACGATGTCACCAGCAGTGAATTCGGTCGCAGTGAAGTCTGTACCCGAGGCCTCACTGGAAAGGGCCTCGTCAATTCCCCTGCTGTCAATGGATCGAGACTGATGTCCCGCCGCTTCGATGGCGGAGCTGAGCAGCATTCGGAAGAACGGGGACTCATCGACGACGATGACTTGCGGCAATCGTTGCAGGAACGGAATTTCGGGGGCGTTCATGTCGCCCCGCGTCGGCCTCACGCTCGGGTGTGTTGCCGACGATGCGGACGGGAATCGGTCGAGTGTCAGCGGAAACAGCTCGGTGATGTCGGCCTCGACATTGATCTGTGTGTCGAGGTGATCGCATCGTTCCACGGCCAGATCATTAGTCTGATCTTCGGTGGCAAACGGTTCGCGCTGTGTTCGTCCCGCAGGCGTCTGCCCAATGGCACTGACTTTACCAACCCGCAGCGTGAGCGAGGGCGATGACATGAGGCGTTGCCCCTTGTTTCCCTCGCTTACGCTGCGGGTTACTGAGGTAAAGTCAGTGCCATTGGGCGTCTGCCCGGAGAGCTGGAGCAGTTGCCCGCGCAGTGTTTCCGCGAGGTGATGAATTCGCGATACGGGAGCCATGTACGGCGAAACATCGTCGGAATGCAGTCGCTTCAACAGAGACTCGCTCGCCAGAAAGATTCTGTCTCCACTTTGCATGATGTCGTGCATCGAAGAGACGTTAGCGAGTGAATCAATGGCCGACAGCGGGTTGCCGTGTCGCAATGGCGTTGTCAGCGAATCCTCCTCATTCCGTCTCGAAGTCTTCTGACGTGCGGCTTCCGCTTCCCATCGAACCGTCGCGCGCCCCGGCTCAGAATTGGTTGACTGTCCAGTGGCGTCGAGTTCCACCAACATGTCGCCGAACTCCTGAATCACCGCCTGAATCACATCGAGTACCGCTTTGGACGGGACCAAATGAGAACGGCCTAACTCGGTGAATGCCTCAGCCAGTCCGGAGACGAGTCGCACCGCTGGCGGTTGATTGCAGTGATCAAATCCGGTTGCCAACTCGGTCAGTCGCTGTCCGAGGGTGACCGCCTGCGCCGGGTACGAGCCGTCAAAGGCCAGTTCAGAAACGAGAAGTCTCGCCAGCGTGAGAGTTTCCCACCCGCGATCGACACATGTTGTAAGGTCGTCGTTGGACATGATGTTGCCTGGCTCCTGACTTGAGTTTCGGCCAAGTTCCGTCGCTTCACCGCGTGAGCAATTGCAGAAGTCCAAAGTAGGCGAGTCACTCCGTGACTGGAAACTTCGAGCCACGGAGTGACTCGTCTACATTCTTCGGCGGATCCACTGAGGGGCTGTGCAGAATCAATCTCCGAAAGTTCGCAGATGACGATCAGGCCCCAAACTGCAAGACGGCACGAACTCCCCTCTTTCCACCACTCATTTTTCTGCCGCTTCCTCAAAGATCGCGGCAGAAAAATGAGTGGTAGAAAGATGTCTCGGAACAGTGCCTCTGTGACGCGGCAACCCTTGGGAACGACACGATGACTTCTGAAATTCTCGGACGGAATACATGCACAGCCCCTTAGATCGACACACGGAGGCATTGGCATTCAGGGGAGTTGGCTCGTCCCGTTTAACTCGCCGCCGAAGGATCGCCGTGGCGAGGGCTGATGTGGGCGAGATGTGATGTTCGTGAATGCTTGTTCGGCAATGAGGCCGCAACTATACTCCCGCCCGTCACTGGCTGAAGTCTTGTGCATGGCACGACTTGTGAATGTTGTGCGGCGTCGGTTTTCGACGCTGGTCTCCGCGCAGAACTGAACTGGATCGCCGACGCAGGCCCCTGCCGCACATCGGCGGATTCGGCATCAGGCGGACAGAAACAGATGCTTCAGCCGGTCTATCGTTCAGGAGTGTGCATAGTGGCGGTGAAGGTTGCGATCAATGGTTTTGGCCGCATTGGGCGGCTGGTGTTTCGGGCAATGGTTGAACAAGGTTTGATTGGCAAGGACGTGCAAGTTGTGGCCGTGGGCGACATCGTTCCCGCCGACAATCTGGCTTACTTGCTCAAGTACGACACGACGCAAGGCCGCTTCGTGGGCGAAGTCGGTTCCAAGAAGTCCAGCCCCGATAAGGCTGAAGACGATGTCCTCGTCGTCAACGGGCAAGACATTCATGTGGTGAGTGCCAAGACTCCCGCCGAGTTGCCTTGGGCCAAGTTCGGCGTGGATGTTGTCATCGAATCGACGGGCTTGTTCACCGAGGCTGAAAAAGCCAAGGGTCACATCGCCGCCGGTGCGAAGAAGGTCATCATCTCGGCTCCGGCCAAGGGCGAAGACATCACCATTGTGATGGGCGTGAACAGCGATCAATACGATCCCGCCAAGCACAACATCGTCTCGAACGCTTCGTGTACGACGAACTGCCTCGCGCCGCTCGTGCATGTGCTGCTGAAGGAAGGATTCGGACTCGAAGAAGGTCTGATGACGACCGTTCACTCGTACACGGCCACGCAGAAGACGGTCGATGGTCCGAGCAAGAAGGACTGGAAGGGTGGCCGCGCCGCCGCTCAGAACATCATCCCCGGTTCGACCGGTGCGGCGATCGCCGTGTCGCTCGTTTGCCCCGCCGTGAAGGGCAAGCTGACCGGGATGGCCTTCCGCGTGCCGACCCCGACCGTGTCGGTCGTCGATCTGACCTTCAAGACGACGAAGGAAACGAGCTACGCCGAGATCGTCGCCGCGATGAAGCGGGCGAGCGAAACATATCTCAAGGGCGTTCTCGAATTCACCGACGAGCAAGTCGTCAGCAGCGACTTCATCCACAGCAAGTCGTCGTCCATTTTCGACAAGAGTTCGGGTATCGAACTCAACAGCAAGTTCTTCAAGCTGGTGAGTTGGTACGACAACGAGTGGGGCTACAGCAATCGTGTGGGCGATCTGCTGAAGCTCATGATCGACAAGGGCCTGTAAGACTCTATGAGTTTTCCGTAACGGCGGGGAGAGACTCTTCTCTCCCCGCCGTTGCGGTTTTGATTGCCGTTCAGAAGGTCTGAGCGGAGGTTTCCGAGTCGGTTGAAGGGCCTCACTTCACTCGAAAGGTGGTTGGGCGTGAACAAGTATCTGACGGAGTTTATCGGCACGTTCTTCTTGGTGCTGACGATCGGTTGCAGCGTGATCGGTGGGGCACCGCTACCTCCACTGGCCATCGGTGCGGCGCTGATGGTCATGATTTTCGCAGGCGGTCATGTTTCGGGGGCGCACTACAACCCGGCCGTCACGCTGGCGGTGATGCTGCGCGGCAAGTGCCCAGTGTCGGACGTGGGACCGTACATGGCGTCGCAGGTTGCGGGTGCTTCGGTCGCGGCGCTCATCGTGAAGTTTCTCTATCCTGCCGCACAAACGGCCAAGGATTTGTCGGCCGTCGTTCCGCAGGCGCTGTTGGCCGAGTTCCTCTTCACGTTTGCACTCTGCTACGTCGTGCTGAACGTGGCCACCTGCAAGGCAACGGTGAACAACTCGTTCTACGGCCTCGCCATCGGCATGACCGTGATGGCGGGAGCCTTCTCCGTCGGTGGCATCTCGGGCGGAGCCTTCAACCCCGCGGTCGCGGTTGGCATCTCGATCATGAATCTCACCGCTTGGTCCAACATCTGGATCTATCTCGTCGCCAACTTTGTCGGTGCGGCCGCTGCCGCGACGACGTTTAAGATCATCAACCCGACCGACAAGTGACGGTTCGTTCAGTCGAGGTCAAATGGAGTCATCAATAGCCCGGTTGCAACACTGCATCCGGGCAGTTTCATAGCGTGCATTTCAAAACTAGCCTGACGCGCAAGCGAGGGCTTCACCGTGATCGAATACCCAGCCCTCGCTTGCGCGTCGGGCTAGTTTTTGAAGCAAAAACGGGTTTTGAAACTGCCTCTCGTGAGTTCAAGTTCGTTGATCGTGTCACTCAGGAGTCACGCCATGTCTGCCGCCCCCATTCGTCGCGTCACACCGGAGGAGTATCTTGCGTTTGAGCGGCAAGCCCAACGCAAGAGCGAGTACTACAACGGCGAAATCTTCGCGATGGCGGGAGCCTCGCGCAAACACAATCTGATCGTGACCAATCTCGCAGGCGAACTCAGTCAACAATTGAAGGGCAAGCCGTGCGAGGTCTATTCCAGCGAGATGCGGACGCGAATTCCGAACGGTCCCTACGTTTATCCCGATGTGGTTGCCGTTTGTTCGGAACCGCAGTTTGAAGACGAAGGTTTGAATACGCTGACGAACCCGCTCGTCGTGATTGAGGTCTTGTCGGAATCGACAGCCGACTTTGATCGCGGCACCAAGTTCCACTATTACCGCCAGATCGCATCCCTGCGTGAATACATCGTGGTCGATCAGACCGAACCGCATGTCGAACGTTTTTCACGAGGCTCGGGCGATGTGTGGCAACTCGAAGACGTGACCGGGTTATCAGCCGTGCTGACGGTCGAGTCACTCGGTTGCTCGTTGCCGCTCTCGGAGATCTACCTCAAAGTGACTTTCCCTCCACCGAAGCCGATCCCCGTTTCGATCTGACGCCAACACCAACCCGCAGCGTGAGCGAGGGCGCATGTCGCTCGACGTTCATCCTCGCTCACGCTGCGGGTTGGTGTTGTTCTTGGACAAGTTCTTACTCTGCGCAATGTTTTCTCTGACCGGAATTCACCATGACACACTGGTCCGCCCCCACTCCGATCATCGCCCCGTCCATGTTGAAGTGCGATTACGGCGACATGCGGCGTGAGGTCGAGCAACTCGACGCCGCGCAGGCTGCATGGTTTCACTGGGACGTGATGGACGGACACTTCGTTCCGAACCTGTCTTATGGAGCGATGGTCATCCAGGCAATTCGGCCTCGTACCAAAGCCTTCTTCGACGCCCATCTGATGATCTCCGACCCCGCCACGTATTTGGACGACTATCTGAAGGCGGGCTGCGACGCGATCACATTCCATATCGAAGCCGTTCCCGAACCGACGGCTCTGTTGCAGCGGATTCGTGCGGCGGGGCGAAGGGCTGGGTTGGCGATCAATCCGAAGACGCCCGTCTCTGCCGCCGAACCATTCCTATCCGACTGTGACCTCGTGCTGACGATGAGTGTCGAGCCGGGGTTTGGCGGTCAGAAATTCATGCCCGAAGTTCTCGATAAGGTTCGCCAACTGAAGCGACTCGTCGGGCCGCAGACTCTGCTGTCGATCGACGGCGGCATCGCGGCTGATACGATCGCGCAGTCGGCTGCGGCGGGGTGTCAGGTCTTCGTGGCGGGCAGTGCCATTTTCGACGAGCCAAACTATACTGCGGCCCTTCAAAATCTCGCCCGATTGGCAGGAGCTTCCTCACGATGAGTGCCGCAACATCCGCAGAGACCGAACAGACGACCGTCGAGCAAAACGGCGAAGCTCCTCGCACGAAGCGCGGTGTCCCCGAAGGGCTGTGGATCGCCTGCGACTCCTGCAAGAGCACGGTCTTCCGCAAGCAGATCGAAAAAAACCTGTTCCTGTGCCCCGAGTGCAGTCACCACTTCATCGTGCCCGGTCGCATCCGCATCGAACAGCTCTTGGACGAAGACAGTTTTGAAGAGTGGTTCGCGGGACTCGGCCCCAAAGATCCGCTCGGCTTTGTGGACACCAAGCCTTACAAAGACCGCCTGATCGCCGAGCAAAAGAAGTCCGGCTTGAAAGAGGCGTGCATCGCCGGACGCGGTTACATGCGCGGCCGCCCGCTGGTGTTCGCCCTCACCGACTCCGCCTTCATCATGGGGAGCATGGGGTCGGTGGTTGGTGAAAAACTGACCCGCTCGGTCGAGGCGGCGACTGAAATGAAGTTGCCGCTCGTGATTCTCAGTGGCTCTGGTGGCGGTGCCCGGATGCACGAAGGAATCTTGTCGCTGATGCAGATGGGCAAAGTGTCGGCGGCACTCGCACGCTATCAGGAAGCGGGTGGCCTGTTCATCTCGGTCCTCACGAACCCCACGATGGGTGGTGTCGCGGCGAGCTTCGCGTCACTCGGAGACATCACCATCGCCGAGCCAAAAGCGTTGGTCGGCTTCGCCGGCCCGCGCGTCGTGAAGGCGACGTGCGGCATCGATCTGCCGCCGGGCTTTCAAACGAGCGAGTTCCTGCTCGAACACGGCTTCGTCGATCGCATCGTGCCGCGTCCTGATCTGCGCACTGAACTCTCGCGCTTGATCGACTACTGCGAGATGTGAACTCAATCGCCACACCAACCCGAAGCGTGAGCGAGGACGAATCTGAAGCGTGAGCGAGGTTGAAGCCGGACTCTGCTTGCTCGCCCCCCTTCCTCGTTCGCACTCATTCCTCGCCCGCAATTCATTCTGTCTCGCAAAATCATCCTCGCTGACGCTTCGGGTTGGTGTGGCCGAACCCCGAACACTGCTTCCCTCGCCTGCCTCCTCCCCACCCGGTATCCCCATGTTCGACTTTCTCAAGAAGCTCCTGAACC
Source organism: Schlesneria sp. (assembly GCA_043733345.1). GTDB lineage: Bacteria > Planctomycetota > Planctomycetia > Planctomycetales > Planctomycetaceae > Schlesneria. The sequence goes on from JAYTGQ010001003.1 coordinate 7,228, forward strand.
CCAAGCCCAAGGTGGTGAAGCTCGACATCAACCGTCGGTTCCAACTCGTCAGTCGTGTCGGCCAAGGGAGCATGTCGAAAGTCTGGCGTGCCATCGACGGGCGCACGGGGAAGACGGTGGCTCTCAAGCTGCTCGACATCGACAAAACCAAGCGGCTCGAATCGCGGTTCATCGGCATCAGAACCAAGAAGCCAACTGAGGGCGAGGTCGCCGTCACGCTCAAGCACCCCCACGTCGTGCAGACCTATGAGTATGGGATCACCACGAACAACGAACAGTACCTCGTGATGGAGTTCGTCGAGGGTGTCAGCCTCAGCTACCTCGTCGATGCCCAGAACGAAGTGATGAAGCGGAACCGGTTGCGAATGGTCGTCGAATTGGGTGAGGCGATCGAGTACTTCCACAAGCAGAACTGGATTCACCGCGACATCTGCCCGCGCAACGTGATCCTCGATCAGGAATACGCCATCAAACTGATCGACTTCGGTTTGGTCGTTCCCAACATTCCCGAGTTCCAAGCGCCGGGCAACCGCACCGGCACGGCGAACTACATGGCTCCAGAACTCATCAAGCGGCAACGCACCGACCAGCGGATCGATGTCTTTTCGTATGCGGTCACCTGCTACGAGATGTACGCCAAGCGACTCCCGTGGGAGGCGGCCGAAACTCTCGACGCCGTTCTCCAACACATCAACTCGCCACCGGATGACATCCGCCGACACGTTCCCGATATCGACCCGCGCGTGGCGGACGCCATCATGCAGGGACTGGCCCTCGAACCGCGCGACCGCTGGCAGACGATGACCGAAATGGTGGCCGAGTTGCGCGAGGCGTATCTCGACCGGAAGAAGTGATCGTGGAGTTCGTTCGTTTATACCTCGCGCGGGACAACGTGGGACATTTCTGAGCGGGGCGGCGTCAGCCCCCCGGCACTTACTTTACTAACCCGCAGCGTGAGCGAGGGCGATGACATGAGGCGTTTCCCCTTGTTTCCCTCGCTTACGCTGCGGGTTACTGAGGTAAAGTCAGTGCC
>JAYTGQ010001004.1:0-3003 GCA_043733345.1 Schlesneria sp.
CCTCGACGGCACATGGACGATCACCACCGCATCGCAGGTCGGCTATCGGGTGACCGAGGACCTCGTCGGCGGGCTGGCCAACAACGTCGCGGCCCCGTCGCTGGGCGGTGTGCCCACCGATGCCGCACTGCTGCCGCACTGGATCGGCGCGATCGCCGGGGGGCTGACGCCGCCCCGCTCAGATGTCTCATTACCGACCGTGCGAGGTATCAGAGGTATCAATGGGGTCACGCCTTCAGTGCCTCGATGATCTTTTGCAGGTTGTTTTCGACGACGGTGGGGCTGTTGGCGTAGGCGGCGGTTTCGACGCCGCGGGTGCCGAGTTTGGCTTCAAACAGAGCCTTGTCGCCCGAGTGATAGGCGACGGTCGCGTCGGGGTCTTTGAGTTGGTGGCCGGTGAGGATGCAGACCACGCGGTCACTCGGCGCGATGATCCCTTCAGCGCGGAGCTTCTTCGCGCCGGCGACGCTCGCGGCGCTGGCCGGTTCGCAACCGAAGCCGCCTGCACCGACTTGAGCCTTCGCGTCGAGGATCTCCTGATCGGTGACATCGCGGACGATGCCGTCGCAGAGTTCGATGGCTCGCAGGCACTTCTTCAGGTTGACGGGCCGATTGATTTCGATGGCACTGGCGAGTGTCGAAGCCTTGCGGTTGTCTCGGTCCATGTCGGCGAAGAAGGTGTCGATGATGTCGTCGTCGGGTTGACCGGCGTTCCACGCGACGTTGCGCTCTTCGACGAGTTGGTACAGCGTGTTGGCTCCCGCTGCGTTAATGACGGCGAGACGCGGGATGCGGTCGATCAGGCCGAGCCGCATCAGTTCGCCAAACGCCTTGCCGAACGCCGACGAGTTCCCGAGGTTGCCGCCGGGGACGACGATCCAGTCGGGGACTTCCCAGTTCAGGCTTTCCAAGACGCGGTACATGATCGTCTTCTGGCCTTCGAGCCTAAACGGGTTGACGCTGTTGCAGAGATAGATGCCGCGTTCGCCTGAGACTTCGCGCACACGATTGAGTGCGTCGTCGAAGTCGCCCAGCACCTGCAATGTTTGAGCGTTGTAGTCGAGGGCCTGCGAGAGCTTGCCGTACGCGATCTTACCACTGCCGACGAAGACGACGACTTTGAAGAGCTGCGTCGTGCTGGCATAGATCGCGAGCGAGGCACTCGTGTTGCCGGTTGAGGCGCACGCGGCCATCTTCGCACCGACCATGCGGGCGTGAGTCGATGCGGCCGTCATGCCGTTGTCTTTGAAGCTGCCGGAAGGATTGAGGCCCTCATACTGAAGGTACAGTCCACCGGTGGTCGCGGCCGTGTTCATGCCGACGTACCGACCGACCGCTTCGCTACGTTGGAGGATCGTCTGACCTTCGCCAATCGTGACGATGTCTTCGTCGCGGGCGAACGGCAGCAGATCGCGAAACCGCCAGACGCCGCTCACGTCGAGCGGGTTGCGGCGGTTCGACCAGCGCGCCTCGAAGTCGCGCATCGACTTCGGAACGGGGAGCTTGTCCCACTCGTATTCGATGTCGAGCAAGTTGCCGCAATCGGGACACGAGGTAAGCACATCGGCCACGTCGAACGTCGCATCGCAGAGGGGGTTGATGCAGTGTTGGTAGGCAAGCATGGAAGGTTGATGGTCTAGGGTTGAAGGTTGAGGGTCAGACGGGACGCAAGTGGAGTCGGACACAGGCTGGGGCGATCACCTTTTTTCTGGCCATCAACCCTCAACCTTCGACCATCAACTCCACTCAACCCCGCTCATCGAGCGACTCGAACTCGCGGCCGAGTTGTCCGGCGTAGGTGCCGCGCGGTCGGATCGGCTGCGGGGACTGATGTTGTTCCATGAAGTGGGCTGCCCAGCCGACCATGCGGCTGATGACGAACAGCGGTACGAAGAGATCGGCATCAAGGCCGAGATAATGGAGCAGTCTTGCGGCGGGCCAATCGAGGCTCGGCAGGATTTGCTGTTCATCCCATACGGCGCTTTCGATGGCCGCCGCGACATGTTCGAGCTTCTGATGCCCGGTTTCTTCGGCCAAGTCACGACAGAATGACGAGAGAAGTTCGGCGCGCGGGTCACTGGTTCGATAGACGCGATGCCAGAAACCGGGGAGACGTTCGTACTGACGCAGCACGGCTTGAACGATGGCCGGAGCCGCTTCGGGCGTCCCGACGGCTTCGAGGATGTCGATGACTTGTCGGCTCGGTCCGCCGTGCCACACACCCTTGATCGCACACAGCGCCGCGATGATCGCTGAGTGAAAGTCGGAGCGGGTTGACGCGACGATGCGCGCGACAAACGTGGACGGCGCGAACTCGTGTTCGGCGGAGAGAATCAGGAACGCATTGCAGGCGCGCTCGGCGATGGGCGTCGGCTCGCGGCCGGTCAGCAGCCAGAGCAGATTGCCTGCATAAGAGAGGTCATCGCGCGATTTCAGCAACTCCAGCCCGTGTGCCAATCGACTGCGTGCCGAGACCACGAGCGGCAGTTGGGCGAGCAGTCGTTGGAGGGCATCCCAAGTGGCCGTCGGCTGCGATTCGTCGTCACCGACCTCGGAGAGCGCGATCAGATTGACGCCGGTTCTCAGCACGTCAATCGCCGGAACATTGAGGGGGATGCGTTCGATCCATCCGAGCAGATCGGCTTCGAGAACGGAGGCCTCGGAAAGGATGGCTTGCATGTCGGCCAGTTGCTCGTGCGTGGGCAGGTCGCCGTGAACGATGAGCGCGGCCACTTCGAGGAAGTTCGATTGCTCGACCAGTTCGTCGATCGCGTAGCCGCGGTAGCGCAGTCCCCCTTCGATCGAAGCAATCGAGGTCTCTTGAACCGGTTGCGCGGCCGGAGCTGGCTGCGGCGGGGACGAACGTGTCATGCGTGATACCACCGGACGAGTGGACGAGTCGGATGAATCGAGGGACTCGCGTGAAGCTCTAAGGAACGAGGTCGCAATAACGTCCCGATCAGCCGCAGGGCGCTAGCCCCGGTTTGTGTCATCCAAACCGGG
>JAYTGQ010001005.1:0-1011 GCA_043733345.1 Schlesneria sp.
AGCCGCACCGCCCGATCACGAAGGGCAGGATTAATCTTCTTTGGCATGACATACATCCTTCAACTCAAAAGGATGCGGCACCAAACCTGGGGCGCTTCACCTTCGGACAAGCCAAGGTTTCCAGTACAAGAGCGACGAGTGGGAAGACTTCCACAAGCACGCCCGCAACAGCATTGAGGGACTCAACGGCAACGCCAAAGACGACGGCCAGGAAAGCATCGACTCAACGTCGCGCCGTCGCGTTCGCGGATTCGCCGCCGCCGCCGTGTTCGTGGCCATCCTTCTCACAACGTTCAACCTCCGGACGATTACCTCCTTCATCAAGGAGGAAAGGGCCGCGGAACAAAGCGGGAAATCATCCGACCCTCAGAACGAAATCAAGGGCCGCAGGCGAGACCGCGTAAGCGTCAACAACTACATCGGCTCGCTGCCGAAAGGCCCGATCCTGCTGCAGTATCATCTGGGCACGCTGGCATCTCCGCTGAGAACTTAGACGCTCGCCGAGCCAGACACGCAATTTACACCGCAGGACAGATTGATCCGACGCGCCCCGAAACGGGCGCGTTTCGTCGTTGAGCAGCTTCGGGCCATCGAAGCCTCTGGCAGATCGGCAAATGTGCTACCTAAGAAGCTCGGAAATCACAAAATCCCTCCCGCTGATGATTGGAAGGGATTTCGTGGTTAGTACTTGGGACGGTTTTTAGGACGACCCCTTTGTGGGCTGAACTAAGAACCTCTGCTGGCCCGGAAACGCAGGGGCCTTTTCTCCGGCTCAAATACGTTTTCCTCCGCACCCCTCCGGATTTTCCTCTTTTCGACGCCGGCGCCGCTCGGTCGAAAGGAAGAGCACCCTACAAGAGTGAGTCGTCGATGAGTTTCGCGAACTCGATGGGCGTGATCACTGCGACGGCGAACTCGGCCGCCTTGCCCGCCACAGCTTGGTCGTTAGTGACGAGGATCCACGAGTCAGAAAGCAACTTGTTCGCGTCGTCGTCGGCGGCTTCGAGGATG
>JAYTGQ010001006.1:0-1000 GCA_043733345.1 Schlesneria sp.
TTCATGAGTCACTCACGGACCTGCAGCGCGTGTATGGTTTCATCCCGGCAGAATGAGTCGGATTGGTTGATTTCGCAGTGACGCTGGCGGTTTCGTGCCAGCCACTGGGAGTGGCTTCAGCAGACCGGCTTGGCGAGATTCGTTCTGCCCGTGATGCTGCACTCCACGACTGAACTCACTTCCATCAAGGACCGCTTGCATGACGCTCACTCCTCGCTTCGCACAGGCGATGACCTATGCCTCGATCGCGCATTCTGACCAAGTTCGGAAGGGGACCGAGATCCCTTACGTCTCGCACCTGCTGGCCGTCACGAGTCTGGTCCTCGAACACGGTGGAGACGAGGACGAAGCCATCGCCGCGCTGCTGCATGATGCGGTCGAAGACGCCGGCGGTCAGCCCCGACTCGCGAGTTTGCGGCAACGATTTGGAGACCGCGTGGCCGAAATCGTGCTCGACTGCACCGACACCGACATCACGCCGAAGCCACCGTGGCGAGCCCGCAAGGAAGCCTACATCGCTCATCTGGCGAGTGCCTCCGCATCGGCCAGACTCGTCTCCTGCTGCGACAAACTGCACAACGCCCGCTGCATCGTCGCTGACCTCCGCACGCAGGGCGATCTCGTCTGGACCAAGTTCACCGGCGGACACGACGGCACGCTCTGGTACTACACAACGATCCTCGCCGAGTACCAACGTCTGCGAGTCTCCCAGCCCCTCGTCGAGGAACTAGCCCGCACGGTCGAGACGATGCAGACACTGGCCAATTCTTAGTGCGATTTCAAGGCTTCAAATTGGGGTTGCTGTGGTGTGTGTCTGTGAGCGGCAAGGCGTTAGCTGCCGGTGATTATCCAAGACCGGCGGCTAGCGCCTTGCCGCTCACAACCTACGTTTCAAGGCATGAAGACGCACTAGCGACTCCTCTCTTCTTCCATCATTCTGCCCCCATCGTTCTGCCAAACTCTTTCGCAGAACAATTGAGGGCAGAATGATGAAGACGAA
>JAYTGQ010001007.1:0-1000 GCA_043733345.1 Schlesneria sp.
GTGTTCAACGTGTCCCGCGCCACGCTGAAGGCCTGGTCGATCCCCCGTAACTGGTCCCATTCCTGCAACAGATACAACACGTTCCCCGCGGCAGTTGCAGTCGTGAGTCGGTCGGCACGAGTGCGAACGCCTGGCGCTCGTCAGTCCCGTGCATGCAGCGCGTCACCGCGAACCGCCCGAAGACCGTGGTCAACTGCCGCACACGCGGCTCACCCAACCGCCGCACGACGCGACCGTCGGGCAGTTCGGTGGTCTCACCCAAGTCGCCGGTGCCCACCCTCTCCAGAAACGCTCCGAACATCTGCCGCCCCATTTCCAGCGTCTTCCGAAACAACCCCCGCTCGACGTGATGAGCCGCCACTCCCGTCTCGGCCGCGCCGACCAACCACCGCGCCGCCTCCCGCAACTCGCCCGCGATCCCATCCACATGGAGTTCCACCCGAGTATTCGCCACCATTCCCAAGCCTCCTTGCTAGGAACCACGCGGACTCATTCCACACTCGTGTCTTCCCCAAGAAGGCGCTTCTTGTCACACAATCCCTCGACGACCAACCCCGGAACGCCGGTTACACCCAAATGATTTCGGTTTGAGTCGTGGGTGACGCCGATTGCCGCTTCGGGTGGCGAGATCGACGTGCGGGTCAACGTCCCCGGCTTCCGCACCGAGTCGCTGGTCGTCGTGACATCACTGCTCGATGATAAATCAGATACTCACGACGAGATCTCCAAGTTATACCTCGCGCGGTCAGTGATGAGACCTCTGAGCGGGGCGGCGTCAGCCCAATGGCACTTACTTTACTAACCCGCAGCGTGAGCGAGGGCGATGAAATGAGACGTTTCCCCTTGTTTCCCTCGCTTACGCGGCGGGTTACTGAGGTAAAGTCAGTGCCATTGGGCTGACGCCGCCCCGCTCGGAAACCTCTCACTTTGTGCCGCGTGAGGTATATATCTGCGCCGCGTGAGGTATATATCGCTGCCGCTGGGTGATCGAACTCGAACT